>CAZDHU010000185.1:0-7591 GCA_964505355.1 uncultured Myxococcaceae bacterium | reverse complement strand
CGGGCAGCGTGACCGTCGGCGGCGTGAGCAGGGAGCGCAGAATCATCGTCGCGTCACTGATCGTCACGCGCCCGTCGCCGTTCACGTCGCCGCACTGGCAGGCATCTCCGATCCCGTCGGAGGCCGAGCCCGCGCCGAGTCCGCCGCGATCGGTCTGGGCCGGGTTCGCAGCAAAGGGACAGTTGTCCTGCGCGTCGACGACCCCGTCGCCGTCGGCGTCGTCGCGATCGGCATCGATCACCGTCACCTGCCAGGAAACGTCCGTCGTACCGGGAACGCCGAGGATCCCCGTCACCGTGACGGTCACGGTCTGATCCGACATCCCGGGGCCAAAGGGCGGGAGCGATGGCTCGAAGACCAGCGTGGGGTCTCCGATCATCCACGGATCGCCGGGACCTGGTTGCAGCGGGAGTAGCGTCACCGGCACGTCCGAACCCGCGAGCTGCATCGAGACCCGCGCCTTCGAGAAGTCCGCGCCGTCGAGTCCGAAGGACCAGCGCGGAAAGACGACCGGGTAGGGTACGAAGCCCGCCGGCGGCCAGGCGACGGGTGGCGCCGATGGAGCCCCCGGCGGATCGAAGACCCAGAGCGCATTCGAACCATCGAAGCGCCAGTAGCCGTCGTCGTAGACGGCGTCCGTCGATCCCGTGTCCATCGTCTGCTGCGGCGGATAGAGGAGCCAGCGCCGGTGCCCGACGTCTTCGTTGCCGTCGCCCGCATCTTCGACGTAGGCGAAGACGGCCATCGGTCCTTCGACGCCGACCGCGATCAACGAATTGTTCGCGCCCGTCGCGCCCTCGGCCGTCCAGCATGCCCAGGGGGGCTGCGGATCATGCGAGAGGTCTCCCTGCGCGATCATCATCAGCGCGGCGTCCTGCGCTTCGCGCTCGTGCGCACGCGCGCGGGTGATGTTGCCGGGCAGGCCGCTCATCGCGCGGAACCAGTTGACGAGCGCGATCGTGGCCTCGGCATGCGCGTCGTTCGTCGTGCCGGCCTTGCAGCTCGCGAGATCGCCTGTCCAATCGATCGGCGGGAGAAACGCGGGCTCGAAGACCTGCTGCCAGGCGGCGATCACCGCGTTGCGCGACTGCGTGTCGATGACGAGGCCGGCGGACGAGGGATCGCTCGCGCCAGGGCCGAGGGAGGCGCCAGGCCTGACGCGTTCGACTCGCGGTGCCGGAGCGAGCAGGGCACCGGCATCCGCCGTCGCCGGCAGGCCGAGCGCAAGTGCGACACCGAGGGCGGGTTGCAGCGCGAATCGCATCGACGGACTCCGGCCTGTGCGGGGTTCGAGACGGGCGAAACGAAAGCCTCGCGCCCGCCGACGACGGTGAGTGCACCCGGTGCGAGGTCTGGTTACGCGAGTTCGCCGTCGCTCGGCTGCGCTTCGCTGCCGGCCCGAACGTCGTGCCGTCGCGCACGCGGTCCGTCTCGGGTGCGGCCCTCTGGTACGAAAACCTGTTTCAGTTCTTGCCCGGCGCGTCGAGCAGAACGCCGGGGTTCATCACGCCGGCCGGATCGAGTTCGCGCTTGATCGCGCGCAGCGCGCGGGCAAATCCTTCGGGCCGTTCGCGGTCGTAGCCCGGGCGATGATCGCGACCGACCGCGTGATGATGCGTGACGGTTCCGCCGAGCCCGACCACCGCGTCCATCGCCACCGCCTTGATCTCGTCCCATTGCGCGAGTTCGCCTCCGGGGCGGCCGGGCGCGATCACGCTGTAGTACGGCGCCACGCCGTCGGGATAGACGTGCGTGAATCGGCAGGCGAGCAGGCCGCCGCCGCAGATTCGCGAGACCGCATCGCCGACGGCCGCGCGCACGCCGGCGTCGAAGGCTTCGAAGCGATCCCACGTGATGGCGGTTTCGAACGTCTCGGTGATCACGCCGAGTCCGACCAGCGCGTCGCGCAGATAGGGCGCGCGCAAGAACGCGCTGCGCCACGCACCGGCGGCGCCGTCGCGGGCCGCTTCGCTCCCGCGCTTCGTGCGCAGGGCGTCGTCCGGCACGAGGCCGCCATGGTCGCGACAGAGTTCGGCGGCGCGGGTGATCGCGGCGTCGAGCGAGTGGTCCGCCGATTCGAAGCCGAGCACCAGCACCGCCGCATCGCCACTCGCAGCGCCCGAGTTCGCGGCTTCGACGGGATCGAGCAGGCGGCAGTTCGCGGGGTGGAGCCCGGATTGCGCGAGCGCGCGAACGCAACGTGCGCCGCGCACGAACGCGTCGGCTCCTTCGAAGCGGACGGCCGCGCCCGCGCGCAGCGTCGGGCGATCCTGCAACCTCATCCAGGCCTCGGTGATGATGCCGAACGCGCCTTCGCTGCCGATCCAGAGCCGATCCGCTGCGGGGCCGGCTCCCGAACCGGGGAGTCGCCGCGTTTCGATGACACCGCTCGGTGTCAGCAGGCGGAGCGATTCCACGAACTCGTCGATGTGCGTGTAGAGCGAGGCGTAGTGCCCGCCCGACCGCGTCGCGATCCAGCCGCCGAGCGTCGAGAACTCGAAGCTCTGGGGAAAGTGGCGCAGCGTGAGACCCTGCGGCCGAAGCGCCGCCTCGAGGGCCGGGCCGAGGATGCCGGCTTCGATGCGCGCGGCGCGCGCGCTGCGATCGATCTCGAGCACGCGATCGAGGCGTCCGAGGTCGATCGAGAGCACGCCGGCATACGCCTCGCAGTCGCGCGCTTCGACTCCGCCGCTGACGCTGGAACCGCCGCCGTACGGAATCACGGCGATCCGCGCGCTCGCGCACCAGTCGAGCAGCGCGACCAGATCGGCTTCGTGGCGCGGGAAGGCGACGAGATCGGGGGCGGCGTCGAACCGTCGCGCTCGCGCGCGCAGCACGTCGCGATACGACTTGCCATAGGTGTGCCCCGCGCGATCGAACGGTTCGCGCGAGCAGAGCGCATCGAGCCCGGCGGGCGGCGCGATGCGCGGTGCGCGCAGCACGATCTCGTCGAGTCGCGGAGCCGGCGAGGGCGCGAACGAATGCCCGGGAAATCGCACGGCGAGCATTCGCGCGATGCCCGCGACCTGCTCGTCGTTCGGGCCCGCGCCTTCGAGGCCCCAGCCGAAGAAGCTGCGCCGCACGCGCGCGTCCGGCGTTCGCGTCAGCGGCGCGCCGGTGCGAGCGCTTCGAGCAGGCGCAGGTCGGGCCCCGGTGCGCCGTCGGCACGGAACGGCTGGATGCAGACGTGATCGGCGCCGGCCTCGAAATGCTCCTGTACGCGCGCGGCGATCGCCTTTTCGTCGCCCCAGGCGACGATCGCGTCGACCAGTCGATCGCTGCAGCCGTCCCGAAAGTCGTCGTCGCCGAAACCGAGCCAGCGCAGATTGTTCTGGTAGTTGGGCAGGCCGACGTAGATCTTCATGTTCGCCCGTGCGATCGCGCGGGCCTTCGCGGCGTCGGTTTCGAGCAGCACCATCTGTTCGACGGCGAGCCAGGGCTTCGCGCCGAGAATCTTCCGGGCGCGCCGCGTGTGCTCGGGCGGAACGAAGTAGGGATGCGCGCCGTCGACTTCGTCGCGCGCGAGGCCGAGCATCTTTTCGCGCAGTGCGGCGATCACGATCGGCGGCTCCTCCGCGGCGGGCGGCGCCATGTACGGCTTGCCGCGCATGTTCGCGAGGTATTCGCGCATCGTCGTGACGGGCTTTCCGTATTCGTGTTTGCGCACGCCGGCGACGAGGTGCCCGTGCGAAACGCCGATGCCGAGGATGAAGCGCCCGCCCGTCAGCTCGGCGAGCGTGCGGTGCAGCGTGTTCATCGTCATCGGGTCGCGCGCGTAGAGGTTGGCGATGCCGGTGGCGAAGCGAAGTGTCGAGGTCTTCGAGGCGAGATGCGCGGCCAGCACGAAGGGGTCGCGGCCGACGGCTTCGGGCAGCCAGAGCGTCGAATAGCCGAGCGCTTCCACGCGCTGCGCGAACTCGGCCGCCTTCGCCGCATCGAACATGTCGAGCCAGCACCAGACTCCGAGTCGGCCCACGGCCCGCAGATCCATCTTCGCCATCTCGTCTCCTTCTCGCGCGGCGGTTGCGTTCGGCGCTCGAGGCCGGCCGATCCGGCTGCCCGGCGCGCGCAGGGTAACCTACGATCGGCGCGATGCAGGACGCGGCGACTCCGTTTCGGCACCGGCGCCGCGCGCGACGCGTCATGCTCGCGCTGCTGCTCGGTGCGATCGGAGCCGTAGTCGGCTGGCAGATCAGCGATCGACTCGAATCGAAGAACGCGTTCTGTACCTCCTGTCATCTCGACGCGCAGACCCCGCTCCATCGGAAGATCGCGCGCGATTTCGCGGGCGTCCCCGCGACGACGCTCGCCGCGCGGCACGCCGCCACCTCGATCGAAGGCAGGCAAGACGCGTCCTTTCGCTGCGTCGACTGTCACGCGGGGACCGGATTCACCGGCCGGTTGCGCGTCAAGTGGCTCGCGATGAGCGATTCGGTTCGGTACGCGCTCGGTCGCTTCGAAGAGCCGAAGAACATGCGGGTGCCGCTCCGCGACGAAGACTGCGAGAAGTGTCATCCCGATCATCCCGCGCAGGAGACGACGCCCGGTGCGGTCGAGCGATTTCACGCCCTCGCCGTGCACGACACGAACCTCGGTGTCGCCTGCGTGTCGTGTCACGAGGCGCACGAGCAAGGCGGAACGGCGGAGGCGGTGTTTCTGCGCCGCGAGCGCGTGATGCCGGAATGCGCGCGATGTCATCCCGCGTTCGGGAGCGATTCGGCGACGCCGTGAACACGAGCGTGCTGGATGAGCTTCTCAGCCGCCGCGCGTGTGCATCTCGAGGTGCGGCGCGTTGCGCAGTTCGTCCGCCGAGGCGAGCGCGGTGCGCCGGGCCGCGCGCAACCGCTCTTCGGCGCCGCGATCGGTGCGCATGCGCCAGGCCTGCGAGATCCGTTCGGTGAGCGCTTCGGCGCTCTCGCCGGCGCGCAGCGGGCCGCGCAGATCGAGGCCGCTGCGCGCGTAGAGACAGAGCAGCAGCCGGCCGTCGGCCAGCAGGCGCGTGCGATCGCAGGCGCTGCAGAAGGGTTCGGTCGTGCTCGCGATGATGCCGAAGGAAGTGCCGTCGGGCAGCCGAAAGCGCTTTGCCGGCGCGTTGCTCTCTTCGATCACCGGCTCGATGCGGCCGTGAATCGCCGATAGACGCTCCAGCATTTCGCTGCGCGAAACCACGTTCTCCTCGGACCAGCGCGTCGCGCCGCCGACGTCCATGTATTCGATGAAACGCACCTCGGCGCCGTGTTCGCGTCCGAAGCCGAGCAGCGCGTCGAGCTCGTCGTCGTTCGTCCCTCGCAGCACGACGCTGTCGATCTTGAGGCCCGTGCGTCCGTGACGGGCCATCGCGCGCGACGCGGCGGCGATGCCGCGCTGCACGGCGGCCAGCGAGTCGCGTCGCGTGATCGCGCGAAAGCGATCGGGCCGCAGCGTGTCGAGGCTGACCGTGATTCGCTGCAGGCCCGCGTCGAAGAGGGCGTCGGCGTGATCGGCGAGCATCACGCCGTTGGTGGTCAGCGCGAGATCGCGAAGGCCGGAGACGTCGGCGAGCAGCCGCACGAGCACGGGGAGATCGCGACGCATCAGCGGCTCGCCGCCGGTGAGTCGGATTCGATCGACGCCGAGTCCGACGAAGACCTGCGCGAGCAGGGCCAGCTCTTCGAAGCGCAGAAACTGCGGGTGAGGAAGCCAGACGTACTCTTCCTCGGGCATGCAGTAGCCGCAGCGAAGATTGCAGCGATCGGTGACCGAGATTCGAAGACTGCCGAGCGGCCGGCCGTGGGTGTCGCGGGGGTGTGCCACGCCGGGAGACTAGCCCGCGGCTCGCGCGGCAGAAGGCCTCTGCCGCGACGTGTCAGGATCGGTGCGCGGCCGAGCATCGGACGACGCGGCGCGAGAGGGACGAGGACCAGCCGCTCGCCCGATCGTTTGGAAAGCGTCCGTCCGAGAATCGCGTCGCGCCGCCGTGTGCAGCAGGGCGCCGATCGATCATTCGGGCTAGAACGAACCGCAGGAGGGCACGCCCATGCGGCTTCATCTCGCTCTTTCGATCGCAGCGCTGACGTGGTTCGCGAGCAATGCGCAGGCCTATCCCGGCGGAACGCCGGACTATCAGACGGACGCGGCGCCCTTTTGCGCGAGCTGCCATTCCTCACGCAGCGAATCCGCGCTGGCCGGGTCGGCGGCTGACCGGGCGCAGAAAGAGCTGGCCGAGAACAAACACCTCGCGCTGATTCGCGCGGGCGCTCCGAACACGGGATACGCGCAGATGAGCGAGGCCGATCGGCAAACGCTCGCGACACAGATCGAAGCGATCGATCGCGCGTCGACGGTGAAGATGGAAGCACCCGCGCGGGTCAAGGCGGGCGAAACGTTCACCGTGACGGTCACCACCACCGGTGGCGCCGGCGTGGTGGGCATCGCGCTGGTCGATTCCGATCACCGCTGGCATGCGCGTGCGGCGAGCGCGGCGGGCTGGCAGGTGGTGAGCGCGCCGGAAATCACCGGTGCCGATGGCAAAGCGCAGAGCGAGTGGCTGGCACGGCGGCCCGAAGCGAGCGGTCGCAATCTCGCGTACGTCAACGTGACGGGTGTCGTTTCGAACGCCGCCGAGGCGAAGTGGGGCGCGGCGAAGGTGGTCTACACGCTGCGCGCGCCGGCCGAGAAGGGAACCCGTCCCCTCGCGGCGGCGTACTTCTACGGCACCGAGAAAGCTTCTCCGGTCGGCTACACGGTCGATCCGAAAGATCCGCTCGCGCGCCGGCAGGTGCGTGGCGGCTTCACCGGCGGATCGGGCCGCGTGCTCTTCAGCAGCGTCGCCCGGATCGCCGTCGAGTAGCCGGGGCGGAGCGAGAATCCGCCGCGAATCCCGTGTCCGCGCCCGGGATTCATGGTGCCCCGTTTCTGGTTGTCGCCCCTTTGCTCGCGGCTAAGGTCGCCAGCGATCATGCCGCCGGCGCCGATTCACCGTGAACCGCTTCGTTTCGCGCGTCGAGCGGGCCGTATGGCCGCTCCGCGCGAGACGCCTCGCGTCCGGCGCGCGGCCTGCGACGCCCCGCGACCACGGAGTTCGTGATCGCGCACTCCCATTTCATTCCGCGCGAGGATCCGCCCGATGAATCAGCCGCTCACCTACGACCCGATCTACGAAACCGTGCGTCCCGACGACTTCGAGGCGCTGCTCGACGTCTCGCGTTTCGGCACGCGCACCGACGCGTTCGACGAAATCATCGCCGCGACCCACGATCACTTCTGGGATCCGAACGACACCCGCTATCTCCACTTCGACGTGCCGTTCGATCTCGCGCAGGACACGCTGTTGCCGCGCGAGTTCGTGGTCGAGCTGAACTGTGCGATCGCCGACGAGCTCGACGAGGGCCAGCAGATCGCTCTCGCCAACGAAAGCGCGCGCTGGATGATCTCCGCGCTACTTCACGGTGAGCAGGGCGCGCTCTCGCTCTCGGCCAGCCTGTGCGACGTCCTGCGCGACCCCGGTGCGCAGGAGTACGCGACCAATCAGGCGCGCGAAGAGGCGCGCCACGTCGCCGGGTTCTCGCGCTACGTGGCGAAGCGCTGGGGCACGCCGATCGCGTGCGGCTCG
>CAZDHU010000184.1:0-55979 GCA_964505355.1 uncultured Myxococcaceae bacterium | reverse complement strand
CGCACGCGATGGCCGCCGCGAGCCAGGTGTAGAGCGGTGGCTTCGTCGCCACCTCGCCGCGGTCGTGCGGAACGAGCAGAGCGCCGTCCATCGCACCAACGACGTACATCACCTGCTTGCCCTGATCGTGGGTCCCGACGTCGTGCGGACTCAGAAGACCGACGGCAGACGGCCAGCACGAGAGCAGCAGCGCGAGCGCGAAGGCAGCGATCGTTCCGCGGGAGGATTCCCGAGAACCCGTCGGCCCGGCGCCGAGAATCTGCGCGCCGCGAGGAATCGCTTCGGTCACGGAGCCCGCCGGGAGCCGGCGCGTCCGTAGTGATCGCCGTCCGGCAACGCGGCCTCCGTCTGCGGCACCACGTCCTCATGGACTTCACCGGCCGCGTCGACGGAAATCCGCGCGACGAGCGTTCCGCCGTCGGTCACGAAGAGCGGCGACGCGGTGACACGAAACAGTGACACCACGAGCCGCGCTCCCCCCGCCTGCTCCACGAGGTCGATCCGCGCGAACCCCGGCGCCGCGAGCCCGAAGCGCCGCGAGGCATGCGGCCAGCGCACGGGTCGCAATCGACCGCCGCCGCCGCCGGCGACGACGTGCAGCGCGAGCGGCGGCGGCTCGACCAGAAGCTGCAGATTGTGCACGTGTCCCGAGAGCACGAGCGAGACCGTTCGGCCCGACGCGGAGACCGCCGCGCGCACGCGCTCGGAGAGCAGCGACTCCGCACCCGCCGGATCGCGCCACTGTCCGTTCGCCGCCGCCACCGGCCGGTGCAGCGCAAGGATGCGCAGGGGGCCCGGGCTCGCGATCAGTGCGTCGCGCAACGGGGCGAGATCTTCGCCGCCCATCGCGCGCTCGGAATCCAGCAACAGGAGATCGACGCCGTGGCCCAGATCGCGTCGTTCGACGAGTCCGCTCGCGAGTCGCCAGTTGGAAACGAAGGCAGGCAGCGTGTTCAGTTGCAACGAAGGACTCTCGCCGCGCTCGTAGTCGTGATTGCCGAGCACCGCATGAAGCGGCACCGGCCGTCGCTCCGCTTCCGGAATGCCGCAGGCGCCCGCGACCTCGTGCGATCTCGTGCCGTCGAGGCGCAGAAAGGCGCAGTAGGGAGCGACGATGTGATCCATCATCTGACGCACGAGTGTGTCGTTCTGCAGTCCCTGCGGATAGAACTGGTCACCGAGAAAGACGATCCCGTGGACGGGTGCCGTGCGCGCCTGGTGCGTCATCGCCTTCGCCACGGCGAGTTGCCGCGAGCGAAGCGCCGCGGGCCACGCCGGCTGGCCGGTGTCTCCGAGCGCGAAGAGCGAGAGCGACGCCCCGGGCAGAGACGGCGCAGATTCGGCCGCCGGCCGGCAGGCGATCGGGATCGCCGCGGCGAGAACGAGCGCGAGCGCCCGAAGGCTCGATCGCCCGGTCATCTCGCGCCTCACGCCGCGCACGGAAGGCGCACGAGAAAGCTCGCCCCCTGCCCCGGCGCACTGCTGACGGAAATGTCGCCTCCGTGCGCGCGCGCGATTTCACGCGCGATCGGCAGGCCGAGCCCCGAACCACTCCGGCTCGCCGCTGCGTTGCCTCGATAGAACCGCTCGAAGATGTGCGGCTGATCCTCGGCCGAGATGCCGAGCCCGCTGTCGCGAACACGGATCACGATCTGCTCCGCGCGATGCGAACCGGCCGCGTCTGCGCGCGCCGCCGCAGTGGCCGGTTCGAGCCATCCCTCCACGCAAACCTCCCCGCCCGCCGGCGTGTAGCGCACGGCGTTGTGCACGAGATTGGCGAACAATCGGTGCAGCCACTCCGCGTCGCCCTGCACCGTCACCCCGGGCAGATCACGAACGACGAGGCGCACGCCGCCGTCCTCGGCCACCGGCGCGAAGAAGCCGAGCACGTCTCGCAGCAACGGCACGAGTTCGACCGCGCGACGCCGGGCCGGATCGACGCCCGCTTCCGTGCGCGCGAGGCGCAGCATGGCCGACACGGTCTCGGCGAGCCGGTCGACTTCGTCGCGAGCACCAATCAGCGTCTCGCGCATCTCGTCCCCCGATCGATCGCGAAGCAGCGCGACTTCGAGCCGGCTGCGCAGCGCGGCCAGCGGCGTGCGCAGCTCGTGCGCGGCGTCGCCCGAAAAGCGGCGCATGCGATCGAGGCTCTCGCGCAACCGCGCGGTCATGTCGTCGAGCGTCTCGGCGAGCTGATCGAGCTGATCTCCGGTGCCCGAGCGCGGAATGTGTTCGTCGAGATGCGCCGCCGAGATGCGCCTCGCCGCGGCCGTGATGCGCGCGATCGGGCGCAGGCTGCTGCGCGCCATCCACCAGCCGAGGCCCGCGGTGGCGAGCAGCACCGCCGGCAGTGCGACGAGAAAGATGCGCCGCACGTAGCGCACGTTGCGCTCGAAGCGCCGGCCGTAGACGGCGACCTGCACGATGCCCGCGTCGCCTCGCCGCGTGACGACGCGCCAGTCGTAGCTGCGACCGAGATCGCGCCGTTCGAAGACTTCGTCGTCGTCGCGACGCAGCACGTCCGGCGGCAGACGCAGAGGCGCGTGCGCGAGCGAGCCCGCGGCGGCGCGCAGCGAGCCGTCCGTCGTGCAGACGACGACGCCGAGACGAAGCCCCGATTCCGCGCCGGAGACCCTTCGATCGAGTAGTGCCGCCAGCGCGTCGTCGTCGGCGGCAGTGAACCGCGCTGCCTCGGCCAGCACCTGATTGGCCTGCAGCGCCAGCAGCACCGCCGCATCCTGTTCGAGTCGGCGTTCGATTCGCGCATGCGCGTAGAACGCGAACGCGGTGATGCAGATCAGCAGCGTGGCGCCGTTTCGGATCGTCCAGCGCGCCTCGATCGAAAACGAACGCCGCGTCACGCGGGTTCGTCGAGCGACGCGCGCGTGCGATCGTCGAGCACGTAGCCGATGCCTTTCACGGTGTGCAGCAGCCGCGCGTCGAATCCGCGATCGATCTTCCGGCGCAGATGATTCACGTGCACGTCGATCAGATTCGAATAGCTCTCGAAGCCCGCCCCCCAGACGTGTTCGATGATCATCGCCCGCGAGACGACGTGCCCGGCATGGCGCATCAGATATTCGAGCAATTGAAACTCGCGCGGCGTGAGCTCGACCAGACGGCCGGCCCGATGAACGGTGTGACGGCGCGTGTCGAGTTCGAGACCCGCGAACGAGAGCCGACTGTCTTCGGGTTCGCCGGCGTGCCGCCGCGTGATCGCTCGGATTCGTGCGAGCAGTTCGGCGAGTGCGAAAGGCTTGGTCAGATAGTCGTCGGCGCCGAGATCGAGGCCGCGGATCCGATCGGAGACCTCACCGCGAGCGGACAAGAACAGCGCCGGGGTCGAAACCCCGGCCTCGCGCAGTGCGCGCAGCAGCGCGAAGCCGTCCCGCCCGGGCAGGGTCACGTCGAGCAGCAACAGGTCGTAGCCCGCTTCGCGCGCGCGGGCCTCGCCGGCGTCGGCATCCGCCTCGACATCGACGCCGTAGCCGTGCTCGCGGAGCCCCCGCTGCAGGTATTCGCGCGCCGTCGGATCGTCCTCGACGTAGAGGATGCGCATCGTCGTCCTCGGGCGGGGCGGCGCCGACCGCCGCGCTCGGGCAGACTGACAGCGAGATCGAGGAGGATCAACCGTGCCCGAAACCGCCCTTCCGATGCATCCCGCACTCGTCCACCTGCCGATTGCATTCGCCCTGCTGCTGCCACTGCTCGCGCTGGTGACCGCGGTCGCAATCGCGCGCGGCTGGCTGCCCGCGCGAAGCTGGTCACTCGTCGTGCTCGTGCACGTGCTGCTCGCCGTTTCGGCCTGGCGCGCGGAGGAGGCCGGTCACGAAGACGAGGAACGGGTCGAGAAGATCGTGGCCCGCGAACCGATCGAACGACACGAAGAGCGCGGGGAACGGTTCGTTCTCTTTGCCGGCGGGACGCTGCTCGTCACCGCGGCGGGGCTGCTCGCCGGCAGCGCCGGCAACCTCGCGCGCGGAGCTGCCGTCGTGCTCGCGGCGGGTCTCACGGTGGCGGCGATTCGCACCGGCGAATCCGGCGGCGAACTGGTCTATCACCACGGAGCGGCGGAGGCGTGGCAGCCGAAGCAGGCCGGTGATGTGACCACGCCGGCCGCGCCCGGAGCCGGAGACCACGGCGACCATCACTGAGACGGCGCGAACGGAGCCGCCGGTGCGACGGGCGCGTCGCGCGCGCCGGCGCGTGCCTCGTGCGCGCTCGCGCGACGATGGGCGTGAAAGAACGCCGACGCCTTGTCGAGCGACTCGCACCATTCGGCGAGCGCTTCGGAGTCGGCCACCACGCCACCGCCGGTCTGAAACTGGACGCCCGTTCGACGCACGATCGCGGTCCGGATCACGACCGACAGATCGAGGGTGCCGCGCGCATCGATCCAGCCGAGCGCACCGCCGTACGGCCCGCGTCGAACCGGTTCGAGCCGTGCGAGAAGATCGATCGCCGCGAGCTTCGGCGCGCCGGTCATCGAGCCGGGCGGGAACGCGGCCCGCACCGCGTCGAGTGCGTCGTGCCCGCGCGCGAGACGACCGCGCACCGTCGAGACCAGTTGAAACACGCGACTCAGCGTCTCGAGCGCGCACAGCGCCGGCACTTCGATGCTGCCGGGAACGCACACGCGCCCGAGATCGTTTCGCACCAGATCGACGATCATCACGTTCTCGGCGCGGTCTTTCTCCGAACGCATCAGCGCGGCGCGCAGGCGTGCATCCTCGTCGGGCGTCTCTCCGCGCGGTCGAGTGCCCTTGATCGGACGGCTTTCGACGACACCGTCCGGTGTCACCCGCAGAAATCGCTCCGGCGAGCTACCGGCGAGCGCCACTTCCGGCAGCTCGAGAAACGCGGCGAACGGGGCCGGGCTCTCCTGCCGCAGCGCCGCGTAGAGCGCCCATGCGTCGACGCGAGGCGCTTCGATCCGGTGCGTGAGACAGGCCTGATAGAGATCGCCCGCCGCGATCTTCTGCCGAATCCGCTCGACGCGCGTGCCGTACGTCGCGGCATCGCAGTCCGCGCGAAACGGAGGCGGCAGCGAGGCGGTTTCGCGCGGCCGAAACACCGGATCTCGATGCTCGCGCCCGGCGCCGATCGGAGTCGCGATCGACGTCGCGTTTCGCTCCCACGCGGCGGCCGCGTCGCACGCGCGCTCGGCCTGCGCGATCGCCTCGCGCTTCGAGTGCCCAAACCCGGTTCCGGCCGCGATCAGAACGCCGCGCTCGTGATCGAACGCGAGCAGGCGGTCGACCAGCAACCACGTCGCATCCGGCAGATCGCCGGGCGCCGCCGGCGAACGTGCGACGCGCTCGAACGTCGCGATCCATTCGTGACCGATCCAGCCGACCGCGCCGCCGAGAAACGGCGGAAGCGCGCCTCCGCCGGCCGAGCCCGCGGACGCCTCCGCGCTCGCCGCTGCGACCTGCGGTGCGGGCGAGAGAAGCCCGCGCAGCGTGTCGACGAGATCCGCCTCGCGTTCGTGCACACCGATCGTCTGCTCCGCACGCACGGCACGCCGTACGTCGAGCGAGATCGCGCGACCGCGCACACGCAGCACCGCCCACGGGTCGGCACCGGCAAACGACCAGCGCCCCGACGGCGGGCCGACGCGCGTCGATTCGAGTAGCCAGGGATGCGACGCGCGGCGCATCGTCTGAAACGCGCGATCGAGCACGAACTCGCCGCGCGCGACCTCACGCCAGACGACCGCCGCGTGATTCGGCGGCGCGGCGCCCGCTGGCGCGTCGATCCGCGGGGTCGCCGCGAGGCGGCTAATCGCAGACCGCCCCGCGCGACGCACTGCCCACGAGCCGCGCGTAGCGGCCCAGTGCTCCGCGCGTGAACTTCGGCGGCGGCGGCACGAAACCCTTCGCGCGCGCGTCGAGTTCACTCGCCGGCACCTCGACCACCAGCGTGCACTGGCCGGGATCGATCACGATCCGGTCTCCATCGCGAACGAACGCGATCGGCCCGCCGTCGACCGACTCCGGTGCCACGTGTGCGACGCAGTAGCCGTGCGTTGCGCCCGAGAAGCGGCCGTCCGTGACGAGCGCCACGTCCGCGCCGAGGCCGGCACCCTTCACGGCCGCCGTGACCGCCAGCATCTCGCGCATGCCGGGCCCACCCTTCGGGCCTTCATTGCGAATCACGATCACCGATCCCTTCGCGATCTCGCCCCGCGTGAGCGCGTCGAACGCCGCCTGCTCACCGTCGAACACGCGCGCCGCACCTTCGAAGCGCCGCATGTTGCCGCCGGCCGTCTTCATCACCGCGCCGTCGGGTGCGAGCGATCCGCGCAGGATCACGAGCCCACCCTGCGCCATCAGCGGTGCACCGACGGCCTGCAGCACGTCCTGCCCCTTCGGCCGAACGAGGCCTTCGAGATTCTCGGCGAGCGTGCGGCCCGTGATCGTGAGTGCGTCGCCGTGCAGCAGGCCGTGATCGAGGAGTTCCTTCATCACCACCGGCGCGCCGCCGATCCGGTCGACGTCGGTCATCACGTATTTTCCGAACGGACGCAGATCGCAGAGCAGCGGCGTGCGGGCCGAGACCCGGGCGAAGTCGTCGAGCGTCAGATCGACGCGCGCCTCGTGCGCGATCGCCAGCAAATGGAGCACGGCGTTGGTCGATCCGCCGAGCGCCATCACGAGGGCGATCGCGTTCTCGAAGGCGGCTTTGGTGAGAATCCGTCGCGGGCGCAAATCGTTCGCGAGCGCGTCGACGGCGGCCTTGCCGGTGGCGCGGGCGAGTTCGCGGCGGCGCGGATCGGGGTTGGGGATCGACGCGGATCCGGGCAGTGCGAGCCCGAGCGCTTCGCTCGCGGCCGCCATCGTGTTCGCGGTGAACATGCCCGCACAGGAGCCCGTCGACGGACACGCGGAGCGCTCGAGTTCGAGCAGATCGCCGTCGCTCATGCGGCCGCTCGCGTGCGCGCCGACCGCTTCGAAGACGTCCTGGATGTTGACGTCCTGCCCGTGAAATCGGCCCGGCAGAATCGTTCCGCCGTACAGAAAGACGGACGGAAGATCGAGCCGCGCCATCGCCATCATCATGCCGGGGAGGCTCTTGTCGCAGCCGGCGATCGCCACCAGTCCGTCGAATCGCTCGGCATGCATCACGAGTTCGACGCTGTCGGCGATCACTTCGCGCGAGGGCAGCGACGCGTGCATGCCGACGTGCCCCATCGAGATGCCGTCGGAGACCGCGATGGTGTCGAAGCGAATCCCGTAACCGCCGGCGCTGCGAATCGCTTCTTTCGCGAGTTCGGCCTGATCGCCGAGCCCCATGTTGCACGGGGTGACCTCATTGGCCGCGGCGGCCACACCGATCTGCGGCCGGCTGAAATCGTCTTCGCTCATGCCGATCGCGCGCAGCATCGCGCGGGCCGGCGCGCGCGCCGATCCGTCGGTGACGTCACGACTGACGGGTTTGGGAAGCCTGCGTCCGGGTTCGGCCATGGGGTCTCCTCGAGGAATGGCCAGTCTAGGAAACCGCCCCCCGGCTGGCACCGGTGGCCGCCCTGACGCTGAGTCGTCGGAGGGCTTGCTTGCCCGGGCGACACGAGGCGGCGGGAAACGCACGGCAAGAACCGCATCGCGGCGCCCGATGAACACCCTCGTCGGGCGCCGCGGCCAACCGGATTGACGCGGCCCGCGCGCGAAGACATGGTCCGCCACTCACCGTTGCGGAGAACCCGTGTCGTCTGCTGCCAACCAGCCTCTCTTTTCCATCGGCTATCGCCCGCTCTTTCCTGCCGGTGCGCTGCATGCCGTCACCGTGATGCTGCTCTGGGCCTTCGTCGTCGAAGCGCGGCGCACGGGTGCGCCGCTCGCGCTCGCGCCGGATCTCGCACCCGCGACCTGGCACGCGCACTCGCTTCTCTTCGGAACCTTCGCGTTCTACGTCTTCGGGTTTCTCGGCACCGCATTCCCGCGCTGGATCGACGCACCGCCTCCGACTTCGGCCCGGCTCGGGCTCTGGCTCGGTTTGCTGGCAGGAGCACAGACGCTGCTCGGCGTCTCGCTCTTCGCGGGTGGCGCGCGCCTGTTTGCGCTCGCGGCATCGATCGAGATCCTCGCGTTCGTCTCGCTGCTCGCGACGCTCGGCCGAATGCTCGCGCAGTCGACCCACCCGCGACGTGCGCAGCCCGCGCTGGTGCTGGCCGGGGTCGCGCTCGCGCCGATCGCGGTGGGCCTCGACGCAATCGCGGTGCTGCGCGCCGATGCCGCGCTTCACGCCGGTGCGATCGCGCTCGCGATGCACGGCTTTCTGCTGCTGGTCGTGGTGGGCGTCGCGATGCGAATCGTTCCCTTCTTCACGGCCAACGTGCTCCGCCGCCCGTACACACCGCGTCCCCCGCGCCTGCTCACGAGCTGGCTGCTGATCGCACTGCTCCGCGTCGCACTCACGATCGCCGCACCCGATGCCGCCTCGCGCTGGATCGCAGCACTCGACGCGCTGCTCGGCCTCACGCTCGCGATCGAAGTCGCGGGCTGGCGCCCGGGACGCGCGCTGCGCGAACCGATGATCGCCATTCTCTATCTCGGACTGGGCTGGGTCGCGTTCTCTCTGCTGCTCGGCGTGATCGAATGTCTGCGGCCCGACCTCGCGCCGCTCTGGCTGCTTCCGCGACGACACGCTCTCGCCGTCGGCGGATTCGCGACGCTCGTGATCGGCATGAGCACGCGCGTCGCGCTCGGCCACAGCGGACGGCCGATTCACGCGGGCGGAGCGCTGCTCTGCGCATTCGTCGCAATGCAGCTCGCGGCGCTGCTTCGCGTCGGGATGGCGCTCGCGGGTGGTTTGTTTCCGACCGCGCCCGTATTCACGCACGTCGCCGCACTGCCGTTCGCGCTCGCGTTCGGCCTCTGGCTCTGGCGACTCGCACCGAGGATCCGATTCCGCGTTCGACGCGCCGGCTGAAGCTTTGGCCGCGCACGATCGGGAGGGTTCATGTCGACCGTCACTTCGTTCCCCGCTGCCCGGCGTCTCTCCCTTCCGGCCCGGCCAAACGGTGCGGGCGGCGCGATCACGCTCTCGGTTCACGACGCCGGCCGCGGTCCGGCCGTGGTGCTCTGTCACGGGTTTCCCGAGCTCGCGTACTCGTGGCGTTTTCAGTTTCCCGCGCTCGTCGACGCGGGTTTTCGGGTCATCGCGCCGGATCAGCGCGGCTACGGCGACAGCGATCGCCCCGAAGAAGTCACGGCCTACGACATCCATCACCTGACGGGAGATCTCGTCGCGCTGCTCGATCGGCTGGAGATCGAGCGCGCCGTCTTCGTCGGCCACGACTGGGGAGGACTCGTCGCCTGGCAGATGCCGCTGCTGCATCCCGCACGCACGGCGGGCGTGATCGGCGTCAACACGCCGTATCTGCCGCGCGCTCCGATCAAACCCACCGAGCTGATGCGCGCCATGGCCGGCGGGAACGACGACGCGATGTACATCCTCTGGTTCCAGACGCCGGGTCTCGCGGAGGCGGTGCTCGACGCGCGGGTCTCGCTCGTGTTCGAGAAGTTGATGCGAAGCGCGATCCCGTTCGAACGCTTCGCCAGCGAGAACGCACGAACCGGCGGCGACATGAATCCGTTTCGCCGGCTGGAAGAGATTCCGGCGCTCGGCGATCCCGTCCTCGATGCCGACTCGATGGCTCACTACGTCCGCGTCTTCGAGCGCACGGGATTTCGGGGCGGCCTCCAGTGGTACCGAAATTTCGATCGCAACTGGGAAACGACATCGCAGCTCGCCGGTGCGCGGATCGAAGTGCCGAGTCTGATGGTGACGGCCGAGTGGGATCCCGTGTTGCGGCCGGAGATGGCCGCGCCGATGCCAGGCCTGGTGTCGGACCTCGAGATGGTGCAGATCGCGTCCTGCGGACACTGGACGCAGCAAGAGAAGCCGGACGAACTGAATCGCATTCTCGCCGACTGGCTGCGACGGCGGTTCGGCGCCCCCTCGCATCGGTGACGGCGAGGTCGTCAGTGCGACAGCGTGACCACCAGCGTCGCGACTGCGACCGTGATCACCGCGGCACGCCACCATCCGGCCGAATGTCCGACACGGTGGCGAACGATCAGCAGGGGGCGCGGCGACGGGCCGATCCGAGCGCTGTGTGGCAGAGCGATCGAGCGCATTCGAACCTCCGGCGAACGGCGCCGGCTGCAGCGCCGTATCCGAAGCGGAGATCGACCGATCGCGCGACGCGAAATGTGATCCCGCACACCGGCCCGCTCGACTGGCGCTTCGGCAGCCAGCATGCACCATGCCGCGCAAGAGGAGGCCACGTTGGCGGATTGGGTTCGCGCTGCGCGGCCTCGGGGTCTTCGATCGAGCCGGCGTCGCGTTCTCTCGGCGCCGCAATGGCTCGTTCTGTCGTTCGCGGGACTGATCGCCGCGGGGACGGCCGGGTTCCTCGCCCTGCCGGGACTCGTCGTCGGCGAATCGCTCGGCGTCGTCGATGCACTCTTCACCGCGACCAGCGCGATCTGCGTGACGGGTCTCTCGGTGTTCGACGTCTCCAGCCGTCTCACGCGCGCGGGACAGTTCTGGTTGTTGCTGCTGATTCAGCTCGGCGGGCTCGGCATTCTGGTCTTTGCCGCGCTCACCGCCGCGGCACTCGGGCGTCGCGCGAGTCTCGATGTCGAAGAGGCCGCGGGGGCGAACACACCGGTCGACGTGGAAACCGACCCGGCGACCGTGTTTCGCGGGGTCGTCCGCACGACGCTCGCGATCGAAGCGGCCGGCGCGCTGGCGCTCTGGGCCCTCTGGGCACCGACACTCGGCGCGACGGGTGCGCTCTGGCCGGCCTTCTTTCACGCCATCTCGGCGTTTTGCAACGCGGGCTTTTCGACCTTTCACGACAACCTCGTTCCGTTTGCACACCATGCGCCGACGCTCGGCGTGATCGGCGGGTTGATCGTCCTCGGCGGGATCGGCTTCGTCGTGCTCGACGAACTGCGCGGGCGCATGGCCGGATCGCGGCGACGGATCTCGACGCACACGCGACTCGCGCTGATCACCAGCACGGTGTTGATCGCCGGCAGCATGCCGTTCTTCTGGTGGTTCGAGCGCGGACGCACGCTGGGTGCGATGGATCCGCTCGCGCAGCTCGCCAACGTGTTCTTTCTCGCCGTGACGCCGCGAACCGCCGGCTTCAACACCGTCGACTACGGCGCGCTCGAGAACTCTTCGATCCTGCTCACGCTGGCCCTGATGTGGATCGGCGGATCTCCGGCGTCGACCGCGGGCGGCGTCAAGACGACGACGGTCGCCCTGCTCTTTCTCGTGCTCTGGTCGCGCCTTCGCGGCCAGCGGCAGGTTTCGGTGGGCGGACGATCGCTGCCGGACGAGACGATCGAGCGAGCCACGGGGCTCGCGGTGGGCGCCTTCTTGCTCCTCGGTTCGTTCACCTTCTTGCTGCTGATGACGGAGCTTTCGGATCCCGCGAAGGGCGCGGATCGAAGTCAGATGACGCAATTGTTCTTCGAGGCGCAGAGTGCGCTCGGCACGGTCGGCCTGTCGATGGGCATCACGTCGCAACTGACGTCCCCCGGGCGCGTCCTGCTGGTGGTGCTGATGTTTCTCGGTCGCGTGGGGCCGCTCGCCGTGCTCGGTGCGATGGCCCGGCGTTCGTCGCGCCGGGCGAACTGGCGTTACGCGCACGAGGACGTGCTGGTCGGTTGAGCGCGATCGAAGGAGAAGTCGCATGGGTCGCTATGTCGTGATCGGCTTCGGCAAGTTCGGTTCGGCGGTCGCACGAACCCTCGAACAGCTCGGCCACGAGGTGATCGTGATCGAACGCAGTGCCGCGCTGGTCGATCGACATGCGGACAGCGTGACGCGCGCGATCGCCGGAGACGCGACCGATCCGCACGTGCTGAAGGCGGCCGGCGCCGCGGGCGCCGACGGGGCCGTGATCAGCACGGGCGAAAATCTCGCGACGAGCATTCTCGCGACGCTGGCGCTGCGCGACCTCGGCGTTCGCGATCTCTTCGTGAAGGCGGGAGACGAGAACGAGGCGCGCGCGCTCGACGCGCTCGGCGTGACCGAGGCGATCGTCCCGGAACGCGAAGCGGGCCTGCGCCTCGCGCATCGCATGGCCGCGGGATCCGTCCTCGAATACACGCCGGTGGGCGAAGGACACTCGATCCAGACGATGGCTGTGCCCGGCGACTGGACCGGAAAGACCCTGCGACAGATCACGCCCCGCGAGCAGCTCGGCGTGCAGGTGATCGCCGTCCGCTGTTCTCTGACCGATCAGCTCTCGCTCCCGCCCGATCCCGACGCGCCGCTCAAGGACTCCGACGCGCTGATCGTCGCCGGCGCCGACGCGGCACTGCAAAAGATCCGGCACCGCTGACCTCGCGCCGGGGTCGCTCCGAGGCGGCGCCCGCCGTCTCCGCCGCGACCCTTCCTGAATCGATCGCCATCCGCGAGACTGGCGCGGTGAAACGCGTCTGCCTCTATCACGCGGGATGTCCCGACGGCTTCGGCGCCGCCTGGGCGGTCTGGCGCGCCTGGGGCGACAGCGCCGACTACGTCGCGCGCGGACACGACGATCCGTTTCGCGCCGAATCGTTTGCCGACTCCTTCGTGGTCTTCGTCGACATCTCCGTGCCCAATCTCGACCTGCGCCGGCTCGGTGAGATTTCCGCGCATCTCGTGCTGCTCGATCATCACGTCTCGACGCGGGATCACTTCGAGGCCGAACCGGGGCTCGCCGCGGCGCTGCGCGCGCAGGATCACGTGATTCATTTCGATCTCGCGCACTCGGGCGCGGTGCTCGCGTGGCGTCACTTTCATCCCGCGGCGCCCGTCCCCGAACTCCTGCAGTACGTCGAAGACCAGGATCTCTGGAACTGGAAGCTGCCGGCCTCGGATGCGGTCAATGCCGCGATCGGATCGCATCCGCGTCGCTTCGAAGTCTGGGATGCCCTCGCCGCGCGACCGATCGACGCGCTCGCGCGCGAGGGAGAACCGATCGTTCGTGCCCAGCTCGCGGACGTCCGGCGACTGTTGCGCAACGCACATCCCGTCGCGCTCGGTACGCGGCGCATCGAAGCCGTCAACTCGCCGCTCGTGCGCAGCGCGGTCGGCCACGAACTCGCGCTGCGCGCGACGTACGGGCAGCCCTTCGGGCTGCTCTACCGCGTCTTCGGCCACCGGGTGGACGTCTCGCTCTACTCGATCGGAGCGCTCGACGTGGCGGAGATCGCGCGCAGCTACGGTGGAGGCGGCCATCGCAACGCCGCGGGTTTCAGCGTCTCGCTCGCGGTCTGGCTGGAGCGATTCGTGATCTGAACGCGAGCGCGGATGCGGCGTGCACCCGCGTGCTTCTCGCTTCGTCGCGCGTTCACTCCGCCGGCGTCATCGTGCGGATCGAGAGCGCGTGGATGCCCGGACCCATCTCGTCCCCGAGCGCTTCGTAGACCAGCCGCTGCGCCGCGACGCGAGAGAGCCCCGCGAAGCGGCTCGATACGACCGACACGCGATAGTGTCCCGCACCGCCGCGGGCCCCCTCGTGGCCGGCGTGCAGATGGCTGTCGTCGATCACTTCGACCTGCGTGGCACCGAGCCGCGTTCGCAGTTTCTGCTCGATGCGTGTGCGCCGATCCGGGATCGAATCCGAGCCCGCGTTCATCCGAGTCTTCCTTTGCATCGTTCGCCGACCACCGTCGCGCGGCCCGTCTCCGAGCGCGACAGACGGCATCGACATCGGCCACGAAATCGCGAACGGACTGCTCGTCCGTTCGCCGCTGCCCCGGGTATAGTAGACGCGCCGTCGACTCGTCGATCGGGTTCTCGTGCCGGCCGGGCTTGCGCACCGGGACGCGGGGCCGCGACGCCACCGGCGAAGGAGGATCGTGCGATGGCCGGGGGCGCAGAAGAGGTCGAGCCGAAGGAGATCGCGGAGTTTCGCCGGGACGTGCGCGCCTGGATGGAATCGAATCGGCCGGCCGATCCCGGATTCAAGCTGCCGCAGAGCTTTCTCGAGGTGGAGTCGAAGCGTCAGTTCGACTTCCTGCGCGACTGGCAGCGGAAGGTCTACGAAGCCGGCTATCTCGGCCTCGACTGGCCGAGCGAGTACGGCGGCGGTGGTGACACACTCAAGCGTCAGCGCATCGTCTCGCAAGAACTCGCCCGCGTCCGTGCTCCCTTTCTCGTCAACGTGATCGGTCTGCAATGGGCAGGGCCGACGATTCTCATGTTCGGCACCGAAGAACAGAAGAAGCGCTTCGTCAAGCCGATCCTCTCGGGCGAAGAGATCTGGTGTCAGGGCTTCAGCGAGCCGGGCGCGGGAAGCGATCTCGCGAGCGCGCAAACGCGTGCCGAGCGGGCGCCCGACGGAGGCTGGCGCGTCACCGGGCACAAGGTCTGGACCACGCTGGCGCACGAGGCCGCCTGGATGATCTTGCTCGCGCGCACCGACCCCGCGGCACCGAAGTACGACGGTCTTTCGTACTTTCTGTTTCCGATGAACGCAGCCGGCGTCGAGGTGCAGCCGCTGGTCAAGATGACGGGTGAAGGCGGCTTCAATCAGGTGATCTTCTCGTCGGCACCGATGTCCGCCGACGCGCTGCTCGGTCGTCTCGGCCAGGGCTGGCAGATCGCTCTCGCGACGCTGATGTTCGAACGCGGCGCCGCGGAGGGATCGGGCGGCGGGCCCTCGAACGCGTCGGGCGAGTTCGTCATGCAGGTGGCACGGATCGCGAAGCGCACCCGGCGAGAGGGTCGTCCGGCTGCGGAAGATCCCGTGCTGCGCGACCGCGCGACCGAGCTCTGGATCACCGAAACCGCCCTGCGTCTCGGCTCGATGCGAGCGCGCATTCCCGCCCTCAACACCGAGCGCCCCCACGCGCTGAAGATGATGAACAAACTGGTCTTCTCGGAGTTCAACCAGAAGCTCTCGGAGCTGGCCTGCGAGATCGAAGGCCCCGAGGTCGGGCTCTGGCTGGGTGACGAAAACGCGTTCGATCGCGCGGAATGGCCCCGCGCTTACATGAACTCGTTCGGCATGACGATCGGCGGCGGGACCAGCGAGATTCAGCGCAACATCCTCGGTGAGCGCGTCCTCGGATTGCCGAAGAGCAAGTGAGTTCGACGCCGCGACCGGCGTGTCGCGAGGGAGCAGACGTGGCCGCGTATCCGCAGATCCCGACCGATTTCGGTTTCAGCGAAGAGCACGAACAACTGCGCCAGTCGGTGCGACGCCTGCTCGCGGAGCGGTGCACCCGCCGCGACGTGCGGCGCATCGCGGACGGCGGCGACGCGCACGACGAGGCGTTGTGGAAGGAGATCGCGGGCCTCGGCTGGACCGGCGTCGCGTTCTCCGAAGCCGATGGCGGCGCCGGCATGGGATTTCTGCCGCTCGCGCTGCTGCTCGACGAAACCGGCCGCGCGCTGTTGCCGTCTCCCCTCTTGCCCTCGCTGCTCGCCGGCTTCGCGATCGAGGCCGCGGGGGATGCGGAGCAGCGCGCGCGATGGCTGGCGCCGATCGCGGCCGGAGAGCGGATCGCGACGCTTGCCGCCTGCGAAACCGACGGCGCGTGGCAGCCGAGCGAGCTGCGCGCCACCGCCGAGCCCGCGGACGGAGGCTTCGTCCTGCGCGGCATCAAGCCCTTCGTGATGCACGCTGCGCAGGCGGCGTTGCTGGTGGCGCCGTTTCGCGAGCCGAACGGACGGCTGTCACTGTTCTGTGTCGATCTGCCGGCGCGGGGAGTGCAGATCACGCCGGAAATTGGAATCGATCCCACGCGTCGCACCGCGCGCGTGCAGTTCGACGGAGTGCGCGTGGGAGCCGGCGCGCGCCTCGCCGCCGACGGGACCACGGCGCTCGCGCGGGTGCACCTCAGGGCGTTCGCCGCGCTCGCCGCCGAGATGGTGGGCGGCGCGGAGACCACACTCGACGTCACCCGCGAGTACGCCATCACACGCACGCAGTTCGGAAAACAGATCGGTCACTTTCAGGCGGTGAAACATCCCGTCGTCGATCTCATGGTGGGCGTCGAACTCGCACGGACGCTGGTGCTCGGTGCCGCCGCGGCGATCGATCACGCGCCCGACGCCTGCGAGGTGCCGGCCCGGATGGCAAAGGCGATGGCGAGCGACGTCTACGCAACGGCCGTGCGCAAGGGCGTGCAACTCCACGGCGGCTACGGCTTCACCTGGGATTGCGACGTCCACTACTTCTTCAAACGCGCGCTCTGGAGTCGCGCCATGTTCGGCGACGCCGTGCATCATCGGCGACACCTCGGCGAGGTGCTGATGGGCGACTCGAACCCGTAGGTTCGCTCGGCGCGCGCAGGGAACCGCGCCGGTGTGATCCCCGTCACGCGCTCATCGCGCCGATCGGCTGCGGCCGCGCCGCGCGTCGCGGGCGAATCTTCGGCGGGCTGCCGCGTCCAACCGCGCAGAGCATTCCCTGCTCCGGAGGTTCCGTCGTGCGCCAGCCGTGTTCGGTCCATCCCCCACTTCGTTTCGTTCGCATCGCCCGCGGGGTCGCGTTCGGCACCGCGGCCGCGCTCGCGCTGCTCGCGAACGCTCCGGCCGCCGATGCCTTCGACGACTCGTTCTTCGACCGGGGTTCGCACCGGGACGATCGTGCATTCGACCGCGACGACCGCCCGGAACCGAGCTGGAACGCCTTCACCGCACCGGGTTTCGGCGCGATCGAGGTCGGACACCGCGATCGCGACGAGGATCGTCATCACCGGCACCGCCGCCACCACCGAGACCACGGCCGCTCGCGCGACGACTGGCAATGGCATGGCGGGTGGGCGCGTCCATGTCCGCCGCGCGGTCACGCATTCGGCTGGCATCGGCCCGCACCGTTCTACCGCTGCGGGCCCTGCGGGCATCACTTCGCCTCACACGATGCGCTGCTCGGACACGTGCATCACCACCACCGCGTGCCGTGGAGGCGCGCGCGCGGCTCGATCGTCGAGCTGAACTTCGGCTTCGTCTTTCGCTGATTTCTCCGTTCGCCGGGGCCGCCGCCTGCGGTGCGGCCCCGGCGAACGCGCTCCTTGCCCGCGCGAGCGGCGATGCGCCGCGACGGTCGCCGGGCCCGTTCGCCGATTTCCGTTCACCCTCTATCCTGCTCTCCTCGCTGACGAGGAGACCTCCGTGACCACGAGCCCGGCCGCATCCGCACGAACGGCGAACGACGGAACCAGCGCGGTGCGTGATGCCCATCGCTTCGACGAAGCCGCGCTCGCACGGCATCTGGAGGCCCACGTCGAAGGATTTCGTGGTCCGCTCGAAGTGAGACAGTTCGCCGGCGGGCAATCGAATCCGACCTTCCTGCTGATCACTCCCGAGCGCCGCTACGTGCTGCGCAAGAAGCCTCCCGGACCGCTTCTACCCTCTGCGCATGCCGTCGATCGCGAGTTCCGTGTGATCTCGGCGCTGGCGAACAGCGAGGTTCCCGTCGCGCGCGCCGTTCTTTTCTGCGACGACGTGACGGTGATCGGGACGCCCTTCTACGTGATGGATCACGTCGAAGGCCGCATTTTCCGCGATCCCCGTCTGCCCGATCTTTCGCCGGCACAGCGCACCGCGATCTACGACCGAATGAACGACACCATGGCTGCCCTGCACCGCGTGAACGTCGAGGCGGTGGGCCTCTCGGACTTTGGACGCCCCGGAAGTTACTTCGCTCGCCAGATCAAACGCTGGACGAAGCAGTACGAGCTTTCACGAACCGATGATCTCGCCGCCATGAATTCGTTGATCGAATGGCTGCCGCGCCATCCTGCCGTGGCGGACGAAACGCTCACGCTCGTGCACGGCGACTATCGACTGGAGAACATGATCTTTCACCCGACCGAGCCGCGGATTCTCGCCGTCCTCGACTGGGAGCTGTCGACGCTCGGCCATCCGCTCGGCGATCTCGCCTACAACTGCATCCTCTATCACTCGACCGCGGCCACGACCAGCGGACTCGACGGCATCGATTTCGAGGCGAGCGGAATCCCGAGCGAGGCCGACTACGTCGCGGCGTATTGCCGGCGCACCGGCCGCAGCCGAATCGAGCACTGGAACTTCTACCTCGCGTTTTCTCTCTTCCGACTCGCCGCGATCGTGCAGGGCGTCTACGCGCGCGGCCTGCAGGGCAACGCGAGCTCGGAACTCGCGACCACCCTCGGCAAGAACGTCGAACTGCTGGCCGAACACGCGTGGGCGCTGGCGCAGAGCGCGTGACGAGCGCGGAATCGGCGCGCGGCGCTGCGAAGCGGGATCAGCAGTGGCAGCAGGAAGGAAATCTCGAAGCCGAGACCACAGGCCTCGTTCACTTCGGAGGCGTCCGGAAACACGACAGAACAACCCGGATCGGCGGGGAACTCCGTCAGCCCGTCGCCGTCGTCGTCGATCCCGTCGTCGCAGACCCCGAGGAAGCGAGCCCTGCTGGCGATCTCGGCGAAACGAGACCGGCGAGTCATGCGCGGGCACGCTCTCGATGGCAGCCGGATCGCCGCCGCCTTTCTGCGCGGGCGATCGCTCCGCGCGGAATTCCGAACCCCGAGAGCCTCGGGTGTCAACACGATTGATTCGCCCTTTCACTCGCCTCGATTCGCTCCGCGAGATCTCGGCACGCCGCGAAGTCCTCGGGCGGCTGTGTCTGCGTTCTCGGGGCATCAGACCACGACTGCGGAACGGCGTCGAGCCGTTCGTCTTCGGTTTCGCTGAACGGCGATTTTCAGGACGACGCTCGATCACGATCTCGCGGGACGGATTCGCAGTCCGGCCGGCCGGCGCGTCGATCTCGAAGGCCTCGCGCGCGACGGATGTCGGTTCGGCGAATCACGGCCGAGATCAACCAGACTCACCTTTCACTTGCCGCCCGGCTGCGCGTGGCGCGATGCGTGCCGGCGTCCGCGTTCCCACGCCGCTCGGCTTCACGGCGCACGCGATGCACCGGCAAGTGACGCTCGTTACGAGCATGCACAGCGCGTGATTCGGTCGAGTGGTGCATGCGCCGCTGATTCGCGATCGCGGCTCGCTGCGGACCGCGGGGCCGCGCCGGGTCTCGACGAGGATCCGTCAAGACGTCCGCGTGAGCGCCCGATACGCGGCGCGTATGGAGGCCCCTCTCGCGCGCGCTGCTGGCGATCAGGCGCTCTGGCTGCTGGCCGGCGGGGTTCTGATCGGTTGCGCAGCGTTCGTCTACGGCTTCGTGCTCTGGCGCCGGCGGCGGATGATCGAGGACACGCCGACCTCGCGCGTGCGATCGATGGCGCTCGGCCGCGTCGAGCTGTCGGGCGTCGCCCGCGCGAAGGACGAGCTGCGCGCACCGTTGTCCGGGATCGCCTGCGTCTGGTTTCGATACCGCATCGAGAAAGAAACGGGCTCGGGCAAGAACCGGCGCTGGAGCACGATCGATTCCGGCGACTCTTCGGATTGGCCCTTCTGCCTGCAAGACGAGACAGGAACGGTTCGGATCGAACCCAAAGGCGCGAGCATCGAGATCGCCGACCAGTGGCAGGAAACGGATCCCGAACTGAGCGGCCCGCTCGCGAACTTCGTCCTCGAACGTGGCCTGCGCGTGCACGGCCTCTTCGGCGGTGCGTCTCGATTGCGCGTTCGAGAAGCGCGGCTTCACGACGGTGACGCGCTCTACGTGCACGGAATCGCGCAGTCGCGTCCCGGGCTGCGCGAAGAGCGCCGGATCGAACTCGCTGGAAGGCTCGCCGAGCTGAAACGGGACGCAAAGCGAATGGCCGCCGTCGACGGCGACGGCGACGGCGTCGTCTCGGCCGAGGAATGGGACGTCGCCCGACTTCGCGTCGTCACCGAGGTCGACGCGGCGCCGATCGAAGACGCGATTGCGGTCGCAGTCGATCCGCTCGACAACGCGCCTTTCTTGATCTCGAACGGCTGCGAACGATCTCTCGTTCGCGCGCTCGGCTGGCGCGCGGCCGCCGCAGTCTTCGGAGGCGCCACGCTGGCGCTCTTCTGTCTTCATTTCTGGCTCGAGCGGTTCCGCTCGATCGGGAGGATCTGACATGGGCTGGATCGTGCTCGGTCTCTTCGTCTTCGCCGTAATCGGCGCGTTCGGCTATGCGATCGGCATTTACAACGGACTGGTCTCTTTGAAACACGCGGTCGATCAGGCATGGGCGAACATCGACGTGTTGCTGAAGCAGCGGCACGACGAGCTGCCGAAGCTGGTCGATTCCGTGAAGGGCTACATGACGCACGAGCGCGAGGTGCTGGCCCGGGTGACCGAAGCGCGCAGCGCGTTTCAGCAGGCGCACACCATCGAGGAAAAGGGCGCGGCGGACACGGCCGTGCGCAGCGCGCTCACCCGCCTCTTCGCGGTCGCCGAGAACTACCCCGAGCTGAAGGCCGACAGCAGCTTCCGTCAGTTGCAGGAGCGCATCTCGACGCTCGAAGAGGGCATCGCGGATCGGCGCGAGTTCTTCAACCACAGTGTGAACGCGCTCAACGTTCGCATCGAGCAGTTGCCCGACGTCTTCTTCGCCCGCCCGATGGGCATCACGTCGCGCTCGCTGTTCCGGGTCAGCGACGACGAGAAACAGGACGTCGCGATCCGCTTCCACTGACCGGCGCGCCACCAGTTCTCGGCGACACGCCCTGCACCAGCGCCCGCGGCGAACGAGTCGCGAACTGGGAACGTTTGCCTCGCAGCCCGCTCGTGGTGCGACGCGCTGTCGTGCGACCGACTCCGAGAACCGACGCGGCCGCGGGCGCGCCCGGCACGGGGGCTGCAGCGGGTCTGCGGAACGAAGGAGATCGCCGAATGATCGCGCTGCGTCGCTGTGGCCGTGCACAACTGCTGTCGCTCTCGCTGTTCTGCTGGATTCTCGCGGGCCCCGAGCGTGCGGTTGCCGCTCCGGTCGCGTTCGGGGGCCATCTCTACGAGTTCGTCCCCGGCCTCACCAGCTGGCAGGAAGCCCGAACGGCTGCCGCGGCGAGAACGATCGACGGCACTCCGGGCTATCTCGCGACGACAACCTCCGCCGAAGAGCTCGCCTTCGTCGCCGCGCTGACGGGAGGCGCGAACGCCTGGCTCGGCGGAACCGACGAAGCCGTCGAAGGCACCTGGGTCTGGGCGACGGGCCCGGAGGCCGGCACGGAGTTCTGGAAGAACGGTGCGCCCGTCGGAGGCGCGTTTACCGGCTGGCACGCCGGCGAACCGAACGACTTTCAGAACGAGGATTACCTCGCGGTCTATCGACAGAGCTGGTACGACTGGAACATCCGCATGGGATACGTCGTCGAGTACAGCTTCGACGAAGTCGGCTTCAGCTTCGCGATGGCGGGCGGGTTTCTCGGCGCGGTGCGCAACGAATCGCCGGCCGGCGTGCAGATCGTGCGGCTCGATCTCGCGCTGCCCGACGGATTGTTCTTCGACACCGCGGAGGCGTCGCCGGGCTCGGAGTTCGCACCGCTCCTCGTTTCCCGGTCGTCGGCTCCCGTGACGGTCGAGATCCCCGATGGCTCGCAGACCGACGGACTTCGTGAGGTCTCGATCTCGTTCAGCGGCTTCGATGCGATGGAAGAGATTCGGTTCAGCGGCGACGTCGATCGGCTCGACGATCCGGATGGCGCCGCGAATGCAGCGGGGACACACGTCACCGCCTGGTTTTCGAACGGTGCCGTGGTGAGCGGCAGCGTCGTGCCTCGTGCGTCGACGATCCTCGGAACCTCGTGGCCGCTTTCGGTTCGCCTCGTACGTGCCCCCGACTGGGACGTCGACGGCGTTCCCGACGATGTCGACGTGTGCCCGGGCGTCGCCGATCCCGCGCAGTCCGACAGGGGCGGTGTCGGCCCGGGTTCTGCGCCCGACGGGATCGGCGATGCATGTCAGTGCGGCGACGTGAACGGCGACGGCCGGATCACCCTCGTCGATGCGACGATCGTGCAGCGCGCACTGCTCACGCCGCCGGCCGCGACGATGACGCGAGCACAGCTCTGTGACGTGACGGGTGATGCCGCATGCACGTTCGCCGACGCCGTCGCCCTGCGACGCGCCCTGCTGCAGCCGCCGGGTGCGGCGCTCGCAGACCGATGTGTTCCCACAGGGCCGTGAGCGCGGTTTTGTGATTGGGCGGCGGGCACCCCGGCGGGTTCGTCACTCCGGCCGATGAGCCGGGAGCGCCGATCGCGCGTCAGTGCGGCTCGCCGGGCTTGCAGACCTCGGCTCCGGCACCCGCGCGATCGGCCGCCGAACGGCCTTCTTGATCGCGGATCGCCGGATCCGCGCCGCGCGTGAGAAGTTGCTTCGCGAGTTCTCCAAAGCCCTTCGAGCAGGCCATGATCAGCGGGGTGTCGCCGAAGCGGTCGGCGGCATTGATCGCGGCGCCGTGGTCGAGTAGAAAGGCGACGACGTCACGGCGATCTTCGGTCACCGCATGAAAGAGCGTCGTGCGCGAGTGCGTGTCGCGGCGATCGACTTCTGCGCCCCACCCGACGAGTTCACGAACGAGATCGAGCCGGCCCGCCGCCGACGCCCAGCTCAGCGCGGTGCGACCTCCCGCATCGGCGAGATCGACCGCGGCACCCCGGTCGTGCAGCCAGCGCATCAGCTCGGCACTTCCGGCATCGCGCACGACGAGCAAGAACGCCGAGCGACCGAGGTCGTCTCTGGTATCGACCGCGATCCCCTTCGCGAGCCCGCGCTCCAGCGCTTTTCGATCACCCTGCCGCGCGGCTTCCAGATAGCGCTGCTCGGGCGTGAAAGGGGCTGCAACGCGCGGCTCTCCGATGCCGAGCGGGCGGCCCGACGGGACCGCAGGCGTGCCGGCGCCGGGCGTTTGCGCGCGGGCGTTCTCGCGAAGGCATTCACCCAGCGCGATCACGGCGAGCAAACCGGCGAGAATCCGTCGTCGTTGCAAAACCGTCGTCCTGAACACGGGTTGGCAAAACACGCGAGACGAGAAACCCCCGGGAGCTCCGCACGGAGCTCCCGGGGGTCAGGCGAACGGAACTACGCTCCTGCGAGCGCGTCGTTGATCAGCGGGGCCACGATCTGCATGCCGAGATCTTCGTTGTTGTAGTAGTTCTCGGGTTCGCGGATCCGGCTCATCTGATCGTTGGTCAGCCACTTCGTGAGGAAGTTCTCGAAGGGCGTCTGCCCGCTCGGGCACTTCCAGGTCTGACCGACCGGGAACTCGTACCAGTACTTCTTGCGCACCGTCGGGCAGGCGTGGCTGCCGATGAACGTGATGATCGCCGAGCAGTGGCTGTCGTTGATCGGGCGGTGCCAGGGAATGTGGTAGCTGTACTTCGGCAGCGTGTTCATCTGCGCCACCAGGTTCGCCTGATCCTGCCGCCACTTCGCCAGCACGGCCGCCTGCGTCATGTTCGGGTAGAACCGCTCGTACGAGAAACGCGAGAAGTTGTAGTCGCTCGAATAACCGGTGTAGGCGAGCTGATCGTTCGGGAACTGGCTCGACACCATGCTGTTGATGCTGCCGAAGTCGTTCGGGTTGAAGCTCGCCGGCAGCGTCGCGTAGAGCGACGCCATGTTCCACTGCACGGTGATCAGGTCGTGCAGCGGGCGCGAGTTGTAGGACGTGTTCGGCGCCGGGAAAACCGGGCCCGAATCGTTCAGCAGGTAGCCCTTCGCCGGCTGCAGCGTGCGCCGCGCCTCGTAGTAGGCGGCACTCGTCGCCACGCCGCCCGCGCTGAAGCCCGTCACCAGCAGCTTGTTGATGCTGGGGAAGCGGGTGTGCAGGTAGGCCATCGCGGCCACCGTGTTGTTGAAGCCGACATGCCGCCAGACCAGCGGCGGCTCGACGTTGTTCGGGTCGTAGTAGGTCTTCACGTTGTTGCCGACGTGCACGTCACCCGTGCAGTACGGCATGTAGACGACGTCGAAGCCCTTGGTGGCGATGTCCTTCTTCGGGCGAAGCGGAATGCCCGGATCGGCACCGTTCACCATCGGCGAGACGTACTGCGGCTCGAAATCTGCGGAGTAGTTGTTCGGAATGCCGTTCGGATGCGCGGCGCCGAGCACGCCGGCGCGACCGCTGCAGGTGTCGTAGTCCCAGCAGGCGCCGCCGCCTTCGAACGAAATCAGCAGATTGTTCGAAGTCGGGCTGTCGTACACGTAGAAGCGATATTGCGATCCGTCGCCGCACATCGTGCCCGGCAGCTCGATCTGCTGCCATGCGTAGGTGTTGCCGCCGTCGACGACATCTTCGATTCCGATGGCGCTGGCGATTCCGACGGGCAACGCACCGACGGCGAGCGCTGCCGCAATCGCTCCGATCCGACTCTTCAGCGTTTTGCGCATGGAGTTTGCACCTCCCCCCAGATGGCCGTTCCGGCCAATGAATGGCTTGCTGTGAACGCACGCACGGGCTCGTCCGTGCCCTCACGTCGTGTTCGCCGCCCGGCGAGCACCGGGGTCGTGATAACACGGACTCGGAGTCAGCAAGCACAAAATGTCGCGTGTTCGACAAAATCGTTGGTGCGCTTCACCCCGGCCGGCGACCGCGCGCCCCATCGACGCAGCGCAGCATGGCGCGCATCCACCGGCCGAGTTCGTGCCGCGAACACAGATCCGTGCGGCACGCGACCGAATCACGACCCTGCGGGCGGGTCAGACTTCGCCGATACCGGGAACCGGGTAGCGCTGGCAGAAGGACTCGACGTCGCGCGCGAGGCTCGCGAGCCGCGCCTCGTCACCGGGAGCACGCAGCGCTTCGAGCATCCAGCCGGCGAGCTGTCGCATCGCGGCTTCGTCCATCCCGCGCGCGGTCGCAGCCGGCGTCCCGATCCGGATTCCGCTCGGCCGAAGGGGCGGATTGGGATCGTCGGGGATGATCTGCTTGTTGGTCGTGATCGAGATCCGGTCGAGCGTCTCCTCGGCCAGCCGTCCATCGAGCCCGAAGCTCTTCGCCGTGTCGAGCACCATCATGTGGTTGTCGGTGCCGCCGGTGATCAGCTTCCCGCCGCCCTCGATCAGCCCGGCCGCGAGCGCCTTCGCGTTCTTCAACACCTGCGTGGCGTAGGCGCGGAACTCGGGCTGAAGCGCCTTGCCGAGCGTGATCGCCACGCCCGCGATCACGTTCATGTGCGGACCGCCCTGCAGCCCCGGGAAGACCGACTTGTCGATCGCCTGCGCATGCTTCTTCTTGCACAGGATCATTCCGCCCCGCGGTCCGCGCAGACTCTTGTGGGTGGTGGTCGTCACGATGTCGAAATCCGCGTCGAAGGGGTTCCGCATCGCGCCCCCCGCGATCAGCCCGCCGATGTGCGAGACGTCCGCCATCGTCAGCGCGCCGACCTCGTCCGCCACCTTGCGGAAGGCGGCGTAGTCGAGATCGCGGGGATACGAGGTGTATCCGCAGAGCACGATCTTCGGCCGAACGGCGAGTGCCACCGTTCGCAGCGCATCGAAATCGATCGCGCCGCCCGCGTCGGGGTCGGTCTTGTAGCGATGCCAGGAAAAGAGCTGGCCCATGTGCGAAACGGGCGCGCCGTGGGTCAGGTGCCCGCCGTGCGAGAGATCCATGCCGAGGATCGCGTCGCCAGGCTTCAGAAAGGCGAGATAGACGGCCTGATTCATCGGAGAGCCGGAGAGCGGCTGCACGTTGGCGTGCTCGCAGCGAAAGACCGCCTTCGCCCGCTCGCGCGCGAGGTTCTCGATCCGGTCCGTGAACTCCTGACCGCCGTAGTAGCGCCGGCCCGGATAGCCCTCTGCATACTTGTTGGTGAGGATCGAACCGTTCGCGACCAGCACCTCGGGCCACGTGTAGTTCTCGGACGGGATCAGCTCGACACCGGCGCTCTGGCGACGCTCTTCGCCGGCGAGCGCGTCGTGCACCTCGGGATCGGTCTTCGCGAGCAACTGGCGGTAGCTGTCCATCGGGCTCGTCATCGGGCGGGGGCTCCTCTGGCGGGGGTGCGTGGTTCGAGACGGCTTCGCGACCTCCCGCTGCCGGCAGGTTCGCGCATCTGCGCCGTGCTGTCGCGGCCCGGCCCCGGTCGCTCGAACGGGCCGCGCGATCCGCGGTCAGACGATCCCGCGTTCGGCCAGTGCGTCGAGCTGCGCAGCGTCGAGGCCGAGTTCGGCGAAGACCTCGAGGTTGTGCTCGCCGAGACCGGGCGCGAGCGCGCGAGCGCGCGGCTGCGCCCCGTCGAAGCGCAGCGGATTGCCGTGGAAGAGAATCTCGCCGAGCTGCGGGTGCGGATGGCGTTCGATCATGCCCCGGGCGTTCAACTGCGGATCGTCGATCAGCTCTTCCGGCCGCGCGACCTTCGCGCACGGAAGCTGCGCACCCTGCGGCCCGAGAACGCGCAGTGCCTCTTCGCAGGTTCGCGCGCGCATCCAGTCCGCCAGCCGCGCATTGAGCGCGTGGCGATGCTTCGCGCGACCGCGGTGATCTCGAAAGCGCTCGTCGCTCGCGAGGCCGGGCTCGCCGATCGCCTCGCAGAGTCGACGAAAGAGACGGTTGCTCGCGGTGCCGACTGCGACGTGCCCGTCGCGGGTTTCGTAGGCGTCGTAGGGCGCCGTGAAGGGATGCTGGTTGCCGACCCGGGGAGAACTCGCGCCGAGACCCGCCGCGATCGTCGCCGCCGAATCCGTGATCGCGAAGATCGCGTCCTGATTCGACAGATCGAGTACGCGGCCCACGCCCGTGCGCGTCCGTTCGAACAGCGCCGCCGCGATGCCGAGGCCGAGATAGAGACCGCCCACGAAATCGGCGAGCGCGCCGCCGCCCCGAACCGGCGGGCCGGATTCCTCTCCCGTCATCGCCAGCAATCCGCCCGCCGCCTGCGCGACGATGTCGTAGGACGCCTCGCCGGCCCGCGGCCCGGTGGCACCGAACCCGGACAGCGATGCGATCACGAGCCGCGGATTGCGCGCGTGAAGCACGTCGGCACCGAGCCCGCGTCGCGTCATCCAGCCCGCGCGAAAGTTCTCGGTCACCACGTCGGCGCGTTCGGCGAGGCGCAGAAACAGCTCGCGCCCTTCGGCCTCGCGCACGTCGAGCGTGATCGATCGCTTGCCTCGATTCGTGTTCTGAAAGGAGAGCGAGGTCTGCCCGGGCTTCGACGGGCCGTGGCGATAGTCGTCCCCGGTGCGCGGACGTTCGATCTTGATCACGTCGGCACCGAGGTCGGCGAGAATGGCCGTGGCAAAAGGACCGGCCACCACGCGCGTCAGATCGAGGATCCGGATCCCGTCGAGAAGGCGGTTGCTCATCGGGCTGGGAGGTTAGCCGGAGAGACGGTTGGAGACAGACCCGAGGTTCGCGAAGTTCGGCTCACCTGAAGCGAGAGGGCGGCCGAAGAAGTCCCTGCCCGTTCCCGGAGGACGAATGAAGATCCTCATCGCCGAAGACGACGCCGCGATCGCCACCATCATGCGGCATCTGCTTTCGATGGTCGGCACCTGCGAGATCGTTTCGAACGGTCAGGATGCCGTCGCGCGCACCCACGCCGCGATCGAAGCCGGCGACCCGTATCGCGTCGTCTTTCTCGACGTGATGATGCCGGTGATGGACGGCCACACGGCGCTGCGCGAAATCCGCAAGGTCGAGCAGGACGCGGGAGTCGCTGCGCACGCGCTGGCGAAGGTGATCATGACCAGCGCGCTCGACGACAAAGAGAACGTGCTGCGGGCATTTCGCGAGCAGGCGGATGCCTATCTGGTCAAGCCGATCAACAGCGGGATGATCATCTCGCAGCTCAAGAAGCTCGGCGTCCTCGAACACTGAACGCGCGGCCGATCAATCAGCGAGCGCGAAGGCCACCAGCGAGTCGCCGAGCCGGGTCGTCATCTTGCCGTGTCCCCCGGCCGCGATCACCACGAACTGCCGGCGCCCCGGCCCGAGCCGATAGGTCATCGGCGTCGCCTGTCCGCCGGCCGGCAGGCGTCCCTTCCACAGTTCTTTGCCGGTCGCGGCGTCGAACGCACGCAGATAGTCGTCCATCGCCGCACCGATGAAGACGAGCCCGCCCGCCGTCGCCAGCGGTCCGCCGAGATTCGGCGTTCCCCAGCCGATCGGCAGCGGAACCGGCGCGAGATCGCGAATCGTGCCGAGCGTCGATTCCCAGAGCGTTTCACCGCGCGAGAGATCGATCGCCGCGATCGTTCCCCAGGGCGGCGGATTGCAGGGCAGACCGAGCGGACCGAGCAGCGGCCGGCGCACCATCCCGAACGGCGTTCCGCGCTGCGGCGCGAACTCGCGCGTCCCGTCGGAGTTCGTCGCCTTCTCGGCGTCGAAGTTCTCGCGCGGAATCAGCCGCGCCGTGAACGCGGCGCGCGATGCATTCGCATAGAGCCGCTGCGTGCGCTCGTCGAACGCCACGCTGCCCCAGTTGCTCCCGCCCGCGATGCCCGGAAAGACCAGCGTCCCGCGCAGACTCGGCGGCGTGTAGATGCCTTCGTTGCGCAGCGCCGCGATCTGCTCGCGACAGTTCGCGCGATCGAAGGGCGTGAGACCGAAGGCGTCGTCCGGTGAGAGCCGGTGCGGCACGAGCGGCTTCGGGAGCCGCGGAAACGGCTGCGTCGGCGAACTCTCTTCACCCGGTACATCGCTCTGCGGCACCGGGCGCTCGTCGACCGGAAACAGAGGCTCGCCCGTCTCGCGATGCAGGACGAAGATCAGTCCCTGCTTGGTCGTCTGCACGACGGCCGGAATCTCCGCACCGTCGCGCCGCAGCGTGACGAGGACGGGCTGCGCGGGAACGTCGTAGTCCCAGAGATCGTGGTGGGTGGTCTGAAAGCTCCAGACCACGCGGCCGGTGGCGCCCTGCAATGCGATCACGCTGTTCGCGTGCCGGTTGTCGCCACGCCGCTCGCCACCGAAGTAGTCCGGACTCGCGCTGCCCGTCGGCACGAAGACGAGATCACGCGCAGAGTCGACCGACAGAATCGACCACGCGTTCGCCGCGCCGGTGCGCAGGTGGCTGCCGTCTTTCCAGCTCGCGACCGCAGGGTCGCCCGCAGCGCGCGGGATCGGATCGAAGCTCCAGAGCAGTGCGCCACTGCGCGCGTCGAAGGCACGCACGATGCCGCGCGTCGCGTTGGCCCGCTGGTTGTCGCCGACGCCCGAGCCGACGATCACGCGATCGCCGAGTACGGCTGGAGGCGAAGTGACGGTGTACTCGCCGGGCCACGACTCTTCGATCGCGGCGCGCAGGTCGATCGAGCCCGCCGCGCCGAAGTCACTGCACGGCGCGCCGGTGCTGGCATCGAGCGCGACCAGCCTCGCTTCGAGATTCGCGTAGAAGATGCGCCGCGCGCAGGCCCCGCCGGCGCCGGCCGTTGCATCGCGCCAGAACGCGACGCCGCGCGACGCGGCCTCGGAAAACCGGCGCGTTCGATCGAGCTGGCTGTCGAAGCGCCACTTCTCCGCACCGGTTTCGGCGTCGATCGCGAACACGCGACCGAGCGGTGTCGGGAAGAACAGCGTTCCGTCGTGCAGGATCGGCGTCGCCTCGAAGGCGCTCTTCCAGCCGCGACCGTCCGGTTCGCCGCGTGCGACGTCTCCGTGGTGGAACGTCCAGACGATCTCGAGCCGCTTCACGTTCGAGGGCGTGATCTCGTCGGCGACCGAGAATCGCGAACCGCCGTCGTCGCTCCCGTACACCGGCCAGCCGGCCGTCGCGTTCGCAGCGGCCGGACTCGCAGCGGCACCGAACGAAGCAGGAGCGTCCTCCGCCTCCGCGGAAGCCGCCGCACCGCACGCAACCCCGCCGAGCGCGGTCCAGGCGATCCACGCGACGGCGCGAACGATGGCGGCAGACTTCATCTCCGCTCCTTTGCGAGCGCGCGCACGACCAGCATCACCACCGTCTCGCGCACCGCATCGTCTTCGAGGTTCTTCGAATCGACGTCTCCGTGACGATGCATCGCGAACCACGCGACCGACTCGTTGATGAAGCGCGCCGCGGCCGCGGCGTCCGGCACCGGCGCGAGCGCACCCCGCGCGATTCGCGCGGCGAGATAGCGTTCGAGGCGCGCGAGCAGATCGCGCCGCATCCCGACGTAGAACAACGCCGCGAGCTCCGGCCAGTCGTGCGCCGATCGCTCCAGCAGCGTGATGCCGACGCGGTTTCGTTCGACCAGCTCGTAGAGCTCGCGCACGATCGACTCGAGTTCTGCGCGCGCGTCGCCGCGTCGATCGCGCGCCAGCGCCGCATCGAGTTTCGGAAGCCGAAGCTCGTTCTCCAGCCGCCGTCGCAGCAGATCGAGCGTCGCGCCCGGAGCGGGCGTTCGCACCGGACCCTCGGGCAACGGCGTTCTCGCGTCGCGGCCGAATCCCCGCTCGATCAGCAGATGAAAGAGCGCCTCCTTGCTCTCGACGTAGAGGTAGAGCGTCCCCGGCGACACTCCGAGTTCGCGCGCGATGTCGGCCATCTGCGTACGTCGATAGCTCCGGGCCGCGAAGACGCGCGCCGCCCCTTCGAGGATCGACGCGAAGCGATCGGCACGGGCGGAAGACGGGGCGGGGGTCGAGGACGGAGACGATGCGGACATTCGGGCAGGCTGCGATGAATGATTCGTTCAGTCAAGGGGCGAGAGCGAGAAGAAGAATGGGCGGCCGGACGCTTTCGCTTCGGTCCTCGGGCGCCTCGCGCCCTGCGGGCGCGAAGCTGTCGCGGGGAGGCCGGACGCTTTCGCTTCGGTCCTCGGGCGCTTCGCGCCCTGCGGGCCGAAGCTGTCGCGGGGAGCATCATCCGCCTGCGGCGGATGATGCGGGGGCCGAAGCTGTCGCGGGGAGGCGCGATCGGCCTTCGGCCGATCGCTCAGAGTGCATGCAGGGGGACGGTGATCGCGAGCATCCAGAGCAGACAGATGAGCTGCGCCACGAAACAGCTGAAGCGCAACTGGACGGCGAAGTCGCTGCCCGATGCGATGTGAATGCAGGACTGGGCGACGCGGGTGACGAGGTAGGCGATTGCGAGGCGATCGAGCTGTGCGGCATCGGCGCCGATCACGGCGCCGATCAGGACGACGCTCGCGAACAACGGAAGGTTCTCGACGCAGTTGAGATGGGCGCGATTCGTTCGCCAGTAGCGCTCGCTGCCGTGCGGCACTCCGGACGGAAAGCCCGACGGGCGCGCGCTGCCGGTCAGAATCTGCGCGACGCGGGCCCCGCCGACGAGCAAGAGCAGCGTGAGGGTCCAGACCACGAATCCGACCAGGCACCAGAGCGGAATCGTCATCGTTCGTTTGCCTCGCGCCGAAGCCGGCGACGGCCGGCGTGGTTCACGCGATCCCGAAGGCTCCGATCACTGCCAGCACACTGCCGGCGAGCGCAATGAGATAGAGCAACGGCGCCACCACGGCGTCGCTGCCATGTCCGCCGAGATCGATCAGGAAGTGGCGAAGGTGATGCGCTCCCTTCCAGAGCGGCAGTGCCGCCAGCGCCACCAGCACCAGCCGCGCCACGATCCCGAACAGCGGCGCGGTCAGCAGACCGTGCAGCCGTGCATACGAGAGCGCGTCCGCGGGCAGCAGGCCGAGCGGCCCGGCGAGCCCGACCGTGAGCAGCCATGCCGGCAGCAAAATCGTTCCCACCATGATCCCGCCGCCGAAGAGCAGCCAGATCACGGGTTCGATGGCGAGCAAGAGCTTCTTCACAGGATGGCCCCCCCGAGAATCGCGCCGAGCACGAGCGTGACGCCGATCCAGACGACGTAGAGCGCCGCGTGCAGGACCGGTCGCGGCGGCGGGCTGGCGGGCCCGATCTTCGGCGGCTGTGCCTTCGGGAAGAGCCGAAAGAACCGCACGCCCACGAAGATCACGCAGGCGAGTGCGAAGGCGTGGAAGATCAAGAAGCCGGAGGATGCGTAGGTCGCCATCTCGGCATTCCACGACGCTTCGCCGCCCGCCAGCGCGAAGATCGCGCGCACGATCAGCAGCCCCGCAACGAGATAGACGACCCCCGTGAAGTCGAAGGCGAGATAGGTGCGGTAGCGCGACGACGACGGCCAGTTGCCGGGCTTCATGGGCGCTGCTGCGCGGGTGCGGGCCGGCTTCGCAGGAGACATCGCACGCGGATTCGCGGGCTGCGCCATGGCTACTTCTTCTCCCGCTTGACGACGAAGCCCTTCGCCCAGTCGAGGACGGCGAGCAGCTTCGCCTGGTTGATCGCGCTCGCCGGATCGACGTGCTTCGGACAGACCTCGCTGCACTCGTTCGCGTACGAGCAGTGGAAGATCGTCCCGTCGCCGCGAAAGACCTCGTTGCGCTCTTCCGCGCCTTCATCGCGCGAGTCGAGGTTGTAGCGATGACCGAGCGCGGCCGCGGCCGGCCCGAGGAAGTCGGGCTCCTGCGAGACGACCGGGCATGCCGAATAACAGAGCATGCAGTTGATGCACATGCTGAACTGCTTGAAGGCTGCGAGCTCTTCCGGCGTCTGCCGGTAGGTGCCCTCTTCCGGCGCCTTTTCCTTCGCGCGCAGAATCCAGGGCTTGACCGATTTGAACTTGTCCATGAACCCGTCGAGATCGACCACCAGATCGCGCACGACCGGAAAGTTCGCGAGCGGCGCGATCTCGACTCGGTCGCCGTAGTCCGAGAGCGCGGTCTTGCAGGTCAGCTTCGGCTCGCCGTTGACCATCATTCCGCAGCTTCCGCAGACGGCCATCCGGCACGACCAGCGATGGGACAGCGAACCGTCCACTTCGTCCTTGATGTAGTTGAGCGCGTCGAGAACCTTCCATTCCGGACGGCACGGAATCTCGTAGGTCTGTGTCTTCGGCACTTCGTCCTTGTCCGGATCGAAGCGCGTCACGACGAAGGTCTTCTTGATCTCGCTCATCAGTACTTGCGCTCCTCGGGCTGGAACCGGGTGATGGTGACGGCCTTCTTCTCGAGACGCGGACCGGTGGGCGTCCGGAACACCATCGAATGATGCAGGAAGTCCTGGTCGTTGCGTTTCGGGAAGTCCGAGCACGCGTGTGCGCCGCGTGACTCCTGTCGCGCCGCGGCGGCCACCGCCACCGCCTCGGCCACCTCGACCATGTTGTGCAGTTCGATCGCGTTCAGGATTTCGGTGTTGAAGACCTTGCTCGTGTCTTCGAGCACGAGATCCGAGACCCGACCTCGAAGCTGCGCCATCTCGCGGGCCGTCTGCTGCATCGACGCCTGCTCGCGATAGACGCCACAACCGCGCTCCATGGTGAGATTCATCTCGCGGCGGATGTGGGCGATCTTCTCGCCACCCTTCTTGCGACCGCGCAGCGCCTCGATGCGCGCCATCTCTTCTTCGGCCTCGCGCTTCGCCGCGGCTTCGTTGGCGTCGCTGCTTCCACGGCTCGCCTTCACCGCTTCGCGTCCTGCACGGGCTCCGGCCACGAGACATTCGGTCAGCGAGTTCGAGCCGAGCCGGTTCGCGCCGTTCAGCGACGAGCACGCCGTTTCGCCCGCGGCATAGAGCCCCGGCAACGGCGTCGCACCGGTCACGTCGGTGTCGACGCCTCCCATCATGTAGTGCACGACCGGGCGAATCGGGATCGGCTGATGCACGGGATCGACGCCGACGTACGTCTTCGAAAGCTCTCGCACGAAGGGCAGGCGCGCCATGATCTTCTCTTCGCCGAGATGGCGAAGATCGAGCCAGACGTGCTCACCGTAGGGACTCGTCACGCCGCGGCCCGCCACGATCTCCTGCATGATCGCGCGCGAGATCATGTCGCGCGGACCGAGTTCGGCCTTTTGCCCGACGCCGTAATCGCGCGTGACGAGGAAGCGCTCGCCTTCGCTGTTGAGGACGTACCCGCCCTCCCCGCGCGAAGCCTCGGTGATCAGGATGCCCGTTCCCGGCAGGCCGGTCGGGTGATACTGGACGAACTCCATGTCCTTGAGGCCGACGCCCGCGTGGTACGCGAGCGCCATGCCGTCGCCCGTCTTGATCGTGCCGTTGGTGGTGAACGGAAAGCACTTGCCGGCGCCGCCGGTGGCGAGAATCACCGCGCGACCGAGAAAGACCCGCATTTCGCCGGTTCGGATTTCGAGCGCCGCGACTCCCTTGCAAACGCCGTCCTGCACCAACAGCTTCGTCGCGAAATGCTCGTCGTAACGCACGATGCGATCGAATCGCATGGAGTGCTGAAAGAGCGAATGCAGCATGTGAAAGCCGACTTTGTCGGCCGCGTACCAGGTGCGTTTGGTGGTCATGCCGCCGAACGCGCGCACCGAGACGCGCCCGTCTTCGTCGCGGCTCCACGGACAGCCCCAGTGCTCGAGTCGCGTCAGCTCGAGCGGCGCCTGCTGGACGAAATCTTCGACCACGTCCTGATCCGCCAGGAAGTCGGACCCCTTCACGGTGTCCTTCGCATGCATGTCGAAGTTGTCGTCGTCGCGGGCCACGGCGGCCGCGCCACCCTCGGCCGAGACGGTATGACTCCGCATCGGATAGACCTTCGAAACGAGCGCGACCGTGAGCTTCGGATCGGCCTCGACGGCCGCGATGGCCGCGCGCAAACCCGCGCCTCCACCTCCGACGATCACGATGTCGTGTCGAAAGACCTCGACCATGCCGTGCCTCCCGCTGGGGTTTGGCAGGGGGTGTAGCGCACGACGCGCCGCGGCGGCAGCGCTTTTTCCGCGTGCGATCCGTGCAGAAACGGCGCGCACGTTCCCCCCGGACCCGGATCGTTGCGATCGACGGGGCGGTGTGCTCGGCTCTCGCGAACCCGAGATCGGAGGTCCGATGATTCGCGAACGATTCTCTCTCGCCGGGCGCACGGCGCTGGTGACCGGTGCATCGCGCGGGATCGGCCGGGCGATCGCGATCGGGTTCGCGGAGCACGGCGCGGATCTCGTGCTGGTCTCGCGCAAGCGCGAGGGACTCGAGGCGGTCGCGCGAGAGATCGAAGTGCTCGGCCGCACCGCATACGTCGTGCCGGCCAATCTCGGTTCGCCCGAAGAGATCGCCGCGCTGGTCGAGACCGTCTCTCGCGAGAAGCTGGAGATCGATCTGCTGGTGAACAACGCGGGGGCGAACCCGGTGATGACGCCGCTGGTCTCACTCGATCTCGCAGCGTTCCGAAAAATCGTCGATGTCAACCTGACGGGGCCGTTTCTGCTGACGCAGGCGCTGGCACCGGCCATGCTCGCGCGCGGCCGCGGAGTGGTGATCAACGTCGCCTCGAACGGCGGGATCACGCCCGCGCCGGGGATCGGAGCCTACTGCACCGCGAAGGCCGCACTGATCCATCTGACGCGCGTCTTCGCGCTCGAACTCGGGCCGGGCGGCGTCCGCGTCAATGCGATCGCGCCGGGGCTGATCGAAACGCGCATGGCCGCGGCGCTGCTGAAGAGCGAAGCGGGATACGAGCAGTTCGTGAAACACAATCCGCTGCGCCGTCACGGCCAGCCCGAAGAGATCGCAGGCATCGCGTTGCTGCTCGCGAGTGATGCAGGAAGCTACGTGAACGGCGAGGTGATCGTCGTCGACGGCGGCAGTTCGATCTGACGCGCGGCAGCCTGCGGCGCGCTCGCGCCCGGTCGCCGCGCTCGCGTCACCGGTTGCCGAGAACAGTGTTGGACGGCCCTCGGACGAGGAGCCTCGCGGCGGAGTCGAGGTGCCGGCGCTGCTCGTCTGGTCGAACGAAGCCGGCGGCCACCATGGTCGAAGTCGCCGATCGGATCACGGTGAACCCGCAGATGTGCGGCGGCCGGCCCTGTGTGCGGGGTCCGGGGAGTCCCGCGTGATCTCGCTCTCCGTCGTCCCGCCGGCCAGGTAATCGAGCACGTCGTACACCGTGATCCGGGTACCCTTGATGCACGGCCTCCCGCTTCTCACCTCCGGGTCCACGGAGATTCGGTCTTCCCGGCTCATCTCGTCGCCTCCCGCATGCGCCGAGGAGCGCGGTTCAACAAGCCGCGGCGAGCCATCGAGCGCAGCGTGGCCCGTGCCGGCGCCTGCTCCGCATCTCGCGGATCCGATGTCCGGCATTCCTGTCAGATCCTTCGGATCTCGACCCGCGTGTCGCGGTCGTTCATCCCCGGCTGGCGCGAGCCGAAGGTCGGATCGAGGTAGGGATAGCCTCCGACCAGACCGAGCGGGTTGAGCGGCGTCGCGAGCACGTTGCGATGTCCGATGCCGCCCTCGAACTGGTAGTCCTCCCACGCGTGATACATGACGACCTGTCCGGGTCGGATCGCCGGCGACACCTTCACGCGAACTCGAAACCGGCCGACGTCGTTCGACACTTCGACGCGATCCCAGTCCGTGAGGCCGCGCGCGCGCGCGTCTTGCGCCGACACGTAGAGCGCGGGCGCGCCGCGCTGCAGGCGCAGCATCGTCGCATCCGCACGCTGCAGCGAATGAATGCTCCAGCGCGTGTGCCCGCCCGTCAGTTGCAGCGGATGATCCCCGCCCGCCTTCGGCGGCGGTTTGAACGCCGGCAGCGCTTCACCGAGTTCGAGATACCAGTCGTGATCGATGTAGAACTGCACGCGACCGGTCAGCGTCGGCCAGGGTTTCTTGTCGCGCACGTGCCAGAGATGGGGCGTGATCGGTTCGTTCTCGCTCCAGTCGGTGGCCGCCATCGCATTGACCGGACCGCGCCCGAGCGCTGTGACCGTGGCCCAGCCGCGATCGGCCGCGTCCTCGAAGCGCGGCGTGTCGAGATTGGTCGCGTTCTCGATCAAGCGGCGCGCGAGCGTCTCCGCGTCACCGGCCTGGAACTCTCCGTCGTGCGTCACCACGTCGTGAACGCGATCGAGCCGCTGGGTCTCGCCGCGCCGTCCCGTGAACTCCGTGATGCCGCGCTCGATCGCCCGCCGCTGCACCGCTTCGGCGAGCCGGCACGCGATCTCCCACTCGTCCTTCGATTCGCCCGCCGGTGCGGTGGCAGCGCGTGCCGCGTGCACGAGCAAGAACTGGTTGACGAAGCTCGACGCGTTCGGCTTCTCGTACGAGGCGGCGACCGGCAGCACGTAGTCGGCGAAGCGCGCGGTCGAACTCATGCGAATGTCGGTCACGACGACGAGGTCGAGCTTCGGCCACAGCACCTCGCGCAGCCGCTGCGCACTGCGCACGCGACGCAGCGGATTGCCGGCCATCACGAGCAGGGCGCGGGGCTTCTTGCCCGGCGCGGGCTCGACCCCTTGCCAGCCGCGATCGAGCGATTCCTGCACGTACGAGCGCACGTCGCGCGGGAGCGTCCGACCCCACGGCCGCGCCGAAACGTCGATCACGCCGCCGTGGAGCTGCCAGAAGAGCGTCGCGCTCGCCATCCCTTTCGTCTCGACGAAGGCTTCGGACAGCGCGCGCACCACCTCGCGCGACGGCGGCCGGCGCAGCAGGTGATCGCGTACGACGGCTGCCGCGTGCCGCCGCGTGAACTTCGCACCGGGCGTCAGCAGGCCGCGTTTGTCACCGAGAATCGCTCCGTGACCGTCGGAGGCGAGATTCGAAATGCCGACGTACCCGGCCCCGCGCCGGCCGAGGTGACCGCACAGCACGAAGACGAGGATCTGTGCCCGCATGATCGCGTCGCCGTGATAGACCTTGCCGAGGCAGAGCGATTCGACGTTCGTGGCCGCGCGGGCGTGCGCGATCCGACGCGCGAGCCCGCGAATCAACTCCGGCGGCGTACCACAGAGACGACTCGCCGCTTCGGGCGTGTAGGGCGCGACGGCGGCTTTCAGCCGTTCGAAGACGGGCTCGACCTCGACCGGGCCGGCGAGCGTTTGCACCTCGAAGCGACCTTCGAGCGCGGGATCACTCGCACCGAGCGCGAGGCTTTCGGTCGGCGCGACTTCGAGCGCGTCCCGCGCGCGATCCCAGCGGTAGAGCGTCTCGTCGGAGCCTCCCGCGACCCGATCGGACTCGCGCAGAAACTTTCCGGTGTCGCGACGCACCAGTATCGGCAGATCGGTTTGTTCGCGCAGCAGCGCCTCGTCGTACCAGTGCTCGTCGAGGATCAGCTTCGCCATCGCGAGCGCGAGCGCCGCATCGGTCCCGGGCTGCACCGGCACGAAGAGATCGGCGTGAATCGCCGACGCGTTGTAGTCAGGCGCGATCGAGACGATCGTCGCGCCGTGATAACGGGCTTCGGTCAGGAAGTGAAAGTTCGGAATCTGCGTGTAGGCGGGGTTGCCGCTCCAGATCAGAATCAGATCCGAATCGAAGAAGCTTTCGGTCGAACGCGCGCTCGCCATCGCGCCGTAGGTGACGGCCGCTCCCTGCTGCTGATCGCCGATTTCCGTGTTCGGATCGAGCAGCACGCAATCGAGCGCCTCGGCGAGCCGCTGCGTCGCGGCGTGCGCGGTGGTGCCGATGCCGTTGGTGCCGACGTCCATCACCACCGAATCCGGCCCGTCTTCGACGATCGCGCTGACGAGTCGATCGGCGATCTCGGCGAGTGCCTCGTCCCACGACACTTCTTGCCATGCCCCGGAGCCGCGCGGCCCGCTGCGCCGAAGCGGACGCAGCACGCGCGACCCGCCCGCTTCGAGCGCGCTGTAGGCACAGCCTTTCTGACAGCCGCGCGGATTCGGGTCGGAGACACCGGCGACGCGTGGCGGATACGTTCCCGATTGCTCTTCACGGAGCAACTCGCCGTCTTTCACGTAGACGTGAAAGAGACAGTGTGTCTGATACGCGCAGTTGTTGAAGTGCGTCGTCTTCGCCGTCTGATCCCACGTCCAGCGCGCCCGCCAGCGCTCCTCGAAGTCCGCACTGTCGATCGAGGGCCGCACCCGGCGTTCGCGCGCGAGCGGTGCTTCGCGGTCGGATTGCGAGCGTTCGCAGGCGCCCGCGACCGGCAGAGTCGCGAACGCCGCCGCGCCGGTCGCCGCCCGCACGAACTCACGACGAGAGAGTTTCGTCATCCGATCTCCCGCGCGCGGCCCTCGACTCTGCCGCCTTCGACGCGGCGAGCGAGAACGCGCAGTCTTGTGATTCGATGAAACTCGTACCCCCGCGCCGCCGCCGGCGCGAGGGGCGCGAAGGGCGACGCGGTGCCGGCCGGACGGCCGGGACGGCGGGCGATCGGCGGTCAGCCCTTCGGTGCGTGCGTTTCCGCGAGCGCGTCGGCCTTCGGCTACCGCGTCCGATTCGCGCGGACGTGCCGCCAGCTCGCGACGGCGAAGGTGAGTGCGGTCAGCGGAAGGACGAAGGCCAGCATGATCGCGCTGAAGATCGGAAGCGCGTCGTGATCGGTGGCATCGAGCACCACGAACGCCGTGTAGGCGAGGTAGTAACCGAAGAACACGACGCCCTCCCAGCGGTCGATTCGATGGCCGCGAAGGAACACCGGCAGGCAGGCGATCGCGGTGGCGATCATCACCGGCACGTCGAAGCGCAGTGCCGGCGTCGCGACCGGGATCCCGTCGGGTGCGACGATTCCCGCGAGGCCGAGCACACCGAGGATGTTGAAGAGATTGCTGCCGACGACGTTGCCGACCGCGATGTCGCGCTGCCCGTTTCGCGCCGCGACGATCGAGGTCATGACTTCGGGCAACGAGGTGCCGGCCGCCACGATCGTGAGGCCGATCACGAGTTCGCTCACGCCCATCGCGCGGGCGAGTCCCGTCGATCCGTCCACCAGCCAGCGCGAACCGACGACCAGAACACCGAGGCCCACGACGACCTGCAGCAAACTGGACGCCACGCGCGAACCCGGATTTCCGGCCGGCGGTGCGAGGGCCTCGTCGTACTCCTGCCGCACCGCCGGCGATTCGCGCAGTGCGGTGCGCACACAAAACGCCGTATAGGCGACTAACCCCGCGAAGAGGCCGGCGGCGTCGAGGCGACTGACGCGGCCGTCCTGGCCCAGCACGAAGAGCAGGCACGAAACCGCGATCATCAGCGTGACGTCCACGCGCACGAGGCGCTGCGCGACGACGAGCGGCGGCGCGAGCACCGCGGCCGCGCCGAGGATGAAGAGCACGTTGAAGATGTTGCTGCCGACGACGTTGCCGAGCGCGATGTCGGCCTGCCCGGCCCGCGCGGCCGCGACGCTCGCGCCCATCTCGGGTGCACTGGTGCCGAACGCAACGACCGTCAGTCCGATGATCAGCGGCGAAATCCCGGCCGACTGCGCGAGCTGCGTCGCACCGCGCACGAGCAGCGAGCCGCCGAGGGTCAGCAGGACGAGGCCCGCCGCAACGAACCCGATTTCACCCACGACACCCCCTGTTCTGCCCGTGCGCGAGCCCCTGCTTCGACCTGTATCCGCGGCGCGAGCGGCGTCGAGTGCGCGACGGGCGTTCGCCCGGCCGTCCGAGCAGCCCGCGCGCGTTTCGCGCCGGCGTCATCGGGTCGCCGCGCAGGAGAAGCGAAAGACGCGCCAGTCGTGCGGATCGCCGGCCATCGTCTCTTCCTCGAATCCGCCCACCGCTGCCTCACGGATGGTCTCACGCCAGAACGGGAGCGCGCCCCGATTCGCCTCCGATACGCGCACGATCCAGCGGCCAGGAAGCTCGCGCCAGAGCGCGAACGCGGCGGCGCGGCCCACGCCCGAGCGCCGCTCACGGCGCAGCACGAAGAACTACGCCACGTCGAAGACAGCGGGATCCTCGGACGCGGGCGAGCCGCGCGTCGCGAGCACGAAGCCCGCGATCGCGCCGTCGCGACGGACGACGAAGGCGTGACGGCGATCTGGCTCGGACCAGTACCGCGGCAGGTACTCGTATCCGAAGCGACCGTCCTCGCCCGGTGCGATCGGAAAGAACTCGCTCATGTCGTGGAGGTAGAGTTCGAGCAGATGGCCGAGCAGCGGCGCGTGCGCGGGCGTGGCTCGCTCGAGGCAAACCGCACCCCGCGCCGTTCGGTCGTTCGGGCCTCCTGCGGACACGTGCATTCCTTTCAGTACCAGGCCGCGGCGGCGTTCGCGAACCAGCGGCAGGCCGCGTCGCCGTGACACCGCTCGTCGGTGCGCCGCACTGTGGAGACGGCTCGGCCGGCGATAGAGTCGGCCTCGTCCTGCGCGCCCATCGAGGATCGACGGCATGTGGCGTGAGTTCAAGCGCTCTTTGTATCGCGGCAATCGCCCGGGCGCGGCCGCGCGATTTTTGAACCGGGGCTGGGAGATCGTCCACGCGCTCGGCATCGCGCCCAACTATCTCGTCTCGCTCGAAGTGACCGGCCGCCGCTCGGGGCGACCGATCTCGTTTCCGCTGGTGATGGCCGTCGTCGACGGCGAACGCTTCCTCGTGTCGATGCTCGGTGCGGACGCCGCCTGGGTGCAGAACGTGACCGCCGCCGGAGGCCGCGCGCGACTTCGTCACGGGCGCGTCGAGGAGGTACGGCTCGACGCGGTTCCGGTGGCCGCGCGCGCGCCGATCCTGCAGTGCTATCTGCGGCGCGCGCCCGGCGCCCGGCCGCATTTCCCGATCGACGAGAACGCGCCGCTCGACGCGTTCGAAGCGATCGCCGCTCAGTTTCCCGTCTATCGAGTGCAGACCGCCGATTGACGCGAGCGGCGCGCGACCCGTGTTCACGGTTCAGGCCTTCGGCTCCTGCTGCGTCACGCAGTGGATCGCGCCGAGCCCATAGACGAGATCGCGGCAATCGATGCCGATCACCTCGCGGCCGGTGAGCACCTCGCGCAGCGTGGCGAGCGCGCGCGCATCCTGTGGCGCACCGAAAACGGGGACGAGGCAGACTCCGTTCGCGAGATAGAAGTTCGCGTAGCTGGCCGGGCAGCGCTGTCCGTCGATCACGATCGGTGGCGGCATCGGCAGCGTCACCACCGAGAGCGGGCGCCCCGCGGCATCTCGCATGCCGCGCAATCGTTCGAAGTTCGCCCGGAGCGTCGCGTGATTCACATCCGCCGGATCGTCTTCGAGCGCGGTCACCACCACGCCCGGCGCCACGAAGCGCGTGAGATCGTCGACGTGTCCATCGGTGTCGTCGCCCGCGATGCCGTCGCCGAGCCAGAGCACGCATCGCGCACCGAGCCAGTCGGCGAGCCAGCGCTCGACGCGCTCGTGCGTGCGCCCGGGGCCACGGTTCGGATTCAGCAGACAGGATTCGGTGGTGAGGATCGTCCCGGCACCGTCGCCGTCGATCGATCCACCCTCCAGAACGAAGTCGGCCGCGAAGCGCGGCAGGCCGAGTGTCTCGGCCATCTGCCGGGGAATGGCGTCGTCGAGATCGAAGGGCGGATACTTCCCGCCCCAGGCGTTGAAGCCGAAATCGAGCACCGCTCGCTCGCGCACCCCGTCGCGCTCGCGCGTGACGAAGAGGCCGCCGTGATCGCGCGCCCAGGCGTCGTTGGTCGCAGCGCGCACGAACTGCACGGCGCGATCGACCTCGACGCCGCCCGCGCAAAGCGCGTCTCGCGCGGACGCCTCGAGCGCGTCGTCGCCCGCGTGAATGCGCACGACCTCGTGGCCCGCGAGTGCGCGCGCGATCGCGACGAACGCGCGGGGCACGTGCTCGAAACGCCCGGGCCAGCTCTCGCCCTTGTGCGGCCACGAGAGCCAGGTGGCTTCGTGGCGTTCCCATTCCGCGGGCCAGCGCCATCCGCCGGCCGCCGGCGACGCGACCGGGGCGCTCATCCGACGCGGAATCGCCGGACGAGATCTCCGTACGCGTCGATGCGCCGATCGCGCAGGAAGGGCCAGTTGCGGCGCGTCTCTTCGATCTGCGCGAGATCGCAGTCGACGTGGAGGATTTCTTCTGCGCTCGACGAGGCGCGCGCGAGCACGCGGCCAAACGGATCGGCGACGAACGATTGCCCCCAGAAACGGATGCCATCTTCGCGTCCCACCCGATTGGCGGCCGCGACGAAGACGCCGCTCGCGATCGCGTGTGCGCGCTGCATCGTTTCCCAGGCGTCGTGCTGCGCCGCGTCCATCTCGTCACCGACGTCGAACTGCCAGCCGATGGCGGTCGGGTAGACGAGCAACTGTGCGCCAGCGAGCGCGGCGAGACGCGCCGCTTCGGGGAACCACTGATCCCAGCACACGAGTACGCCGACGCGCGCGAACCGCGTCGCAACCGAGTGAAAGCCGAGATCGCCGGGCGTGAAATAAAACTTCTCGTGGTAAAGCGGATCGTCGGGAATGTGCATCTTGCGATAACAGCCGGCGATCCGACCGTCCGCGTCGAGCGTCACCGCCGTGTTGTGATAGAGGCCTTCCGCGCGCTTTTCGAACAGGGACGCCACGATCGCGATACCGCGCGCCGCGGCCAGCTTCGACAGTCGATCGGTCGAAGGCCCGGGGATCGGCTCGGCGAGGTCGAAGCGCTCGTTTTGCTCGCTCTGGCAGAAGTACCGCGAACGAAAGAGTTCTTGCAGCACGACGAGCTGCGCGCCGTCGCGCGCTGCCTGCTCGATGCGAACCTCGGCCTTTTCGAGGTTCTCCTCCGGGCGGTCGCTGCACGTCATCTGAATCAGCGCGAGCCGCACGGAATCGCCGGAAGGACGGGTCATGCCGCGCGGAGTAGGCCACAGCCTCGCCGGTGGCAAGCCCGAACCGCGCGTGACCGGCCCTGTCACAACCGCAGGAGACGCTCCGTCGCAGCGAGCGAAGGAGGCCGCATGGACGCAACGGGACGAGGCGAGCGAATCGGAGGGGCGGCGGGTGAACGGGTGTCGGGGCGAGGCACCCCGCAGCGGGAGGTCCGGGGCGCGTTCGCGCGCTGGCTCCGCGGCGTCGGCGAGACCCTCGGCGTGATCGCGCTCTTCGTCGGCGGAGGGCTCGTTTGCGGCGAGCTGATTGGTGGCGGGCTGGAGGGAAAGCGGGCGAGCGCAGACCGCGTCACCGCGGCGGACGCCCCGATCGGAAGGGCGCGCCGCGCAGGCAAGGGCACCGCGTCGTACGCTCCGGGGATCATGAATCCGGTCGCCGACCCCGAAGACCCCGCCGCCTCCGATCCGACGGACACGAACCCCGCCGAGCCGCAGCGATGGCTGATCGACGGCTTCAACGTCCTCCACGCGGGCGTGCTGCAGGGCCGCGACCGCCGCGACTGGTGGAAGCCGGCCGCGCAGGACCGGCTGATCGCGATCGCGAAGACCTTCGACGATCCCGCGGCCGAACTCTGGGTGGTCTTCGACGACACGCGTGAGGGATCAGGAGCCCGCTGCAGAATCCCCGAGGAAGGATCGAGAGTCCGCATCGCCCACGCCCCCTCGGCCGACGACTGGATCGTCAGCGAAGTGCGCCGCGCCGAAGCGCCCGGGCAGATCGCCGTCGTCACGGCCGACCGGCAGGTGCGCGATCGGTGTCGTCACCGCGGCGCGCGCATCGTCTCGCCGCTTTCGTTTCTCGCGCGCTGCAACCGCGCGGCGTACGTCTCGGACGCATAGACCTCGGGGTTTGCGGTGTGCGGAAGCGCTTCGCCTCGCAGGCCGGCGAGCGCGTTCGTGATCGCGAGCGCAGCCATGCGCTCGCGCGTGGCGACGGTCGCACTGCCGACGTGCGGCGTGAGGACGACCTGTTCGAGCGCGAGCAGCGGGCTCTCCCGGGGCAGCGGCTCCTGCGCGAACACGTCGAGGCCGGCGCCGGCGATTCGTCCCTCGCGCAGTGCGACCGCGAGCGCGGCCTCGTCGACGACCTCACCGCGCGCGGTGTTGATCAGGATCGCGTGACGCGGCATGCGCGCGATGGCAGCCGCATCGATCAACCCGCGCGTCTCCGGGGTCAGCGCGACATGAACGCTCACGAAGTCCGAGCGCGAGAGCAGATCGTCGAGCGCAACGCGTTCGACGCCCGGAATCGATCGCGCACCGCGCGACCAGCCGAGAATCCGCATGCCGAAGCCCGCGGCGCGGCGCGCCACCGCGGCTCCGATCGCGCCGAGTCCGACGATTCCGAGCGTCGCGCCGTGCACGTCGCGACCGAGCTGCGCATCGAGTGCGAAGCCGCCCCGCCAGGCACCGGCCCGGATCCTGCGATCGCCCTCGGCGATCCTGCGTGCGGCGGCCAGCAGAAGGCCGAAGGCGAGATCGGCCGTGGTCTCGACCAGCACACCCGGCGTGTGGCCCACCGGGATGCCGAGCGTCGTGGCTGCCGCGAGATCGACGTGGTCGAGCCCGACCGAAACCGTCGAGACCACGCGCAGGCGCGGGAGCGCGGCGAGCAGCGCGCCATCGATTCGATCGGCGAGCACGCAGACCAGCGCGTCGGCGTTCGCAGCCGCGACGGCGAGGGGCGTCGCGCCGTCCCAGCGCAACGGCTCGATCGATCCGCCGAGCCGCGACTCCGGTGCGCCGGGAAGCGAACGGGTGATGAGAAGGCGCAGCGGCCTTCCGCCCGCGACGAACCCGTCCTTTCGCACGCCGACCATCGCCCGCTCGTGTAGCAGCGCGCGCCCGCGGCGGCGTGTCGCGTTCGAGTGCGAGCGGAGGAGATCGCGGCTGCCGCAGCGCGTCGCGACGCCGAGGACGCGACGTCGCCATTCTCGCTGTGCTCGCCGCCGCCTGCGTCCGGTGCCTGCGCATGCGGTGCGGCGATGGACGAGCCGTACCTGCGTCAGCGGGGCGAACGCCCCGCGACGTCATGTTCGTGCTTGACCTTCGCCCCCGTTCAGAAATAACGTGCGGCGCGGGCCGCCGGCCGGGGGAACCTCCGTTTCACGGGTGACGCGTCAGAGATGGCGCGGGCCCGGCGGTGAATCCCGTTTGCGATGCCCGGTGTCCGATCGCTGGGATCCGTCCGCACGAAACAAGGAAAAGCCCACCCCATGGCCGACAAGCTGCCCCCTCCGCACACCATCCGCGAGTCGGGCTCGACCCGCTTCGCCCGCTGGATCGTCAAGCACCGCTACTTCGTGTTTGCGCTGCTGATGCTCTCCACGGCCGGCATGTTCTACCCGACGTTCAACACGATCATGCGGGCGATGGGCAGGCAGTTGCCGGGGCCCTACGTGCGAGTCGACACCACGGCGCGGGCCCTCTGGCCGGACCACCCGTTCATCCACGCGCAGGACAAGTTTTCGGGCAAGTTCGGCACCTCTTCGCTGGTCGCCGTGGCGGTGGTGGTGAAGGACGGAAACGTCTTCACGCCCGAGACGCTCGAAAAGATCTCGCGCATCACCAAACACCTCGACGGCATCGGTTACGAGAGCCACACCGACGAGCGCGATGCGCTGCGCGAAAAGCTCGAGGGCGAGGGCGTACTTTCGGCACAGGCGATCGACAAAGAACTCGATCGCGCCTTTCCGCCCTACCCCGTGAACCACGATCAGATCCAGTCGGTCGCGGCACGCTCGACGCGCGTGGTCGAGATCGGGCCGGACGGCTCGATCAACTCCGACGTGCTGATGAAGAAAGTGCCGAAGACGCGCGAAGAGGCCGCCCAGTTGCGCGAGCTCGTGCGCCAGAACCCGCCCTACATCTTCGGCCGTCTCGTCTCGAAAGACGAGAAAGGCGCGCTGATCACCGCGGGCTTCGTCACCGACCGCCTGAACGCGCGAGAGATCTACACCGCGGTTTTCGAGCACGTCCAGAAGGTGAAGGCCGAGGCCGACGAGAACACCGAAATCTACGTGACCGGCGAGCCGATTCTGGTGGGCTGGATCCTTCGTCACGCCTTCGAGATCGGCATGTACGTCGGCCTGACCGCGATCACCATCTTCATCCTCCTCTTCCTCTACTTCCGCCGCCTCCACGGGGTGCTGATCCCCTTCGTCTGCGGTCTGATGACGGCGATCTGGGGACTCGGCTACTGCGGCTGGAAGGGAATCAACTTCGACCCGCTGGTGCTGGTGATTCCGATGATCATCACCGCGCGCGCGATCTCGCACACCGTGCAGATGGCCGAGCGGTTCTTCGAAGACTACGAGTTGATGCTGCAGCGCTTCAACGGCGATCAGGAAAAGGCGAAGATCGAAGCGGCATCGGTCGCGATGGGCGAGCTGATCATCCCCGGCACCCTCGGCATCGTCACCGACCTCGCCGGCCTGCTCGTGATCATGCTGACCACGATCCCGCAGATGCGCGAGCTCGGCGAGTTCGGTGCGTTCTGGGTCGCGTCGATTCTGATCACCGTCGAAATCGCGCACCCCGTGCTGATCTGTCTGCTGCCGGCGCCGAACGAGCCCGAGCACTATCTGCCACCGATCATGATCCGGTTCACGCGCGGCGTGGGCAACGCGGTGACGCATCCCGTCTGGAAGTACGTGATCGCGGGCACGACGATTTCTCTCTTCGCAGCCTCGACCTACATCACGCTCTTCCATTCGCAGATGGGCGAGGCCGAGCCCGGAACGCCGCTGCTGCGGCAAACGCACGAGTTCAATCGCTCCACCGCGAAGGTGGCCGAGAAGTTCGGCGGCGTGGACTCGTTCGTGGTCTACGCGAACGGCGACCGCGACAACGCGGTCAACGACTCGGTGCCGATCCGCCGCATGGAAGAGTTCGAGCGCTCGATGAAGGACTACACCGACCTCGGCGCGTCGGTGTCGCTGGTGCCGTTCCTCAAGGGCTCCTGGCAGCAGAACCACTACGGCGACCCGAAGTGGCAGTTCATTCCCGAGCACCCCGGCACCGTGCGCGCGATGGTCTTTCAGTTGCAGACCAACGGGCCGCCCGGCTTCCTGCGGCCGTACATGACCGAGGACGGGCGCGACGGAAACATCAGTTTCTTCTATCCCGACCACAAAGGCGACACGCTGGTTCGCACCGTGATGGCGGCGAACGATTTCGTGAAACGGAACCCGATCGGCGAAGTGATCGTCCGGCTCGAGATGGACCACGGAGCCGAGGACGCACCGCTCTGGGAAACGGAGAAGCTGACCGATCTCTGGTACTACATGCTCGGCCCGCTGCTTCCGGCCCCGCGCGATCACACGCTGAAGGTCGCGATCCGGCAGCCCGACGGCAGCTACGTGAACGAGGCCGTCAGCTACGTCGGAGACGGCGCTGCGATTCCCGAGTGGATGGACGAGTTCCGCGAGAAGTCCCACGCCGAGTACGAAGAGGCGAAGTCGAACGTCGAAGAAGGGCGCCCCTTCACCTGGCCGGACTCGCTCGCCGACTGGACGAACGACGACGTCGAGTGGTGGTGGGAGAGCACGGAGTTCGGCGTGCGCGCGGTCGCGGTCGACGAGACCAACCTGATCGTGCAGGACATGAAGGCCGTCAACTCGGTACCGCACTATCAGCAAACGCAGTCCTGGACGCGCGGCGTTCAGTTCGTGCTCGCCGGCGGCATCATGGGCATCCTCGCGGCGATCAACGACGAGGTCGAGCGCAGCCACATCGCGAACATCCTGCTGATCTTCGTGGTGATCTTCATCCTGCACTCGATCACGTATCAGTCGGTGGCGAGCGGTGGCATCGTCTTCATTCAGATCGCGACGGCGACGCTGGTCTCCTTCGCCTACATGTCGTTCGCCGGCATCGGCCTCAACATCAACACGCTGCCCGTGCAGTCGGTGGGTGTCGGCATCGGTGTCGACTACGCGATCTACATCGTCGACCGCATCCGGCAGGAATGCGTCGACACGCAGGACATCGACGAAGCGGTTCGTCGCGCCGTCCGCACCACGGGCATGGCCGTGAGCTTCACGGCAACGACGATCACCGGAGGCATCATCCTCTGGAGCTTCTCGAACCTGCGGTATCAGGCCGACATGGCGCTGCTGCTCTCGATCCTGATGATCATCAACATGCTCGGCGGCATCGTCGTCGTGCCGGCCTTCTACTCCGTGTTCCGGCCGAAGGTGGCAACCGCGCTGCTCACGCCCGAGCAGCTCGAATCGCTGCGGCTGCACAAGGAACTCGAAAAGAAACACGGCCTCGCCGACTGAGACGAGGCGCAAGGGCGCCGGCAAAAAAGAAGGGCCGGTTCCTCGCAGGGGGAACCGGCCCTCGTCGTTCGGCCGTCGCTCTGGCGGATGCGCACACGGTCGGCCCGTTCGGCCGGAACGCGCGCGACTCAGCGTGGCATCACCGTGTCGTGGCCGAGCAGCTCGAGCACCCGGGCGGCCGTCTCTTCGACCGCTCGTCCCGAGGTATCGACGGTGCGCCAGCCGCGCTGTCGAAACAGCCGCTTCGCCCGCCCCACTTCTTCGTAGACCGATTCGGGGTCGACGTAGGCCGACCACGGCGGCGCACGCATGGTGCGCAGGCGCGCCTGACGAATGGTGATCAGCGAGGCGGGATCGAGGATCAGTCCGATCACCTTGCGCGGATCGAGTTCGAGCAGCTCGCGCGGGGGGTCGAGCCCGGGCACCAGCGGCACGTTGCCGGTCTTGTGGCCGCGCTGCGCGAGATACATGGAAAGAGGAGTCTTCGAAGTTCGAGAAACCCCCGTCAGCACGATCTCGGCTTCGAAGAGCGTCCGGAGGTTGAGACCGTCGTCGTGTCGCACGGCGAACTCGACCGCGTCGATGCGCTGAAAGTATTCGTCCGAGAACCGGTGCAGCAGCCCGGGTTCGAGTCGCGGCTCGGCGCGAACGTGCTGCGCGGCGCGCGTGAGCAGGGGGCCGAGCAGATCGACGGTCGGCACGCCCAGCTCGCTGCCCGCCGAGCGCAGCGCCGTGGCCACGCTGGCATCGACCACGGTGAAGACGACCAGTGCGCGTTCACGTTGCGCGAGTTCGAGGATGCGTCCCACCTGCCCGGGGTGACGAACGTCGGCGAAGGTGCGCATTCGCCACTGCGTCCGGAACTGCATCATGGCCGCGCGCACGGCACCGGTCGCCGTTTCGCCGGTTCCGTCGGAGACGACGAAGACCTCCGCCGGTCGATTGTCCGCCGTCTCTCCCACGCGGCCGACCGTAGCAGGCGCCGCTCGAAGTCGACCCGTCGTCGCCGATTGCACGCGATGCCACGTGCGCTGCATCGATTCGGCGCGCGGGCCACGCGAACGCGCGAGGTTGCCCGGGGTTGCTCGCCGCGGCACGATCCGCCCCCATGCCCTACGACCCCCGCAGCATCGAACCGAAGTGGCAGGCGTACTGGCGCGACCACGAAACCTTTCGTGCCGCGATCGATCCCGCGAAACCGAAGTACTACGTGCTCGACATGTTTCCCTACCCGTCGGGGGACGGACTTCACGTCGGCCATCCCGAGGGCTACACGGCCACCGACATCGTCGCCCGCTACAAGCGCATGCGCGGATTCAACGTGCTGCATCCGATGGGCTGGGACGCGTTCGGACTACCGGCCGAGCAGTACGCGATCAAGACCGGCACGCACCCGCGCGAAACGACCCGGCGCAACATCGACAACTTCCGGCGCCAGATTCAATCGCTCGGCTTCAGCTACGACTGGTCGCGCGAAATCGACACCACCGATCCCGGCTACGTCAAATGGACGCAGTGGATCTTCGAGCAGCTCCACCTCCGCGGGCTCGCCTACGTGGCCGAGGTGCCGGTCAACTGGTGCCCGGCGCTCGGTACCGTGCTCGCGAACGAAGAAGTGATCGACGGGCGCAGCGAAATCGGCGGGCATCCCGTCGAGCGCCGGCCGATGCGCCAGTGGATGCTGCGCATCACCAAATACGCCGAGCGTCTGCTGGCCGACCTCGACGACCTCGACTGGCCGGAACCGATCAAGAAGCAGCAGCGCGACTGGATCGGCCGCAGCGAGGGAGCGCGCGTGCGCTTCGCCGTCGAAGCGCATCCCGGAACCGAGATCGAAGCCTTCACCACGCGCCCCGACACGCTCTTCGGCGCCACTTACATGGTGCTCGCGCCCGAGCACCCGCTGGTGGCAGTGATCACGAGCGCGAATCGGCGCGAGGCCGTGGCGGCGTACGTCGAAGCGGCGGGACGAAAGAGCGAGCGTGCACGCTCGATGGAGACGAAGGAGAAGACGGGCGTCGCGACCGGGGCGTTCGTGCGAAATCCCGCGAATGGAGCGCGGATTCCGATCTGGATCGCGGACTACGTGCTCGCCGGCTACGGCACCGGCGCGATCATGGCCGTGCCCGGTCACGACGAACGCGATCACGCGTTCGCCGAGACCTTCGATCTTCCGATCGTGCGCGTGGTGACGGGCGAAGACGGCAGGGCCGAGCCTCCCCTTCCTTTCACCGGCGACGGCGTCTCGACCGGATCCGGATTCCTCGACGGCCTGCCAACCGCCGCGGCGAAGCGTCGAATGACGGAATGGCTCGAAGCGAACGGACATGGCGCGGGCACGGTCACCTACAAACTGCGCGACTGGCTGTTCAGCCGGCAGCGCTACTGGGGAGAGCCGTTTCCGCTGCTTCACCTCGAAGACGGCAGCGTCACGCTGCTGCCCGAAAACGAACTGCCGCTGCTGCTTCCCGAGCTCGAAGACTTCCGCCCCGCGGCCGGCGGAGGCACGCCGCTCGAGCGCGCGCGCGAATGGATCGAAACGCGCGATCCCGCGAGCGGCCGTCCGGCCCGCCGGGATCCGAACGTGATGCCGCAATGGGCCGGCAGTTGCTGGTACTACCTGCGCTTCTGCGATCCGCGCAACGACGCCGCGGCGTTCTCGCCCGAGGCCGAGCGCTACTGGATGCCGGTCGACCTCTACATCGGCGGCGCAGAACACGCCGTGCTGCATCTGCTCTACGCGCGGTTCTGGCACAAAGTGCTTTTCGATCTCGGCCTCGTGCACACGCGCGAACCGTTTCGCCGGCTGGTCAATCAGGGAATGATCCTCGGCTTTTCCTATCGCTACTGGGACGACAATCTCTCCGACGATCCGAACCGAACTCCCCGCTGCCATCCGACGACGGCGGTCCGCATCGAGGGCGAGCGGGCCGTGCTCGCGGCGACGGGCGAAGAAGTGAAGGCGCGCTGGGTGCCGCTCGCGAACGTGCGCTGGAGCGACGAACGAACGCCGCTGCATCCGACGATCGACGGTCTCGTGCTCGAAGAAGTGGTCGAGAAGATGTCGAAGAGCCGGGGCAACGTGATCAACCCGGACGACGTGATCGCCGAGCACGGTGCCGACGCGATGCGTCTCTACGAAATGTTCATCGGCCCGCTCGAAAAGGCGGCGCCCTGGTCGACCGAGGGCATCGCCGGCGTTCATCGATTTCTGCAGCGCGCGTTTCGCCTGATCGTGGACGACGAGGACGAGGCGGAGCCGCTGCGCCCTCTCGCGGCCGGGACGGGCACGCGCGAGCAACGCCGCCTGCTGGCCGAGACGATCGCGGGTGTGACCGACGACCTCGAACAGCTTTCCTTCAACACCGCGATCTCGAAGCTGATGGTGTTCGCGCGCGACGTGACGAAGGATGCCGCTCTGCCGCGCGAGGCGGCAGAGGCGTTCGTGCTGCTGCTCGCGCCGCTCGCGCCGCACCTCGCCGAAGAACTCTGGCAGCGCCTCGGACACGCGAGGTCGCTGAGCTTCGAACCGTGGCCGGTGGCCGATCCCGCCGGTCTCGTCCGCGACGAGATCACGCTCGCCGTGCAGGTGAACGGCAAGCGGCGCGACGAGATCGTGGTCGCCGCCGGCGCGGACGAGGCGACGCTGCGCGAGGCCGCGCTCGCGCTCGCCAGCGTTCAGCGCCATCTCGAAGGCCGAACGCCGCGCAAGGTGATCGTCGTGCCCGGGCGGCTCGTCAACGTCGTTGTCTGATCGCGACGCGCAGGATTCCTCGCGCGCGCCCGACGACGCGCGCGAGCGCGCGCTCGATCACGATCACGATCGAGCGCATCGGCCGATCGGCGTCTTCGATTCGGGCGTGGGCGGGCTCACCGTCGTGCGCGCGCTGCGCGAGCGCCTGCCGAACGAGCGGTTGCTCTACCTCGGCGACACGGCACGGGTTCCCTACGGCACGAAGAGCGCGGAATCGGTCCGGCGCTATGCCGCGCAGGCGACGCGGCAGCTCGTCGCGCGCGGAATCAAGGCGCTCGTCGTCGCGTGCAACACGGCGTCGGCCGTAGCGCTCGACGTCCTGCGCGAGTTGCACGCGCCGCTGCCGGTTCTCGGGGTGATCGAAGGAGGCGCGCGCGCAGCGGTGTCCGCCTCGCGCATCCGTCACGTCGCCGTGCTCGCGACCGAAGGGACGGTCCGCGGCCATGCCTACGGCGAGGCGATCCGCCGCCTCGATCCCGCCGTTCGCGTCGACGAGATCTCGGCCTCCTTGCTGGTCGCGCTGGCGGAAGAAGGCTGGACGGACGGAGCACTGGTGGACGCGATCGTGCAGCGCGTGCTCGAACCGCTGGCCGCCGGCGCCGGTTCGACACCGGATTGTGTCGTTCTCGGCTGCACGCATTTTCCCCTGCTCGCCGATCCGATCCGCCGCGCGCTGCCCCCGGCGGTGAAACTGATCGACTCCGCGGGAACGACGGCCGCGCTGCTGCACGAGCGGCTCGGCGAGACCGCGATGCTGCGCACGGGGACGGGATCGCCACCGATCGCGTTTCTCGCGACCGACGACCCCGAACGCTTCGCCCGCGTGGGAAGCGCCTTTCTCGGACTCTCGATCGGTGCGGGCGACGTCGAGCGCATCGATCTCTGACCGCGAGCGTCGCCGGTGGCGAGATCAGGCGCCGGCCTCCCGTTCGCGCGCGCGGCGGCGACCGAACTCCAGCCAGCACGCGAAGCAGGCCGCGGCCGACGAGAACCAGATCACGGCATAGCCGCGGTGATCGACCGGACTTTGCGGTCGATCGAATCCGGCGACGGGACGCGCGATCGACGGCGCCGCTTCGAGGCGAACGAGCACGGGTGCGAGCCCGGCGCCGAACTGCTCCTGCATCGCCGCGACGTGCGCCGCGTTTTCCGGGTCGAAGCGCAACCGGTGTCGGCGCTCCGGCGGGGCGCCCGCGGGTCGCTGCACGCGCTCGCCGATCTCGACGGCGGGCGCTTCGCCGAAGCCGTGCGAGGCAGCGCGCAGCGTGAAGGCGCGCACCACGCCGACACGCGCTTCGATCTCTCCGGCGAAATCCGCGACGCGAAACGATTCGATCTCCGGCGCCGGCACGAAGCCGCGGTCGATCAGCAGGCGGGTCGTTCCGTCCACCGCACCGCCCTCGTCCGGTCCGACACGGAGCAGTGTCAGCACGCGAACGCCGGGCACCGACCCGAGCGTGACCGGACCGACGAAGACGCTCGAATCCGGCTCGAATCGACCACTCACCGTCGTGCGGCGCCAGTCGTGTGCAGGCGGGTCGCGCAACACCTCCGCCAGCTTCGCCGGCGGCGCGTCGATCTTCTCCCATTTGGCCGCGAGATCCGCGTTGCGCCAGGCAAGGCGCCGGATCTGCCAGGTACCGAGCGCACAGAACACGGAGACGGCGACCAGCATGGCCAGCGTCGGCACGCGTCCGGGGCGAAAGCCTTGCATCGATGCCTCGACTCGCTTCGCGTTCGAGACCGTGGCCGCCCGCCCGTCAGCCCGCAGAGCGTGCCGCCTGCGGTCGCCCGGCCGAAGGCGGCGGCACGGGGCGGCCCGACATCACGAAGCCTTCGCTCTCGCCTGGCCCGCGCAGCATGCGCTGCTCGTCTTCGTTCGCGAACCGTCGCGCCCGCCGCAGCAAGAAGACGGCGATGCCCCCAATCAGCGCGAGCGGCACGAAGGACAGGAAGAGCGACGCGAAGAAAAACGCGGACTGGCTGCCGTCGGTCGAGCCTCCGGAGCAGGCCGAGCAGGCGCTGGCGACCTGCGGCGCGAAGTACGCGGCCGCGAATCCCGGAACAGTCGCGATTCGCCGGCGAAAGAAGCGGTTCATCCGAGGTAGAGCCTCCAGTAGAGAACCGGCCACACGCCGACGACGAACGCCCAGAGGATCGCGGTCGCGCCGAGCCGATCGGCCGGCAACCAGCCCCGCACCAGTCGTCGATGACACGCGATGATCAGGCCGATCGCCACCACCGCGTGGATCGCGTGCACGCCGACGATCACGTAGAAAAAGCTGCCGAGCGCGCTCGAGCGAAGGGTCAGTCCGGCCGCGAGCAACCGAACCCACTCGCGGCCCTGCGCCAGCACGAAGAATCCGCCGAGGAGAGCGGAAAGGAACAGCGGCCGCCGCGCATCCGGTGCATGACGCCGGTGCGCGCGAAGAGCCACCAGGAGGGCAACGCCGCTCGCCAGCAGCGCCACGGTATTGATCGCGGTTTCGGTCACCGGCAGCCGGGGCTGGCCCGGCGGCGGCCAGACCAGCGCACTCTCGCGCATGATCGAAAACGCGCTGACGAACCCCGCGAAGAGCATGAGTTCGGCGCAGACGAAGATCAGCATCCCCATCATGGCGTTCGGCAGCAGCGGCGATCTCGGCAGACGCGCCGCGTGCGTTCCCGCCGTCGCTCCGATCGATCTCACCCCCACTCGCATCGCTCTCCTCGCCCGGCGACCGTCAGTGATGCGCAGCGCCGTGCGCGGCGTCGCCATGGCCGGCGGCCGGCGTCGCGCTGGCTTCGATCCAGCCCGGCTTCTGCCAGTGCTCGCCTTCCGACTTCATCACGTCGGGCGCCGTTCCCGCGAAAAAGAGCAGCATCAGCACCAGACAGGTCGTGACGAGATACGTGACGTAACGCGGCGCCGCACCGATGTGCATGAAGTGGCGTGCCACCAGCCAGGCCTTCACACCGGCGACCCCGAACGCGGTGAGCAGCGTGATCGAGCGAATGCCGAGTTCGGGGCCGAGAATGCTGACGATCAGCAGTGCGAGCAGCACCCCGTAGATCTTCACGTACGCAGCCGAATGGTCGCCCGCGTCGTGCGCGCCGTGGTTCTCGGGATGGTTCATCGTCGCACTCCTGCGTTCGCTATTTCGCGATGTAGAGCAGCGGAAAGAGAAAGATCCAGACCACGTCGACGAAGTGCCAGTAGATCCCGGCCAGCTCGACGCGATGCAGTTCCTGGTTCTTGCGCGCTGCCGTCGCAACGAATGCCATCACGATCATGCCGGCGATCACGTGCAGCGCATGCAGACCGGCCGCCGTGTAGTAGAACGAAAAGAACGTATGGGAGAGGATCGTGTTGCCATGCGAGATCTTGGTTCCCCACTCGAAGGCCTTGACCAGCAGGAAGACGCCACCGAATCCGATCGTGAGCCAGAGGAAACGAGCCGCCTTCGCACCGTTTCCCCGCTCGGCCTGCTGGTGTGCGAGCACCGCGCACAGGCTCGAAGTCAGCAGCACCCAGGTGTTGAACGCACCGATCATCGTGTTGGTCGACGCCGCCTGCGTGG
>CAZDHU010000183.1:0-2586 GCA_964505355.1 uncultured Myxococcaceae bacterium | reverse complement strand
GGCCGCCTGCGTCTGATCGGTGCCACCACCGAGAACCCGTCGTTCGAGGTCAACGCTGCACTCCTGTCCCGGGCGCGTGTGTTCGTGCTGCGCCCGCTTTCGGTCGATGATCTCGCGCGCCTGCTCGATCGCGCACTCGCGGACGCCCCGCGCGGACTCGGCGCGGACGGCTGGTCGCTGGATCCGGACGCGCGCGAGGCGCTCGCGACGCTGGCGGACGGCGACGCACGGCGCGCGCTCGGTTTGCTCGAAGCCGCCACCGATCTCGCGCGCGCTCGCACTCCCGGAAGCCACGCGATCACACTCGAGATCGTCGCGGAAGCTTCGGGCGTGCGCGTGCTGCGGCACGACCGCGATCGCGACGACCATCACGACACGATCTCGGCCCTGATCAAGAGCCTGCGGGCGAGTGATCCCGATGCCGCGGTCTACTGGATGGCGCGTCTGCTCGAGGCGGGCGACGACCCGCTCTTCGTCGCGCGACGTCTCGTGATATTCGCCTCCGAAGACGTCGGCAATGCAGATCCCCGCGCGCTTCCGCTCGCGCTCGCAGCGTTCGACGCGGTCGACCGCGTCGGGATGCCCGAAGGGCGCATCCCGCTGGCGCAGGCGACCACGTTTCTCGCCTGCGCGCCGAAGAGCAACGCCGCGTATCTGGCGGGCGAGCGAGCAGCTGCCGCCGTGCGCGAATCGGGATCGCTTCCAGTTCCCCTGCACCTGAGAAACGCGACCACGGCACTGCTGCGCGCACAGGGGTACGGGCGAGACTACGTCTATCCGCACGATGTCGCGGACACCTTCGTCGCCGCGCGGAACCTGCCCGAGGCGCTGGGCGAGGCGCGATTCTACGAGCCGAGCCAGCGCGGCGAGGAACGCGAGATCCGATCGCGACTCGACGGATGGCGCGAGCGACGCGGGCGATCCTGATCGTGCGGCGCGCGAAGCGCCGGCGTCAGTGATCCGCCCCCTGCCGCTCGGCGAGGCGCTCGGCGAGTGCGCGCAAGAGCCGCGTTCCGACGGCGGGATGCCGCGTCACCAGCTCTTCGAGTTCGGCGGCGTTGAACACACCGGCGATCACCGGCCCTTCGGCGATCATCGAGGCCGTGCGCGCGCGTCCCGACAGCGCGGCAACCTCGCCGAGAAAGCTGCCTTCGCGCGCGACCACGGCGAGCGTTCGCCCGCCGCGCTCGATCCGCACGCGGCCGCGAAGCAGCAGAAACGCCTGATAGGAGTGGTCGCCCTCGTTGCACAGCCGGTCGCCGTCTTCGAAGGCGACGTAAAAGCGATCGAGACCGTGCTCGCGGCAGAGCGAGGCATAAAATGGATCGACCAGTCCGTCGAGCAACGTGCGCACTTCTTCGGGCGCGAGCGCCCGGCGCGGCGCCGTCGCACCCGACGGTGTCGCGCCGGCGAGTTGCACCTGCACGCGCGCGAGCACCTCGGCCGCACTGCCCGGCCGCCGTGCCTGTTCGATCACCAGCAAGGACATGATCACGTCTTCCAGTGCGGGCGAGCAGTAGATGCGGAACTCCGAGACGGGCGGCAGACCGAACGTCGCGCCGCTCGCCGCTTCGCGAACGAGGCGCAGCCGCTCGCCGAGTGCCATCCCCGTCGCCAGCGACCACGCGGTGGCTCCGACGCCCCAGAGATCGGTGCGCACGTCGTAGCGATCGAACTCCTGATGCTTCTGCTCCGGAGCCTGATAGCCCGGCGTGCCGAGCGCGGTGGAGAGGATTCCATGGCGCATGCGCGCGGCCTGAGACACGCCGAAGTCCGTCAGTACGAAACCACCCTTGCCGTCGAGCAACACGTTGCCGGGTTTGACGTCGAGATGAAGGATCGACTCTCGGTGCGCGGAGACGAGTGCCGAGAGCAGATCGGCCAGCAGCCGCCAGACCGTCGCTTCGTCGACGCTGGTTTCGCTCGCGATCAACTCGCGAAGGTCGCCGGCCGGGTAATGCTCGATCGCGACGAAGGGATGTTCCCCGTCGAGCCGCCAGTCATAGAGCGCGGGGATCCGGTCATTTCGCAACGCGAGCAGCGCGGAGAGCTCACGGCGTAGAAGCTGCGTCCGGTCTCCGCTGCCGCCCTGGCTGAGAATCTTCACCGCCACGGCTTCGGGAATCGCGTTCTCGCCCGCCCCCCCCGGTGCATCGAGGCAGCGCGCCAGAAACACCGAACCGAACGCGCCCTTTCCGAGGCGCTTCATCAGCCGATAGCGATGGCGTCCGGCCAGTTCGGTGCCGAAGACGGGGAGCGCCGGGTTCGGGGCTGCGTCGCCTGCCATCGCCCTGCGCATCGGCTGCGCGCGGCGGTGTCGTTAGGCCCGCATCAATGCCGCGAGCGCGCTGGTTCCCGGTGCCACAGCGCCGGCGAGCCGTCTTCGGCAAGCCCGGCGAGCGTAACGGCGCTTCGAGAGGCGTTCGGCGTCACACGGTCGCGACCTTCGTCTCACGAAGTCTCGACGTGTCCGATCTGGCGGGGCGGACGGGACTCGAACCCGTCGCTTTCGATGCTGCGGTTTAGCAGTTTCGGTCGGTTGCATCCCGTATCTGCGCTCCACTTCTTGTCGCTGGCTTGTCGCTG
>CAZDHU010000182.1:0-1627 GCA_964505355.1 uncultured Myxococcaceae bacterium | reverse complement strand
GGCGACGCGTTCCTTCAAGGCGCCGAGTTCACGGGCCGCGCGTGCGCGCACGTAAAACCGCCCGGCCGCGTGCTCGGGCACGATGTTCGGCGCATCGCCGCCATGCGTGATGATGCCGTGCACGCGTTCCTGCGCGCCGATGTGCTGGCGAAGCGCGGCGATCGACTGGTAGGCGAGCACCAGCGCGTCGAGTGCGTTCACGCCGCGTTCGGGCATCGACGAAGCGTGCGCCGCGTTTCCGTGATACTCGGCGATCACCTCCGAGAGCGCGATGCAGGGCATGGTCGCGAGATCGACGCCGGCGGGATGAACCATCATCGCGAGATCGACGCCGTCGAACGCCCCCGCCCGGGCCATCAGCTCCTTGCCACCTCCCTGCTCTTCGGCGGGCGTACCGATCAGACGCACGCGGCCGGGGAGCCGCTCGCCCAGGGAGGCGATCGCGAGCCCGGCACCGAGCGCGGCCGTGGCGATCAGGTTGTGGCCGCAGGCGTGACCGATGCCGGGCAGCGCGTCGTACTCGGCGAGCAGCGCGATGCACGGGCCATCGCCCGAGCCGATCGAACTTTCGAAGGCGGTGTCGAGGCCGTGAACGCTTCGTTGCACGGAAAGGCCGGCCCGAGAAAGCGCGTCGCAGAGCAGATCCGCCGCGCGCTGCTCGCCGAATGCCAGCTCGGGGTGCGCGTGAATCTCGTGCGAAACGGCGAGCAGGGTCTCGCCCAGTTCGTCGACGCGCTGGCAGACCGCGTTCTTTCGTCGCTCGAGCTCGTGCATCGGCGCCTCCCCCGTAGCCGAGTCTATCTCCGCCGTGGGGAGTGCGATGGAGAAGCGGTCTCGCGGGGAATGCGCGCGATGCGAGCGAGTCGAAGCGCACGGTCGACGTTCGCGCTGGCTCGACCCCTCGGCACGCCATCGCCCGCCGTCTGCGCAGCAGGGCGCTCATGAAGGATCCAGAGCGGGGCCCTATGCTGCGCGCGTGTCCGCCGCCGCTCCGCTGCCCCCGTTGTTGACGCGCCGCTTCCTCGCCCTGCTCGTGGCGCTGGCGAGCTTCGGCTTTTCGTTCGCGTCGTTCTTCCTGCTGCCGAAGTTCGTCATCACCCGGCTCGCCGGCTCGCCCTCCGAGGTCGGGTTCGTGATGTCGGCCTTCGGTGTGGCCTCGATCGTCTTCATCCCGCTCGTCGGGAGCTGGATCGACCGCTTCGGGCGCCGGCCGTTCGTGACCGCGGGCGGTTGCCTGATGCTCGTCGCGGCGCTCGGATTTCTCGCGGTCGATCGCATGGGCCCGCTGATCTACGCGCTGCGCATGCTGCAGGGCATCGGCTTTTCGATGGCCTTCATCTCGATGTCGACGATGGTGACCGACGAGGCTCCACGCGAACGTCTCGGACAGGCGATCGGAGTCTTCGGGGTCTCGATCCTGTCCATGCACGCGATCGCGCCGGCGATCGCCGAAGAGGTCGCCGAGCGATTCGGCTGGCGCTGGGTGTTCGTGTCGGCTGCGTTCGGAGCGGCGCTTTGCATCGCGCTCTCGCGAGGCCTCGGGGATGGCCGGTTCGCCGCACACGACGAGCGCGCGACGGGGTTGATCGAAGTCGCGCGCCGCCCGCGCTCGCTGCGCATCATCGCC
>CAZDHU010000181.1:0-10399 GCA_964505355.1 uncultured Myxococcaceae bacterium | reverse complement strand
TCGCCCGCAGCGCCGCGTCGACGCCTTCCGAGAACGCGTCGATCAGGGCGCGTGCGCGAGGCGCGAGGCGAGGAAGGTCGCGCGCCGCATCGGCTTCGAAGCCGAGCGGACGCACGAAGCGATCGACGGCCGCGATGCCGCCGCCGCCGAGGAGTTCCGCCGGTACGGGCAGCGGAAGATCGCCGATCAGCTCGCAGAGTCGGCCCGCGCCGACGTGGCGGATCAGATCCATCAACACGAAGCGATCCGCACCCTGCAGATAGCCGAGCGCCGCGTACGCGTCGGTTTCGTGCTCGGCGTGCAGATGCGGCACACCGCGCACGTCGCGCGCGATCTGGAGTTTCCCGCGCATGCGCGGCAGCAGGGCGGGCCGCAGCGGCGGCCAGGTGCCGGCGCGGCGGCGACCGGCCAGCGCACCGAGCAGGCGCAGCAGCATGCCGAGACGGCGCGGACGAGGAAGAGACGACACAGACGACGACACGCGCAGGAAACCTCGCGAATGGCGGCGGACGAACGTGCAGCATAGGGGCCGAGCAGAAATCGGCGACCGCAGCGATCGCGGCCCGGCTTCGTCCCCGCCGCCCGCCCGAGCGGCTGTGGCACACTGCCGGCCCGACGACGTCACAGGACGAGGAGTTCCCATGTCGCCCCGCGTTCCCGTTCCGCCTCCGGCCCGCGCCTTTCGTCTCGACGGCAAGAAGGCCCTCGTCACCGGCGGCGGTCGCGGCATCGGACGCGGCATCGCGGAGTGTCTGGCCGAGGCGGGCGCCGACGTCGCGATCGTCTATCGACGCGATGCCGACGCCGCGACGGCGACCACGCGCGCGATCGAGACACTCGGGCGGCGCAGCGCATCGATCGCCTGCGACGTGCGCGACGGCGCGGCCGTACACCGTGCGGTGTCGGATGCGCGCGACGCGCTCGGCGGCCTCGACGTCGTGGTCGCCAATGCCGGCGTCGCGACGCGCTTTGCGCCGCTGCACGAAGTCGATCCGTCCTACTGGCAGCGCATTCTCGACATCGATCTGAACGGCGTCTTTCACACCTTTCATGCCGCGCTACCGATCCTGCGCGCGCAGCGCAGCGGCGTACTGCTCGCCGTTTCGTCGATCGCGGCCGATCTGTGTGGTGCAAACGGCGGTCCGTACGTCGCGGCCAAGGCCGCCGTCAACGCGCTGACCAAAGTCGTCGCGCGTGAAAACGCGAGCCATGGCGTGCGCGCCAACGTGATCGCTCCGGGTCTGATCGCGACCGAGATCGCCGACGGCATGATCGCCGCACACGGCGACGCGATCGTGCAGGCGATTCCGCTGCAGCGGATGGGAGAGAGCCGGGAGGTCGGACGGCTCGCGACCTACCTCGCCTCGGACGACGCGCAATGGATCACGGGACAGATCTTCCGCATCGATGGCGGGCAGTCGTAGGAGCGGAGTGTTCGGTGGAAGGCGCCGCCTCCGCGAACCCGGTGCGGGTTGCGTGGCCGGCGGGCAAGTCCGCGAGCGCGGCGCGAGGCAACGGTCGAAACGCGAGGCCGGAGAAGAGGCATCGAAGCGGGAGGCGCGCGCCAGGCGTACGCCTCCCGTGCGATGGGCTAACCCGCGATGCGCGGCAGCAGACTGAAGGCGAGCAGCGCGGTGATGCCGAACCAGGTCACACCTGCAACGTACGCCCAGCGCACCGCAGCATCGTGGGACAGGCTCTTGCGACTCATGACAGGGGGTCCTCCTCGGACGGCGTCTCGCGAGAGCCCGTCCGCGGCGCGGATTTGAGCAGACCGCTCGATCCCGCGAAGTGACGCCCGTCACACTATTCCCGCTGCTCTTTCTTTTCTTTCCCTTCCTTTCCGGCTCCCGCCGGCCGAGACAGCGCCCCGGCGTTCGCCGCGCGCGAACCGGGATCCCCCGCGTTCACGGCCGCGCGGCGGTGGCCTCGTCGACCCGGGTCATCCACGCCGTCACCGCGGGGGCCGCCGCGATCAACGCGGCCCCCTCGTCGGCCCCGCGGATCGCAAAGAGCTGCGCGAAGACCGCGAGATCGGCGATCGAAAGCGCGTCGCCCACCAGCCAGCTCCGACCGGCGAGCCAGTCTTCGAGCGCGCGCACGTGGGCTTCGGTTTCGCGCAGCACCGCTTCGATCGGATGGCGACCGATGCCCTGTCGCGAGAGGATGCCCCGCATCAGGCGCGGCACGAGAAACGGAGCGAGCCGCTGCATCCACGGCGGATCGTGCGCGGCCAGCACGGGAATCCAGCGCGCCGCGTTGTGCGGCAGCGTGAAGCGAAGCCGCATCTCGTAGAAGTAGAGACTTTCGTCCGCCCAGTCTTCGAAGACGTGCGCGAGGGCGCGCTGCTGCGGATCCTTCGGCAGCAGCGGCGGATCGGGGAACGCGCGCTCGAGATGTCGCGCGATCTCCGTCGAATCGGCGATGAAACGGCCGTCGTGCTCCAGCGTCGGCAGTTTGCCGATGCGGTTGATGCGCCGCACGAACAGCGACTTCGACAGCGGCACTTCGACGATTTCACAGGGCACGCGTTTCCAGGCGAGCGCGCGGCGAATCTTGTCGCAGAAGGGCGAGAGTTCGAACTGGTGCAAGCGAATCATGTCCGGCCTCCATTCGCGCCGCGCGCCGCGAGCAGTCGCCCCGCGGCTTCCGGCGATTTCGCGACGTAGACGTCTTCGAGAAAGAGATGCTCGAGCCCGGAACCGAAGAACATCGCGAGCGCGTCGCGCGGCGACTGCACCATCGGTTCACCGCGCCGGTTGAGCGACGTGTTGATCACACACGGAAGTGTCGTACGCCGTTCGAACGCCGAGAGCAGCCGGTGATACTGCGGATCGGTCTCCGCGCTCACCACCTGCGGTCGCACCGTCCCGTCGACGTGCACGACCTCCGGCGTTCGCTCGCGCCAGATCGGCGGCACTCGAAAGGAGAGCGTCATGAAGGGCGAGGGATGCGTGCTGCCGAGAAACTCGGCGGCCCGCCGGTCGAGCACCGACGGGCAAAACGGGCGCCAGCGCTCGCGATACTTGATGCGTGCGTTGATTTCGTCGGCCGTGCCGCGAATGCCGGGATTGCCGAGAATGCTGCGGTGTCCGAGCGCGCGCGGCCCCCACTCGCAGCGCCCCTCGAACCAGGCCACGACTTCGCCCGCAGCGAGCAGCGCGGCCGCGTCCTCCGCCGGGTCGTCGACCACGCGATGTGGAACCCGCAACGACTCGAGCTCCTGCACGATCTCCTTGCGCGAGTAGGAGGGGCCGAGATCCGCGCGCCGCAGTGGCTCCACGCGATCTCCCGCCTGCGCCGCCGCGAACGCAGCGGCACCGAGCGCGGTGCCCGCGTCGCCGGGCGAGGGCGGAACGAAGAGCGCATCGATCGACGGGTGTTCCAGCAGGACGCGGCCGAGCGCCACGTTGAGGCCGACGCCGCCCGCAAAACAAAGCCGTCGCGTGCGTGCGAGCGCGTCGCCGAGGTGATGTTCGATCAACTGCACCGTGCGGCGTTCGAGCAGTTGCTGTGCGGCCGCCGCGATCTGCACGTACGGTTCGTCCATCTCGTCGCCGACCCGCGGCGGGCCGAAGCGGTCGACCAGCGCACGCCCGAAGCTGCGTCCCTGCCACCGCTTCTCGCGCGGCGCCCAGACGAAGTCCGTATCGAGGCGAAGGTCTCCGTCGTGGAACGCGACGAGATCCGAGAGATCGATCGTCGAGGGGTCGCCGTACGAGGCCATCCCCATCACGCGAAACTCGCCGTCGTTGACCTCGAAGCCGAGGTAATCGGTGATCGAGGCATAGAACAGTCCGAGAGAATCGGGCTTCTGAATCTCGAATCGCTTGATCAGCCGGCCGCCCTGCCACTCGCCGAAGAGACAGGTGGTCAGTTCGCCCTCGCCGTCGATCGAGGCGAACGCCGCCTCGTCGAAACCCGAGAAGTGCGTGGCGCTCGCCGCATGCGCGAGATGATGTTCGACGTCGACCCGTTGCGTGCGGCGGGCATCGACGCCGAGCGCCGCGAGCACGCGATCGAACTTCGACTCGCGGTAGGAGCGCTTTCGTCCCGCGCGATAGAGCATCGAGAGCGCCTTTTTCGGCCGGCGCGAAAACGCGCGACGCACGTAGGGCCAGCGATTCGCGCGCACGGCCTCGAACGACCAGGGGTTCGCGACGAGATCGAGATCCGCGGCGCGCAGGCCTGCCGCGTCGAGGCAGTGGCGCGCGGCGGCGATCGGCAACTCGCCGGGCGCGTGTTTGTGTCGCGAGAGCCGCTCTTCTTCGACGGCCGCCACCACCCGGCCATCGACCAGCAGCGCCGCTGCCGGGTCGTGCCAGAACGAGCAGGAGAGGCCGAGCACGTTCATGCGCCGCGCGTCCCGTCCGAGCGCCTCGCACCGGTCGCCGCATGGCCCCGCCAGGCCCGCATGCTGGTGTTGACGCCGAACACCTCCGCCACGCGATAGAAGAGCGCGAAGGGCAACAGGCCGCGCAGGATCGGCGTCACCTGCGCGAGCCACGGCATGCGCACGAGCGGCCGGTCGGCGAGCACGCCCTCGACGGTGAGCCGTCCGACACGTTCCGGTGTCAGCAGGCGCGTGGTGCGCGGCGCCCTCACGCCTTCGAAGAGGCCGGTCGAGACGTAGCTCGGGCAGATCGCCGTCACGTGCACGTGGTGATGACCGAGCAGACCGAGCTCGAGCAGCAACGATTCCGAAAACCCGATCGCCGCCCATTTGCTGGAGGCGTAGGTGGTGCCGAACGGAAGGCCGATGTATCCCGACGCGCTCGCCACCACCACGACGTGCGCGTCGGGCCGGGCGATCAGATCGGACAGGAAAGCGTGCGTCATCGCCACCAGCCCGAGCGTGTTGACGCGGTAGGTGGCGAGATGCTTCTCGAGCGGCACGTCGAGAAAGGCGCCGCCGAAGACGACGCCGGCGTTGTTCACCAGCACGTCGATCGGTCCCGCGTCCGCGAGCACGCGCTCGCGCACGCGCGCGATGGCCGCCACGTCGGTCACGTCGAGCGCGAAGGTGTGTACGCTCGCCTTGCGATCGCGCAGGGCCGTCGCCGCCTTCGCGAGCGCCGCTTCGTCGAGGTCGACCAGCACGAGTTCCGCGCCCCGCGCGGCGAACGCCTCCGCGATCGCGAAGCCGATGCCCGCCGCACCGCCGGTCACCAGCACGCGCTTTCCTTCGATCGAACGCATCGCCGTCTCCTACCGCTGCACGATGCGCTGCGCCGACGCCACCACCGTCTTCGCGCCTTCCCCGTCTCCCCTGCGCAGCGCTTCGAGGTCGACGGGCACGCGCACGCCCCGCTGCGCGGCGGGTCGCGCCTCGATCGCGGCCGTCCAGCGCTGCAGCGCTTCGAGGCCGTCGACCGACACGCCCGACCAGCGGTGCGTGCGTACCCAGCACCAGTTCGCGATGTCGGCGATCGAATAGTCGCCCGCGAGATACTCGGATTGCTGCAGGCGGCCGTCGAGCACGCCGAACAGGCGGCGCGACTCGTTCTGATAGCGATCGATGGCGGGCTGGTACTTCTCGGGCCAGTAGCGAGAGAAGACGTTCGCCTGACCCATCATGGGCCCGACCCCGCCCATCTGAAACATCAGCCACTGCACGACGCGTGAGCGCCCCTTCGCGTCGGCCGGCAGCAGGCGCCCGGCCTTCTCCGCGAGGTAGAGCAGGACGGCGCCGGACTCGAAGACCGCGAAGTCGCCCGCGTCGTGGTCGACGATCGCGGGAATGCGTCCGTTCGGGTTGATGGCGAGGAAGAAGGGCTCTTTTTGTTCGTTCTTGCCGAGGTCGATCGGGCGCACGCGATAGGGAAGCTCGAGCTCTTCGAGCGCGACGCTCGCCTTCCATCCATTGGGGGTGGGCGCGGTGAACAGTTCGATCATCGAGCGGGCCTCCGGCGACGGGGCGGTGTCGCAGGAGGAGTAGAGCACGCCGGCGGGCCGGCTGCCCGTGTCGCGAAATCGGCTCCGGGCCGGCGAATCGAAGCGGGCCCGGGCACCGAACCCGCGCGCGTCAGATCAGCGCGTCGCCTCGCTCGCCCTGTTCGTAGACGACGTGCGCGCGGCCGACGAGCAGCGGATCGACGAGACCGATGCGCTCGAGATCACGTTTGGTGTACGGGATCTTGCGCAGCACGTAGCGCATCGCGTTGAGGCGGGCGCGCTTCTTGTCGTTCGACTTGATCACCGTCCAGGGCGCGTCCGCGGTGTCGGTGTTGAGAAACATCGCCTCTTTCGCGGCGGTGTAGTCGTCCCATTTGTGCAGCGACGCGAGGTCGATCGGCGAGAGCTTCCACTGTTTCAGAGGATGGTTCTCGCGCTCCTTGAAGCGACGCTTCTGCTCGTCGCGACTGACCGAGAACCAGAACTTGATCAGATGGATGCCGCTGCGCACGAGGTTGCGCTCGAACTCGGGCGCCTGGCGCATGAACTCCGCGTAGTCGCCGTCGCTGCAGAACTTCATCACGCGTTCGACGCCCGCCCGGTTGTACCAGCTGCGGTCGAACAGAACGATTTCGCCGCGCGTCGGCAGGTGCTCGACGTAACGCTGGAAGTACCACTGACCGCGCTCTTCGTCGGTCGGCGTGCCGAGCGCGACGACGTGCGCACCGCGCGGATTGAGATGCTCCATGAAGCGTTTGATCGCGCCGCCCTTGCCGGCCGCATCGCGCCCTTCGAAGAGAATCACGATCCGCTGGCCGGTCTCCTTGACCCAGGCCTGCATCTTCAGCAGCTCGACCTGCAGCTGGTACTTCTGCCGCTCGTAGCTCTTGCGACTGAGCAGGTTGCGATACGGATAGACGCCCTCGCGCCAGTCGCGGGCGAGTTCGTTGTCGGGATGCGGAACGCTGCGCCGAATCGCGCCCGTTCGCTCGTCGTGGCCGTCCGGAGCCCGTTCGCGATCGAGCAGCAGTTCGAGCACGCGACGCCGCTCGGCCGGCGGCTTGTTCGCGAGCAGACTGCTCAGCGCCTCCAGTTCGTGCTCGGTCGCCGCCTCGGTCTGCTCGCTCACGACCCGGCGCTCGACCGAACCGGGCGCGAGGCTGACGATCACGTCCCCGTGCGGCACGCGTCGCGGTCGAGAGCGCCCGCGACGGCCCGACGGCGCGCCGGCCGCTTCGTCCGCGCTTTCCCCGACACGTTTTTCTGAATCACTCGATGCCACGGCGGAGCCTCCCGGTCAGTGGGATCGGTCGAAACCGGGGCTCCCCGTTCGGGTCGGCCAGCAGGAACACCCGCGGTGCGGGTCGAGCATCGAGACGAGCCTCGGCGCGTGCGAAGACGCGCGAGCTTCTTGTCGGCGAGCGGCGCAGCGGCCTGAAGGCGGCGGGCGATCGCTCGCGCAGCGCGTTCAGGCCTTCGATTCGCCCGGCGCGTACTGCGCCGCCACGACGCGCGGCGCCCCGGCCGCATCGTGCAGGAATCGAAGCGCGCGATAAACGCGCGCGCGGGAGAAGAGCGCCGTCATCTGCCGCTCTTGCCCGAGCCCGAACTCGAAGGCCAGCCAGCCGCCTGCCCGAAGCCAGCGCTGCGCTTCCTTCATCGTGCGCTGGTGAATCGCGAGCCCCCAGGGCCCGCCGTCGAAGGCTTCGCGCGGCTCGTGCGCGAAGCGACCTTCGGGATCTTGCTCGACACGCGCGGTCGAGATGTATGGCGGGTTGCAGGTGACGAGATCGATCGTCCTCTCGAGCCCTTCGCCCGCGAGCGGCTCGAAGAGATCGCCCTGCGCGACGCGCACCCGCTCGCCGAGACCGAGTCGGTCGACGTTGCGCTGCGCGAGTTCGGCGCAGGGCGCCGTCAGATCGACAGCCCAGACGCGGGCCAGCGGCACGCCGGCAGCGATCGCGCAGGCGAGGTTGCCGGAGCCGCAGCAGACGTCGATCACGCGCGGAGTCGGTGAAAGCTCGCGCGCGAGGCGCACGGCTTCGTGGCCCAGCAGCTCGGTTTCGGCGCGCGGCACGAGCGCGCCCGGGCCGACCAGCAGTTCGAGCCCCATGAATCGCGTGACGCCCTGCGCGTACACGGCCGCAACGTCGGGCTGCGCGTCGTCACGAGTCTCGTCGGGTGCGTCGCCGGACGTCATTGGATTTCGTTCGCGCTCACCCGAACAGCATGGCTCGCGAGTTCGGTCCGCGCACGGCCTTCGAAGCCGAGCGTCGTCCGATCCGCGACCGCTACGGCGCGCTGAACCGTTCGACGCGCAAATGCCCGCGCAGCGCTTCGGCCTCGGTCATCATCACGGGGTGCTGATCTGCCGTCAGCCAGAGCGGCAGTTGTTTCGCGTAGAGCGGATCGGCGGGGTCTCCCGCCGAGCCGCCGGGGATCACGTTCCAGCCCGCGACCCGCGCCGCCGGAAACGCGGTCGCTCCGGCTACGCCGACGTAGCGACGCACCGGCCCGCCACCGAAGCGGAAGCTGTTCGGGCCGTCGGCACGCGCGCTGAATCCAGACGCGTTGACCACTTCGTAGCCTCCATCGCGCGCGAGGCCGGGCAGATTCGGCGCGAGGTCGCTGAAGCCGGCGGCCGGCGGAAGCGAGAACGCGCCGCCCAGCCGGTGATCGAAGGTGATCCGGTGCAGCCGTCCCCAGCGATAGTCGTCCTGTCGCGTCGAGCGCCCGAACGCCGCTTCGTACTGCGGAGACGCCAGCGAATCGAGCGCCGCACGCAGCGCATCGAGCAACACGACGTCTCGCCGCGCTCCCGCCGAGAGCGCGATCGACTGCGGAAAGAAGTCGACGCCGGACGCGCCGATGCCGGTGAACGGCTGTGCGGCGAGCAGGTGGTGCAGTGCGACCAGTGCGTCGGTCGAACCGACGCCGGGCACACCGACACGGGTCAGCGTCGCATCGACGGTGCGCGCGATCGCCTTCGCACGCCAGACGTTGTAGATCGTCGCCGCCACGCTGCGCTCGGCTTCGTCGAGATACACGGGCCCGCGCACACCGTCGGTGTCGGACGCGTCGTAGCCCTCGGCGATGCCCGTCGGCGACGAGAAATCCCAGCCCGAGAGCCGGCCGATCGCCTCTGCCACGCGCGGATCGGACGCGAGCGCCACCAGTTCGGACGGTGCGCCGGGCACCGACGCGTTCGCGAAGGCCTGCAGCAGATGAGGCGTCATCAGCTCGGCGTCGAGCTGCTGCGTGTTGCCCTGCATCCAGCGCAGATACTGCGCGTCGATCTTTTCGCCGCGGCCGAGCTTCGCCTTCAGCAGACGCGTGATGCGCCCCGCGCGCAGGCCGTCGGCATAGCCGGCGTTCAGGTAGTAGATCGCGTCCGGCTTCGAGGGTCGATGCTGATCGAGCGGATCGTTGTCGAGGCTGGTGCCCGCCGGATCGTTGTTCGCATTGACGAAGAATCCGTTCGGCGGATCGAGCGTGTGCGGCATCTCGGCGTCGGGCAGGATGGCGAACGGAATCGTCTGTCCCTGCGAGTGCGCGGGATCGTGGACCCAGTTGTTCTCGCCCGTCGTGCCGTCCCGCACGAAGAAAGGCGGCCGCCCCACCACGGCGCCGTTTTCGAGATCCTTGCGCAGCGGAAGCTCGCTGCTGCTGAAGTACCCGACGTGCCCGTCGCTGTCCGCGTAGGCCCAGTTCTGGCTGCCGGCGTCGAAGAGCGCGAGCCCGTCGAGAAACTCCGGCAGCGTGCGCGCACGGCCCCAGCGCAGGAAGGTCTCGACTTCGCGCGTGCCGTGGAATCCCGTGTATTGCAGCACCAGCGCGTGGGTCTCGCCCGAACCGAAGAGCACGCCGGAGTCGTCGATGTCGACGATCGGACCAAAGCTTCTTCGCTCGTCGTCGACCGTCAGCACGAAGCGCTGGCCGAGCGGAACACCGCCGTCGACCACGTTGTCGATCTGGCCGTCGCCGGGCGTGTTGGCGAGATAGCTCGCCACTTCGACCTTCAGCGGATAGAGCTCGCTGCCCGAGATCACGCAGGCCGTCGCCGGGCAACCCGGCACGTTGCCCGAGACGATGCGATCGCGGAACAGATCCGAGACGTCCATCGGGTTGGTCGTCGCGCCCCACGTGATCTTTTCGTTCTGCCCGAGAATCACGAACGGCACGCCCGGAAAGGTGATGCCGGTGACGTTCATCGCGCCGCGCAGGGGATCGTTCGAGACCACCAGATGGTTCTCGTAGAAGGTCGCAGGAATGTCGAGCGAGAGGTGCGGATCGTTCGCGATCATCGGCTTGCCGGTGGCGCTCTGCGACGCGGCCACGCCCCACTCGTTGCTGCCGGTGAAGCTGCCTCGTCGATCGAGCGCGACCTGCAGATTGCGCACGCCGGTCAATCGCTCGCGCCAGCGGCGCACGGCCGCGATCGTTCCCCCGTGATCGGCGCCGGCGCCGCCCGGGCTGGCAGATGCGAGCCACGGCACCGCGCCCG
>CAZDHU010000180.1:0-10229 GCA_964505355.1 uncultured Myxococcaceae bacterium | reverse complement strand
GCCGGAGCGGCGTGATCGCCGGCGGGCGCGCGTACTCGAGCACGAAGAACATCATGAGCGCCGCCAGGAGCAGCCGCGATGTCGGAGCCTGCGCGATCACGACGCCCGTCGAAGCGGCAGTCTGTGCGACACGCCCGGTTGACGGGATCGCGGAGTCGGCGGCCCGGCTCGACGCCTCGGTCATCGCTGGCCCGATTTGCCCGCGGCGGCGTCATCTGCTCGCCGCGGCGCGTAGCGCAGCACCCGGATGCCTTCACCCCGCGGAAGCCAGACTTCCTCGACTCGTTCGAAGCGGCGATCGAGCGCTTCCAATATCGCGGTTAGCTCGGGTCGCGCATGCGACACCACGAGCGCGTATGTCCCGCCACTTGCGAGAGCCGCGACTTCTTCCGAAGCATCGATCCCCTGCCCTGCGCCGACATCTCGCGCATAGAAGCGGAAGCAGGGTTCGATGAATGCGGGATGGAAGAGAAGCACCTCGCCTCGCGATCGATGCGCGCTCACCCATTGCGTGGCCGCGCGCCAATCGTGATTTCCGAAACGGGGATCGAACCAGTAGTGCGAGAGAGAATGCGCCACGAGCAGGCCGGCGATCGCAAGAGGTGCCCACCGCGCAACACCCCGTGCAGCGACGATGCCGTACCCGAGAAGCAGCGCGAAGAACGGCAGTGCGGGAGAGAAATAGCGTTCGCTGATGATCGGCATGCGGAAAGACACCAGCGTAGCGATCGCGACCGGGAGCCCGAGCAGCAATGCCAGCAGGAGAAGCAAGTCGCGATCGGCGCGCCATAGCCCACGCACGCCCTGCAGGACGAGGGCTCCAAAGGCGACGGCGCCGAGAATGACGCGCGGCCATGCGGCGAGGAACTGCTGCGGGATCGCGTCCTTCGTGGTCGCATCGAGAACGACCGAGGAGTAGCCGAGGGCAAAGGTGTAAGCGGCATAAAGTCCCTTCAGTCCAACGAAACGAATGAACGCGTTGCCACCGCTGTCGGCAGCCTGTAGCAGCGCCGGAATCCAGGGCAGGTACGCGATGGCGCCAACGAGCTGCGCGAGTGCGATGCGTGGAATCACGGCCCCCGAACGACGCCACGTGAGGACGAGAAAGACGTCGAGCGCGGCCACGAAGAGTAGAGCGTAGTAGTGCGTGTAGAGCGCGGCTGCTGTCAGCGCCGCGATCGCTGCCATGCGCAGAAGCCCGCGTGCGGCCGGAGCGCGAACCGCAGAGAGGCACAGGTGCACGATCGCGAGCACCAGCACCAGGAGCAGCGGATACATCCGCGCCTCCTGCGAGAAGTACAGGTGCAGCGGCGACAACGTGAGGATCGCGAGAGCGACCCGCGCTTGCGACTCGCCCGCAAATCGCCGCGCAAACAGGTAGAGCTGGGCGAGAGACACCACTCCGAACGTTGCCGAGAGAGCACGCACGACCACCGCGTCCTCGCGACCAAAGAGAACGCTCCAGAAGTGCACGACGACGTAGTAGAACGGAGACTGGCCTGCGATCGCCCGTGTACGTTCGAGTAGTTCGCCGGGATCACCCTGCCCAATCAAGAAAGCGAGAAACTCGTCGAGCCAAAGGCTCTGATGGTCGAGCGCGACGAATCGAAGCAGTGCGCCCGCTGCGACGAGCGAAATCACGACGGGCCCCCATGCGCAGCGGTCGTCCCCGGGTGCCCCCAGAGAGCCGCAGCCGAGCCGCGAGGCCTGGATCGGTCGCAGCGCGGTCGTCATGGTGAACGAGGCGGACGCCCGTTGCCCGCCCTGGTCGGCTCAAGCCCGTCGAGATCGCGGATCACATAGCGAGGGCGCCCCTTCACCTCCGTGTAGATCCGCGCGATGTATTCGCCGAGCAGCCCGACCGTCACGAGTTGCACGCCGCCGAAGAACAGCACGAGCAACGCAAGAGTCGCGAAGCCGGGCACCACGTCATGGCCAAGGATTCGTTTTGCGAACGTCCACGCACCCAAGAGCACCGAAACAACGGTAATCGCGAGACCCGCCTGCCGCACCACGCGGAGCGGCGCGTCCGAGAACGCGAAGATTCCATCGGACGCCAGTTTGAACAGCCGTCGCAGCGTGTACTTCGTCCCACCCGCATGACGCGCATCGCGCGCATACGTGAGACCCGTCTGCCGAAAACCGAGCCAGGCGCGCAGGCCACGGATGTATCGATTCCGCTCCGGCAGCGCGACGAGATGGTCCACCACGCGCCGATCCATCAGCGCGAAATCACCGCTGTCTAGGGGCATCTCCGTGTCGGAGATCGCGTGCAGAAGCCGGTAGAACGCGGCGTAGGCGGCGCGCTTGAGCAGCGACTCTTTGCGCTCGGTCCGCACGGCGTAGACGACGTCGAAGCCCTCACGCCAGCGCGAGACGAGCTGCTCGATCACTTCCGGCGGATCCTGCAAATCGCCGTCCATCACGACGACGGCGCGACCTTGTGCATGGTCGATGCCGGCGGACACGGCCGTTTGATGGCCGAAGTTGCGCGAGAAGTCGATTCGCTTGAACCGCGGATCGCGCGAGCGGATCTCCTGCATCAGCGTGAGGCTGCCATCCGTGCTTCCGTCATTGACGAAGATCACCTCCCAGGATGTCGTGATCGCGTCGAGCGCATCTCGCAATCGGCGTTCGAGCTCCGGGAGGTTGCCTTCTTCATTGAAGATCGGCACGACGATCGAGAGTTCGGAGCGATCGCTCACTGCGGTTCTCCAGTCTCGGGCAGATTCGCCACGATCGCGCATTTCGTCATTGCGAAGCTCCTTCACCAGCCGTCGCCTCACTCATCTGACGCCCCGCAGCGCCGCAATCAGCGGGTCGATCCGCTTCCCTCGCGACCGTCCGTTCGCGGGCAATGTCAGGATCCGCCTCGCGAGATCTGCCGCGCCCGGCATTGCGGCGGAATCCGCGAGATGCGCGCGCAGCGCGGGCACAGCATCGAGACTGGCGGGATAGAACGCGCTCTCGCCCACCCCCATGGCAGATAGCGCTCTCAGCGCCTCGCGGCGCCCTTCGGCGTCGCGGGCACGCAGCACGATTCGTGTCGAGACGCACGCGGCGTCTCCCGCTGGCGCGACGCGCGTGAATGCCGATGCCGGTTCGAGCCGCGCGCTGAACCGCGCCACGAGGGCGTCCCGCTCTCGCCCTTCGCTCGCCACGTCGTCCACCAGCGCCGCGGCGAGCGCGAGAGACGCCGCCGAAATGCTGCCGCGCTCGAAGTTCGGCTCGAACGGCGTCTCGCCGACGTGCAGTGACGGAATCGAGGCGGCGATCGTGAACAGCGGTGGCCAGAGGGCGATCGAGCCGGCGAGCGCGGCGAGCGTGCCGCCCCATCGACTGGCCTGCGGCACACGGGGTGCCTCGGGCGGATCGACGCACCACAGCACGGCACCACCGCCCATCGCGGAGAGCGGCTTTCCCCGACCAAAGCTCAGGATGCCAGCGTCACCGCGACCGCCCGCCGGTTCGCCGTTCGTATCGCGCGCGCCGAGCGACTGCGCGGCGTCGTCGACCAGCGCGACCGCGTGCGATCGCGCGATCGCGCGCAGGTCGCTCACCGGTTCCGCGATGCCGAAGAGGTTGCAGACGACGATCGCGGCCGCGCGTTCGAGCGGCAGCTTCGCGAGCGACGCGCGGTCGATCTGCCCGTTCGCATCGACATCGACGAGCCGCACGCGCAGCCCTGCGGCGACGGCTGCCGCCGCAACGGAGTAGCAGGTGTAGGCCGGTACGATGACCTCGTCTCGCGAGCTGCGAGCAGCGAGCGTGACGAATGTCGCGCGCAGTGCTTCGCGGCCCGAGCGATGAAAATGCAGCGTGCCCTCTCCGACCAGCCCTCGCAGTCCCGCCGCCAGCCTCGACGGAGCGTCCTCGTGCGCGCGTGCGAGGAGCCGATGCCATGCGGCGAGCGACGGCCCCTGTCCCGACGGCGCGCGGCGCAGCGCACTCATCGCTGCGTCGGCGTCCACGTGACGGCACGCTCGCCGGCAAGGTGGTGCCGCCAGGCGACGAGAGCCGACAGATTCACCAGCAGGAAGAAGCCCGCGAGGCGCGCCGGTAGCCACGCCGCGACGCGCTTTGAGCGCAATGCCGCCACGGCCGCCGCGTAGCCGATCCCCTGCGCAAACGACAAGAGCGATGCAACACGGCTTTCGGGTGCGAGCGCGAGCGACGCGAGCAAGAGCGCGATCAACGCGAACGGTGCCGTGAAGCGCAGCAGCTTGTGACTCCAGAGCGAGAGCGCGACGCGTCCCTGCCGCGGATGCAAGAGGTCGCGATGCGCTGCGAGCACGGCGATTCCGCGACGCACCGTGCGAACTTTGCGCGACCACTCGGCGGCGGGGTCGTCGGTCGCGCGAAACGACGCGCGGGCTGCGGGCTCGGAGACGGCGCGCAGCCCGCGACGTGCGGCTTCGAGTGCGATTCGGAAGTCGCTCGCGAGATCGGCCGGCCACGGCGTACAGATCGAGCGTCGCGCCGCGAAGAACGATCCCGAGCAGCCGATCAGTGTCGTCACTTCGCTCTCGAGGCGCCGGAGTGCCATTTCGTAGCGGACGTACGCGCCCTCGCCGCCGCTCGACTGCACGCGATCTTCGCTGCTCACGCAGCCGATCGATGGATCTCCAAACGGCTTCACGATCGCGCGCAACGCGCCGGGCTCGAGTTCGGCGGAGACGTCGGTGAAGACGAGGATCTCGCCGTTCGAGGCCGCGATGCCGGCGGCCTGCGCGGCTTCCTTGCCCTCGCGGACCGGGTTTCGAATCAGCCGCACGCCGCGAGACTCGAATCCGCGCGCGATCTCGTCCGTGCGATCGGTCGAACCGTCCGAGGCGACGATCACTTCGAACCGCTCGGGGTAGTCCTGCGCGAGTGTGTCTTCGAGTTTCTTCGACAGTTCGCGTTCGCCGTCGTGCACCGCGATCACGACCGAGAGCGACGGCACGCGCGCGTCCTGCCGGACGTCGCGCCGCAAGCAGGGCCGGAGCAGCGCGAGACACAGCGGATAGCCCGCCCACGTCCAGCCGACGTGAACGAGCGAGACTCCGACGACGCACCAGAGCAGCGCAGCGCTCACGTGCTTGCCCTGCCCGGCACCGCCAACGGCGATTTGTCGCGCAAACCGTTTCCGATTCGCTCGCGCAACCGGTTCGTCGCTCGCACGATCCGGTGAAACGTGTCTTCGAACACCGCCTCGCTCTGGCCCCACGGATCGAGGATTCGATGGGGCGCTTCCTCCAGAAAATCTCCCAGCAACCGCACGCGTGGCGCGGCCTCCGGGAACGCGCGACGAAGCGCCGCCGCGTGCCGTCCCTCCATCCCGAGCAAGAGATCCGCCCACTGCGCGTCCTGCGCACGAACCCGATGCGTCCGGTGAGCGGCGAGGTCGATGCCGAATCGCAGGGCGACGCGCGCCGCAGTGGGATCTGCCGGCTCGCCGTCGCCAGCGCCCACCCCCGCCGAACGCACGTCGAGACACCGATCGGCCGCGAGCAACGCGGCCGCAAACGGGCTGCGGCACAGATTTCCATGACAGAGCACGACGATTCGGCGCACGCCTCCCGCGGGCAGCGCCGGCTCGCCCGCCCGGCGACGACGCCACTCCCAGGCGAGATCCTCGCGCGCGTCTCCCGAACGCAAGAGACGAGCCAGCGTGCGCACGATGCTCATCGGTTCCGGCAGCATGCGACTCCTTCGGCCGGACGCGCCGTCCTTCGAAGCCGGGATAGCGGAGCGTCTGCCCTGAAGCGAGAGACCATGCGCCTCGCGGATGCTGCAGAACCCGGGAGTTCTCCGTAGGATGCGCGGCGGTCAACCGGACGCGCGCGCTCGTCCGGGGAGGCGGAGTTGCTCGCGACCAGCCGACGCTCGACCGATCGTGCCGCGTGGATCGCGCTCCTCGTCGCGTTTTCGCCGGCGTGGATCGAACTCGGACAGCATCTGCGAGCGAGGAGCGAGGATCGATACGTCGTCGTCCCGCTGGCGGCGCTGGCTTTGCTCGCCTGGCGTGAGCGTCGCGCGTCTCCGAACCCGTTCCGGCCACGCGTCGCCGTCGCGGCAGGAGCCCTCGCCGCGCTCTTGCTGCTGATCGGAATCGCGGGCAGTGCTTCGTTGCTGTCGCGGCTCTCGCTACCGGTCGCGATGTTCGCTCTGGCCGCGCTTCTCGGTCGGCCACGACCGGCCGTGCTCGTGCTGGCGCTGGCCCTCCTTCCCGTTCCGGGCTCGCTGCTCTACCTCACGTCGCCAGGGCTCGAGAGTTCGATCGCGACCCTCGCAGCGTCCATGCTCTCGGCGATCGGCTTCGAGGTTGCTGCGGTAGGTCCTCTGCTTCGCGCGCCACACGGTGATCCGTTGCAGTTGAGCGGACAGGATGGCGGCGTTCCGCTGGCCATCACCCTCGGTGCACTCGGCTGGGCATCCGCACTGTGGAATGGCGCAAGGCCGCGAGCAGCCGCGATGAGCGCGCTTCGCTTTTCGTCGCTCGCCGTCGTTGCTCAGCCGCTCGCACTCTGCGCTGCCGCGGCACTCGTGGCCTGCGGCGCGGCCGGCTCGGCGCGAACCCTGCTCTCGACGGGAGTGTTCGCACTCGCCGCAACCGGCACCGTCGTCTACACGGCGCGTGCGTGGGTGGCGAGGCAGGCTTCGACGGCGCGCACCTGACGGTCGAGACCGAAACGGGTCTGTGCGCGTTCGCGTGCGGCGCGGCCGAGGCGGGCGCGCAGGGCGGGGTCGTCGCGGAGCGAGGCGAGTGCGCGGGCGAGAGCGTCGGGGTTTTCGACGGGAACGACCCGGCCCGTCTCGCCATCCGCGATCGCCTCGGGATTTCCGCCGACGTCGCTGCAGACGCTCGGTACGCCGCAGGCCGAGGCTTCGAGCAGCGAGAGCGGAAGTGCTTCGAGTCGCGCGGCCAGCACGTTGACGTCGATCGCGTGTTGCCAGAGGCGTTCGGGCGCGGGCTGCTCGCCGGCGAAGACGACGAAGGACGCGATGCCGAGTGCGCGCGCCTGCGTTTCGAAGGCTGCGCGCGCGGGGCCGTCGCCCACCAGCAAGAGACGCATGTCGGCCGCAGCGCCGGGCGCGCGGCGCAGGCGCGCGAAGGCTTCGAGCAATACGTCGACGCCTTTGCGGCGGATCAGGCTGCCGATCTGGCCGATCACGAACGCCCCGGCCGGAATGCCGAACTGCTCGCGCAGCGACGGGTCGCGTTCCGGCGCGGGCGCGAAGCGTGTGAGATCGATTCCATTCGGGATCACGAGGCTCGGCGGCGGCCGGGCGATTCGCGCCAGCGATTTCCGCTGCGTGGCCTCGCTGACGAAGATCAGCAGATCGGCGCTGGAGAGTCGCCAGAACCAGTACATGCGCCGGTAGAACGGCGCGTGGAGGTGAACGATGCGCGGCGCGCGCAGCCGGAAGGCCACCGCGCTGCCGAGCTGCGCCGCGAGACCGGAGTTGCAGTAGACGAGTGCCGGACGGCGTCCGTCGAGGATTTTCCCGATGCGGGCGAGAGCCCGCACGGCGCGCAGTGGCTCCAGTCGCACGTGGCCTGCGTCGATCATGAACTCCGGGAAGCGAAGCGCGTGGGCTTCGATGCCTTCCGCAGCGAGCGCGGCGCGCAGGGGTTCGCTGTGTGAGATCGCGATCGGTCGAAAGCGATCGCGATCGATCCGGCGCAGCAATTCGAGCAGGCAGATTTCGCTTCCGCGCAGCCAGGCTTCGCCGTAGTGGAGGAACAGGATGGGCGTTGCCACTCGGTTCGATGCTCCCCGCCGCGCGCAGCTCGCCGCCTGCCCGTCCCCGCCGAACCATCGTCGACGGACGAACCCCGCGGCTCGTGTTACCTCAATCCCTGCACGAGCTCCAATGCCCGGCAGCGGGCATCCTCGTCGCACGCGCTCGACCGACCGGAGAATCCGCCGCTGAGTTCGCCGCCGACATCCTCGCTCGGTTCACTGGCCCGCCAGACCATGGTCTATGGCGCGGCGGTGATCGTCCAGCGAGCGGCGGCGTTCGTCCTGCTGCCGCTCTACACGCAGCGGCTCTCGCCGGCCGACTACGGCGCACTCCAGATGCTGCAGGTCACGCTCGACGTGGCGGCGATCGCGCTCAGCGCCGGCACGCTGGCGGGCGTGATGCGCTTCTTCTTCAAAGCGAACGACGAGCCCGAACGGCGCAGCGTTTTCACGACCGCGTTCTGGCTGATGCTGGCCTTCAACGCACTGGCGGCGCTGCTGCTGCTCGCCTTCGCCCCCGCGCTCGCCGAACGGGTGATCGATCGGCCCGACGGCGCTCATCTCGTGCGCCTGCAGGCGGCGTCGTTCGCGGCCGAGCCCCTCGGTCAGGTGGCGATGCTTCAGTTGCAGGCCCGAGGGCGCGCCGCCGCGTACTCGACGCTGAGCGTGGTTCGTCTGCTGATGCAGATCAGCTTCAACGTCTTCTTTCTGGTCGTACTGGAGCGCGGCGTCGAGGGCGTGCTGCTGAGCACGTTGATCACGAACCTTCTGCTCGGGACGGCGCTCGCGGGCTGGCAGCTTTCCAGCGGCTGGCGTCCGAATCTCGGAGTCGCGCGCGACCTCATGCGGTTTGGCCTGCCCTATCGCGTGACGACCGCCGGCACCTTCATCCTCACCTTCGCCGACCGTTATTTCCTCGAAGCGAGACACGATCTCGCGGAAGTCGGGCTCTACGGACTCGCCTATCAGTTCGGCTTTCTGCTGATCGTCGCCAGTTCGGCGCCCTTTCTGCAGGCGTGGAACCCCGAACGCTTCCGCCTCGCCTCCCGGCCGCGCGAAGAGCGTGACGCGGCCTACGACGAAGGGCTGCGCTGGTTCTCGATCGTCGTCGTGAGCGCCGCACTCGGGCTTTGCCTCTTCGCGCAGCCGCTGCTCGCGGTGATGGCGAGCGCGAGTTACGCGGGTGCCGCGCGCCTCGTGCCGATCATCGTCGCGGCCTACGTGCTGCAGGCCTTCACCGATGCCGCGGAGCTCGGCATCCAGATCTCGGAGCGCACGCGCTACGCGACCCTCGCCACCTGGGCAGCCGTCGTCGTCGTGCTGATCGGCTACGTGACGCTGATCCCGCCGTTCGGCGGTCTCGGTGCCGCGCTCGCGACGCTCGCAGGGTTCGCGGTTCGGTTTGGATTCACCTGGCGCTTCGCGCAGCAGCTCTGGCCGATTCGCCTGCGCTACGCCCCGCACCTGCGCCTGCTCGCCCTCGCCACCGTGACGGCGGCGGCGGTCGAATGGATCCGCCCGCCGGAAACGATGTCCTCGATGCTGCTCGGCGCCGGGGCCTTCGCGCTCTTCGCGCTCGCCACACTGTTTGGTGTCGTCTCGCGAGACGAGCGACGGGCGGCGCTCGCCTTTCTTCGTGCGCGACGGACCTCTGGTGCGGCTCCGCGCTGAGCGGCCGAATCGAATCACCCCTCGCTCGGCGCGCAGGCAACGCACCCTCGGCGGCCTCGCTCACGGCACGGGATGTTCTTCGGGCCAGCGCTCGCCGAGCAGCGAATCGAGCTTCGCGGCAAAGGCGATCAGCCGGCTGCGTGCGCTGATTTCGTCTTCGGCAGCGAGCCGCGTCGAGAGCCGAATCAAGGCGCCGTCCGCTCGTCCCCCGCCGAGCCGGCCCGCCAGTCGATCGAGATTTTGATCGATCCCGCCGAGCAGACCGGTTCGCCGGATCGAGCGAAACCAGAAATGGACGAGCTGGCGCTCGCCGCCGCGTTCGACGACGTACTCGTTGGCGCGAAGCCCGCGCGCGGGATCGACTTCGACGACGCGCGCAGCCTCGATGCCATAGCCCGCCCCCGTGTAACAGCCGCGCGGCGTATGTTCCGGCCGGCCTCCGCGCGTCGTGCCGTAGTAGCCGACGTACATCCAGATCGGCTCCGCGCCGGGGTGCAGCCAGACGCGCTGCAGATTCGCGTCCGCGCGCAGCTCGGCTTCGACCGTTTCACCGAGGGGAACGTCGTCGGCCCGCCAGCCGTCGATCTCGCGCGGCAGGCCGAGCAGCTGCGTCGCATCGACGGCGAGCCCCGGTCGCAGCGTGAGCCACCACGCGGCGGACCCCACGGCCAGCAGCAGTGCGAAGACCAGCGCGTTCTGCGTGCGCTCACCGATCACGTGTTCGGATCCTCCAGCAGCGTTTCGTAGATCGCTTCGACCGACGCGGCCGTGCGCGCGATGGTGAAAGTCTGGGCGCGCTGCAACCCGCCGGCGCCGAGCCGTGCGCGA
>CAZDHU010000179.1:0-3090 GCA_964505355.1 uncultured Myxococcaceae bacterium | reverse complement strand
TCGTCGCCGGTGAGCTCGGGATGGAACGTCGCCGCCAGCACGGAGGCCTGCCGCACGAAAACGGGGGCGCCGTCGACCCGCGCCAGCACTTCGACCGCAGGCCCGAGATCACGAAGTCGCGGCGCACGAATGAAGACGCAGAGAAGACCGTCGAGCCCCGGAGCCGCGTCCCGATCGACCGGCGCGGAAAACGAATCGACCTGCGTGCCGTACGCGTTTCGCACGGCCGTCACGTCGAGCACGCCGAGCGTCTCGACCGGACGATTCTCGACTCGCGCCGCCAGCAAGATGGCTCCTGCGCAGGTGCCGAGCACGGGATGCCCCTGCTTCACGAAATCACGCAGGGGTGCGAACAGGCCGAAGCGGTCGAGGCTCTTCGAAATCGTCGTGCTCTCGCCGCCCGGCAGTACGAGCGCGTCGAGTTCCGTGAGGTGCCCGGACTTGCGCACCTCCCGAACCTCGACCGCGGTGCCACCGGCCCGCCGCAGTGCCTTCGCGTGTGCGTCGAAGTCGCCCTGCAATGCGAGCACTCCGACACGCCGGATTCGTCCCTCTGCGCTCACGCGCACCTCCCGATCCCCGTCCGATCCCTCGAGGGTGACGAGGGAGCGCCGGTCACCAGCCGCGGTTCGCGAGCCGTTCGCTCTCGGCGAGGGTCTCCATCGCGATGCCTTCCATCGCGCGACCGAGCTTGCGGCTCGCCGCGAGCACTTCTGCGGGATCCTTCCAGTGCGTGGTCGCGTGGACGACGGCGCGGGCGCGAACGGCGGGATCTTCACTCTTGAAAATGCCCGATCCGACGAAGACGGCTTCGGCGCCGAGCGACATGCACAGGGCCGCGTCGGCCGGCGTCGCGATTCCGCCGGCGGCGAAGTTCGGCACCGGCAGCTTGCCGTCGCGAGCGACGGTGCGAACGAGATCCGCCGGTGCGCGAAGCTCCTTCGCACGCGCGTAGAGCTCTTCTGCGGGCATGGACGAAAGCTGCCGCATCTCGCCGACCACGCGGCGCAGATGGCGCACCGCCTCGACGATGTTGCCGCTGCCAGCTTCCCCCTTGGTGCGAATCATCGCCGCGCCTTCTCCGATCCGGCGCAGCGCCTCGCCGAGATCGCGCGCACCGCAGACGAACGGCGACCGGAAGGCGTGCTTGTCGATGTGGTGTTCTTCGTCCGCCGGCGTCAGCACCTCGCTTTCGTCGATGAAATCGACGCCGAGGGCCTCCAGCACCCGCGCCTCGCTGAAGTGACCGATTCGCACCTTCGCCATCACGGGAATCGACACCACGCGCTGGATGCCTTCGATCACTTCGATCGCGCACATGCGCGCGACTCCACCTTCCTTGCGGATGTCGGCCGGCACGCGCTCGAGCGCCATCACGGCGGTCGCGCCCGCGTCCTCGGCGATCTTCGCCTGCTCGGGCGTGGTCACGTCCATGATCACGCCGCCCTTCATCATCTCCGCGAGGCCGACCTTGATCTCGATCGAGGTCGCGTCCGTCCGGGCCGCCGTCTGTTTCGTCTCGCTCATCTCGCTGCTCCTCTGACCGGCGGGGCATGACACTCCGCGGTGTTGGTCGCGCGCCGAACCGTCGCACGCTCGTCGTTCGTCTCAGACGTACACGCCATCGGCGTGCACCGGCCGTCGCGGGACACGAAGTCGCTGCTCGACGACTCCCGCCAGCGCACGGATTCCACGCCGGATCGAGACCGCGTCCGCGAGAGCGAGCGAAAGCCGCAGGCCCCGCGACGGCCGCCCGTCGTGATGGAACTGATGGCCGGGCGCGAAGAGCACGCCGGCGCGCCCCGCGTCGGCGAGCAGATCGCGCGTATCGATCTCTCCCGGCAGCTCGACCCAAATCTGATGTCCGCCTTCGGGCGTGGTCCATCGCACGCCGTCCGGCATCTCGTGCGCCAGCGCGTCGAGCATGGCGTCGCGACGATCGAGCAGCGTTCGGCGCAGCCCGTGGAGGTGCCGGTCGTACGCACCGCACTCGACGAAATCGGCGAGCGCGGCCTGCAAGAGCAGCGAGCCGCCGAGATCGGTCGACTGTTTCAAAGCGAGCAGCGGTTCCACGGCCGAATCCGGCGCGGCGATGCAGCCGACACGTGCACCGGGAAACAGTGATTTCGAAAACGAGAAGAGCAGCACGACGAGACCCGATCGATCGAGCGCGGCGAGCGGGGGCACGGCACGGCCCGCGTAACGGAGATCCATCTCGTAGGCGTCTTCGACGATCGGCGTGCCGGCGCGTGCCGCGATCGAGAGCACGGATTCTCGATGGGCCAGCGAGGAAGACGTTCCCATTGGATTGTGAAACGTCGGCATGGTGTAGAAGAGCTTCACGTCGTCGCGATGCAGCGTCCGCTCGAGAATCGCGAGGTCGGCCGCTCCGTCCCGCATCGGCACCGGCGCCGCGCGGAGTCCGAGCGCGGCGAACGCGGCGAGCACGTTGTGGTAGGTCGGCTCTTCGACCGCGACGGCATCGCCGGGCCCGGTGAAGAGACGGAGCGCGAGCGCGATGCCCTCGCTCGCCCCCTGCGTGAGCGCGATCGCTCCGGCCTCGACGCGGACTCCGGCCGAACCAAGACGCGCGGCAAGCGCCTCTCGCAGGCCCTGATGTCCCGCGGTGCTGCCGTAGCGCAGCAGTTCTTCTCCGCGATTCGCGAAGACGCGCATGAGCGAACGACGAAAGGCTTCGACGGGATAGAGCGACGGATCGGGCACGAGTGAATGCAGCGGCACCGCGTCCTCGCCGGCGGGATGGCGAACGCGCGCGCGGTCGAACTCGACGATGCGCCGAACCAGCGCCGAAAAGACCGGCACAAAGGTTCGGTCGCCCGCCTCGCGGACGCCGCGGACGAACGTCCCGCGGCCCACCGTCGACTCGACCAGACCTGCCGCGCCGAGCGCTTCATAGGCGAGCGCCGCGGTGTCGCGGTTGACGCCGAGGCCGCTGGCGAGTGCGCGAATCGTCGGCAGGCGCTCCCCCGGCGCGAGCCGCCCCGCCTCGATCGCCGAGCGCAGGTGGTCGGCGATCTGCCGGTGGATCGGAGGAGCGTCCGGGCCGGACGCGCGTTGAAAATCCGTGAG
>CAZDHU010000178.1:0-5320 GCA_964505355.1 uncultured Myxococcaceae bacterium | reverse complement strand
GGCGGCGCAGAGATTGAGCGATTTCCCACCGAACGCCAGTGGCGCCGGGGCAGTGGCGAAGCCGGTGCGCTAGAGCTGGCGAGGACATCGCGCTGGAGGGTTCACCGTGATCGCGTTCCGCCGTTTCCGCCGTTCGATCGTCTCCGGCTTCATGCTCGCGGTTCTGCTCGTCCTGGCACCGCCGGTGCGGGCCGAAGAGGCCGCCGGAGCCGCGAGCTGTCTCGACAAGGCGCGAGTGCGCGGCTCGCTCTTCCAGACCGAAGCGCACGAACTCGAAGCGGGCGCGAAAGTGCAACTCGATCTGGTCGCCGCGGTGATCCTCGAAGGCTGCGCGGGAAAGGTCGTCACCATCGAAGGCCACACCGATCTCTACGGTGATGCCGCCTACAACAAGGGCCTTTCGCTTCGCCGCGCGAATGAAGTTCGCGAGTACCTGACGTCGAAGGGAGTGCCCGCCGAACAGCTCCGCACCGTGGGCTACGGACAGGAGCGACCGATCACGCGCGAGATGACGCGCGAGGCCCAGCAACTCAACCGGCGCGTTTCCTTCGTCTCTTCGGGGACCGCCGGCCGCATCCCGCCCGCGCCGTAGTTTCCTCGCTCAGAATCCGGGAGGGCGCTGGAACCCGCCGAGCAGTGCTTCGAGCCTGGCGGCGAAATCGATCGTCGTTCGATCTTCGAGGAAGGGCCCCACGATTTGCACGCCGACGGGAAGACCTGCCGGCGTGCGCCCGACTGGCGCCACCGTCGCCGGCAAGTACGCCATCGTCGCGAGGGCGATCCAGGAGAAGAGCTCGAAGTACGGCCGCTCGGCGCCGTCGACGCGGATTTTCCGTAGCGGCATCGGCTCGCTGTGGTCGTGCGGGATCGCGGGCACGGGATTGACCGGCAGGAGCAGCACGTCGTAGTGGCGAAAGAACTCGCCGACGCGTGCGCGAATCTCGTGCCGCACGCCGTCGGCGAGCATTCGATCGCGCACCCGCTCCGTCGTGTATCGCGCCATCCGACCGAGATCGCTGGCATCGGAAGCCGATGTCGTTGCCAGCGTCAGCAGGCCGTCGAAGACCGGCTGCGGGAGCATCGCCATCACCTCCGGCGCGAGCAGGCGCAAATAGGTGTCGACCAGCGCGGCGAGGTCGCCGACCGGCCGTGCCGTTTCGTCGACCGACACACCGGAGTGTCGGAGTGCCTCGATCGTCGCCGAAAGGCGCGCGCTCACCGCCGAGTCGACTGGCGCCGCGGCGTCGTCGAGCCAGGCCGCGACGCGGTAGTCGCGCAGCGCACGATGTCGCGGAGGCGGCAGGTCGAGTCGATACGCGACGGCATCGTCGTCGGAGGGGCCGGCGAGAATCGAGAGCCCGAGCGCGAGGTCTTCCGCGCAGCGCGCGAGCGGGCCGAACACGCTGAGATCGGGTGTTCCGAGCCAGCCCGGAGGCGGAGGAATGTGTCCGCGCGCGGGAATGATGCCGAAGGACGACTTGTGGCCGAAGACGCCGCACCAGTTCGCGGGATGACGAATCGAGCCGCCGATGTCGCTGCCGAGTTCGAGTGGCGTCATGCCCGCGGCCAGTGCTGCCGCCGCGCCGCCCGACGATCCGCCGGCTGTGCGCGACTCGTCGAAGGGATTGTTGGTGGTCGGAAACAGCGGGTTGTAACTCTGCAGATCGCTCGCGTAGGCCGGCACGTTGGTCTTGCCGATCACGATCGCGCCGGCATGACGCAGCCGGGCGACCGCCGTCGCGTCGTGGGTCGGGACGTGCTGCGCGTACTCCGTCGCGCCCGCCGTGCTGCGCATCCCCGCCACTTCCCAGACGTCCTTGATCAGCATCGGTACGCCGTGCAGCGGCCCCGCGATTTCTCCGCGAGCGAGCGCGGCATCGGCTTCGGCGGCACGCGCGCGCGCATGCTCGGGGTCGAGCGCGACCACCGCGTGAACGCGCCCGTCGTGTCGCGCGATGCGCGCGAGCATCTCGTCGACGGCCTCGCGGCTCGAGACTTCGCGGGCACGAATCCGCACCGCGAGCTGAGAAGCGGAGAGATAGGCGAGATCGGTCATCGGGGGTTCCTTTCGATCCGTCAGCGGTCGTCGTATTCCTCGTGCGTGCGCTCGCGACCATAGGTCGCGAGAAACTCGCGCCGGAAGGCGTCGAAGCGCCCGGCCCGAATCGCCTCGCGCGCGCGCCGGACCAGCATCTCGTAGAAGTGCACGTTGTGCAGAGAACAAAGAATCGCCGACAGGATCTCGTTCGCCGCGAACAGGTGATGGAGATACGCGCGCGTGAACCCGCCCGCGCAGGCGTGACAGGTGCACGAAGCGTCGATCGGATAGCCATCTCGTCGATGGCGGCGATTGGAAAGACGGATTCTTCCGCGCACGGTGAAGACCGAGGCACTGCGCGCGAATCGCGTGGGAATCACGCAATCGAACATGTCGATTCCCGAACCGATCGCCGCGAGGATGTCCTCCGGCATGCCGACGCCCATCAGATAGCGGGGTTTGTGCTCGGGAAGCAGCGGTGCGGCGTGATCGGTGACCCGGCACAAAAGCGCGTGTCCCTCGCCGACACTGACGCCACCGATCGCGTATCCCGGTAGATCCATCTCCACCAGCGCGGCGGCGCAGCGTTCGCGTAGCTTCGGATAGACGCTGCCCTGGACGATGCCGAAGAGGGCCTGCTCGGCGGGCCGCGCGTGCGCACGCCGACAGCGCTCGGCCCAGTCGAGCGTTCGCTGCACGCCGCGCGCCGCGAGCGCCTCGTCGGCGGGCCACGGCGTGCATTCGTCGAACATCATGATGATGTCGGCTCCGAGCGCGTTCTGAATCGCGATCGACCGCTCGGGGGTGAGTTCCATCTCCTCGCCGGTCAGTTCGTTGCGGAACCGAACCCCGTGATCGGTGATCTCCTTCTTTGGGATCGAGAAGACTTGAAAGCCGCCGCTGTCGGTCAGGATCGTGTGCGGCCAGCGCATGAAGGCGTGCAGTCCGCCGAATTTCTCGACCAGCTTCTCGCCCGGCCGCAACGCGAGGTGGTAGGTGTTGGCGAGCACCACTTCGGCGCCGGTCGATTCGACCTGTTGCGGGGTCAGCGCCTTGACCGCGCCGTGGGTGCCGACGGGCATGAAGGCGGGCGTTTCGAACTGGCCATGCGGTGTGGTCGCGAGGCCGGCGCGGGCAGCGCCGTCACGAGCGCGAATCGAAAAGGTGAGAGGGTGGGACGGAGGATCAGGGCTCGACATGCGGGGCCACGGTACCGCTCCGCCGGGCCGTGCGGGCAGCGGACCAAAAACAGCGCGCGCCCGAGTGCGCCCTGTTCGGTGCCCCGGTCAGCGGTAGGTCGAGCGCTCGCCCCGCGTCACGCGCTGCCGGACGCGCTTGTGCTTCGCCTTCAGTTTCGCGCGATGCCGGGCACTCTTGCTGCGGTTGCGGTGCGGGAGGGGCTTCGCCTTCTTCATGGAATCCTCGTCGGGGGTCGCAGTGAGCGCGGCAACATAGGAGAGCGAGCGGCGGCCGTCCACGACTCCGCGGCGGCTCGCCTCGCCCCGCGCCGGGGCCCGGCCTACCGTCGGGAGCGATCGATCGCCCGTCACGAACGTTCGAGCGGCAACGCCGCATGGTCGTGCCCGCCGACTTCTGGAGGCCTCTCGCATGGCGCTTGCACCGCCGCTTCAGCGCATGGCCGACTTCGACCTCTCGGAAGACCAGCGCGTGGTGCGACAAACCGTGCGCGACTTCGCCGAGAAGGAAATCCTGCCCCACGTCGAGCGCCACGAGCGCGAGGCTCGCTATCCGCGCGAACTGATCGCGAAGCTGCCGGCGGTCGGGCTGATGGGGCCGATGATTCCCGAGATCCATGGCGGCTCCTTCGTCGACGTCCTCACCTACGGCGTGATTTGCGAAGAACTCGCGCGGGTCGACTGGGTGGTGGCGTCGGTGGTTTCGGTCGCGAACTCGCTGGTCGCCGGGTCGATCCTCCGTCACGGCACGCCCGCGCAACGCGAGCGCTGGCTGCCCGGCATCGCGCGCGGCGAAGTGCTCTGCTCGGCCTGTCTGACCGAAACCGGTGGCGGCACCGACCTCGGAAACATGCGCACGACGGCGACGCGAACCGACGGCGGATATCTGCTGAACGGCACCAAGGTTTTCATCTCGCACGCCGCACACGCCGGCCTGTTCTTCGCCGTCGCGACGCTCGATCGCAGCCAGCGACACAAAGGAGTGACGGCGTTCCTGGTCGACCCGCATGCGACCTCGGGCATGACGATCGGCGAGTTTCCGATGCGCACGCTGCAGCGCGACAACCTCGCCGAGGTGCATTTTCAGGACGCGTTCGTTCCCGAAGAGAACCGGCTCGGCGCAGAAGGCGGCGGATTCCCGGTGCTCGGGTCGGCGCTCGACATGGGGCGCTTCTCGGTCGCCGCGCGCTGCATCGGGCAGGCGCAGCGCGCGTTCGAACTGGCGACGGCGTACGCCATGGAACGCGAAGCGTTCGGCCAGAAGATCGGCGAGTTCCAGATGATCCAGCAGAAGATCGCCGACATGGCCTGCCGAACCGAAGCCGCGCGTGCACTGGTCTACCGGCTCGGGCGGATGAAGGACGCGGGCATCGAGCGGGCGAGCATGGAGGCTTCGATGGCGAAGTTGATGGCCAGCGAAGCGGCGACGCAGAATGCGCTCGACGCGATCCAAATACACGGCGGCTACGGACTGTCCGCGGAGTACGAAGTCGGCCGGCTGCTGCTCGAGGCCAAGGCGCTGGAGTTCGGTGAAGGTACGAGCGAACTCCACCGAAAACTGATCGCCGAGTATTCGCTCGGTTCGAGGAAGCAGTGATGAAGGGGAGAGAAGAAACCATTCGCCGCGTCGAAGAGTCGCTGGTCGGCGTTCGCCGCGAGCTGCTCGATCTGATCCTCGAGCACTCGTTCGCGCGCCGGAAAGTCGTTCTCGCGAGCGGCAAGGAGAGCGACTTTTATCTCGATCTGCGCACCACCCTGATGCGGCCGCGTGGTGTTCATCTCGCCGGTCAGCTCGTGCTCGCGAAACTGATGGCGGGCTCCTGGGTCGACGCGGTGGGCGGAATGGCGGTGGGCGCCGTGCCGCTGGTGACGGCGGTGCTGGCCGCCGCGGCCGGTGACCCCGCGACGAGGCTCCTCGGCTTCTTCGTGCGCAAAGAAGCCAAGAAGCACGGGCTCGCCAAACGCATCGAGGGCGCCTTCGAGCCCGGCCAGGTGGTTGCGCTGCTCGAGGACACGACCACCACCGGCAGCTCGACACTCGAAGCCGTCGACGCCGTGACGGAGGCAGGTGCCAAAGTCGCGCGCG
>CAZDHU010000177.1:0-1554 GCA_964505355.1 uncultured Myxococcaceae bacterium | reverse complement strand
TGGTGTCGGACGTGCCGGTCACGCCCGTCTCGGCGGAACGCGAAGAGAACGAGACCAAACCGCCGCCCCGCATCACCGAAGCGCGTCTGCTGTCGTTGATGGAAAACGCCGGCGCCCAGATCGAGGACGAAAATCTCGCGGCGGTGCTGCACGAGAAGGGGCTCGGGACGCCGGCGACGCGTGCCGACATCATCGAAAATCTGATCGGCAAGGGATACGTCGTGCGGGTCGGGAAGGCCCTGCGCCCGAGCGTTAAGGGCATCCGCCTGATCGACATCCTGAAGCGCATTCACATCGATCGACTCGCCTCGGCGAGGCTGACCGGCGAGATCGAGAGCCACCTGCTCGACGTCGAACGCCGGCGGCGCACCGCCGGTGATTTCATGCGCGAGATGACGGAGTACGCGCGGGAGATCGTCGACAAGGCACGCGGATTCGAGTTCGACGAGATCTATCCGCGAAGCGAGCCGCTCGGGCCGTGTCCGAAATGCGGCCAGCCGGTCTACGAGAGTTCCTGGTTCTATCGTTGCCCGGAGTCGAAGCAGGAAGGCGCGACCGATTGTGATTTCCGGCTCTGGAAGGACATTTCGGGCCGCTACATCGATCGCACCGCCGCGACCGCTCTGTTGCGCGACGGGGCGACCGGGGTGATCGACGGCTTCACCGCGCGCGACGGGCGCACCTATCGGGGCCGGCTCGAGATCGATCGCGAAGAGTGGAAGATCAAGACGCGCTCGGAGGGGTACAACGAAGGCGAGCGCGCGGGCAGCCTGATGGAATACGAGGTCGACCCCGAACCGCTCGGGCCCTGCCCGGCCGGCGAGTCGTGTCAGGTCGTCGAATCGCCCACGCACTTTCTGTGCGAGCGCCGCCGGCGCGAAGAGCTGCTCGGCAAGGACGAGACGCAACCAGCGTCGTGCGGCTTCGTGCTGCCGCGAACCGTTTGCAAGCGAGAGATCACGCGCGACGAAGCGCTGGTCTATCTGCGAAATGGCAAGACCGACCTGCTGACCGACTTCATCTCGCGCTTCGGGCGGCCCTTCTCGGCCACGCTCGCGCGCAAAGACAACGGCCGGCACAGCTTCGAGTTCCCGCCGCGCGCCGCGGGCGCGGGCAAGGGCCGCGGGCGCGGTCGGGCGAAGGCCGAAGGCGACGAGGCAGCGGCGGCCGCAACCGCCGGCGCAGCGGCCGAAAGTTCGGCGCGCAAACCCGCGGGGCGCAAGAAAGCCGCGGCGGCCGGCCGTGGTGTCACGAAAAAAAAGGCGGCCCGGGCCCCGACGCGACGCAGCGCGAAGCCGCGTTCGCCGGGCTCGGACGGCTCGGCTCCCGAGAACGGAACCGAGCCCCTCTGACCGCGGGAACGCCGTCTTCTTCCACGATCGAGAGGCCGATCGCCGCACGAACGGCGCGCTCGCCCGGTGTGTCGCGACGCGTCAGCCCGCCGCGGGATTCCCTCACCAGCACGCAACTCTGAAGAAAAGCGTTGAACCCGGCCGCGGTTCACGGGTATAACTGCCGCCGCAAGAGGGGGAACGCGCGGCCGGCGGTCGCAGG
>CAZDHU010000176.1:0-26118 GCA_964505355.1 uncultured Myxococcaceae bacterium | reverse complement strand
GATCGCCTTCGGGTTCATCACGCCCCCCGAGAGCATGTGGTCGCCGATCGACGCCGCCTTTTCGATCACGAGGACGGTCGGCGGCTCGATCGGGCGGGCTCCGGTCCGAGCCGCGCGTTCGTTGTGCGCCTTCACCGCGTTCATCAGGTGCAGCGCACCGGCGAGCGTTGCGGGCCCGGCGCCGACGAAGAGAACATCGACCTCCATGCTTTCGCGTTCGACGGGCTCGGTCATCGAAACCTCCGGTGCGGGATGGCGTCGTTCGAGGATAGGAGAGACCCGTCGGACGGGTCAACGGAGTCCGGGCGCAGCGAAACCCTTCGCGGGGCCTCGCAGCCGACCATCTTCGCGCGTGCGCACGGTGCGTGTTCGCGCGTGCGGGGTGCGTTCAGCCGAGCGGTGATTCACCAAGGAGGGTGTGTTTCCAGAGCAGGAAGAGCCCGAGGCCGATCAGCATCATGATGCCCGCGATCACGAACGGACTCGCGAGTCCGAGGTGGTCGAGCGCCCAGCCGGCCCAGAGCGGACCGATGATGCGTCCGGTCGTTGCCATCGACTGGCTTTCGCCCATCAGCTCGCCGGCCGTTTCCGCGAGACACGCCTGCGAATAGAGGCTGGTGAAGGCCGGAAACGCGAGCCCGTTTCCGGCCGCGATCACGGGCCCGACCAGATACAGCCAGCCGACCGACGGCACGAACGGAATCGTCGCCAGTCCCATCCCCATCACGCCGAGTCCGACGAGCACCAGCTTCGTTTCGCCGAGAACCGGTGCGAGCCGGCGAATCAGAACTCCCTGCGTCAGCGCGATCGTGATGCCGAGCGCTGCGAAGACGGTTCCCGCATCGAGTGCGGAAAGCTGAAACCGGCGGTGCAGAAAGAGCGTGAACTGTCCTTCCAGGGCAGCGAAGGCCGTGAAGAGATGGAAGAAGAGATAGAGATAGAGACCGATTCGGCGATCGTGATGAGCGAAGACGAGCCGGATCGGCGAGGGCACGAGCTTCAGTCCGAGGCCACGCCAGTCGCGGGACCGCGCGGACGCCGGCCGTGATTCGGGCAACCAGATCAACGCGAGCACGAGGTTGATCGATGCGAGCACGATGATGCCGTAGAACGGCGCGAGCAGATGAATCTCGGACAACGCGCCACCGAGGGCGGGGCCCAGCACGAAGCTGAGCCCGAACGCGGCACCGATCAAACCCATCGCCTGGGCGCGCTGTTCGCTCGGCGTGACGTCGGTGACGATCGCCTGCGCCGTGCCGATGCTCGCAGCGAAGAATCCGGCGAGGATTCGCGAGGCGTAAATGGCGGCGAGTGTTCGTGCAGATGCCAGCAGTGCGAAGGAGAGCACCGTTCCGAGCAGCGAAACCAGAATCACCGGCCGCCGGCCGATGCGATCGGAGAGCCATCCCCACGCAGGAAGAAAGACGAGCTGGGCACCGGCGTAGCTGGTGAGAATCAGCCCGACTTCGATCCCGCCTGCACCGATTCGGCTGGCGTAGATCGGAAGCACCGGGATCAGAACGCTGAAGCCGATGAAATCGATCAGGATGGTCAGAAAGACCAGTCCGAGAGTCATGCGGTGCCCGGTCGGGTTCGCAGGGGTGCCGGCCGGAACGCTCCCGGGACCGTGATGCGTCATACGCGTTCCTTCCGCAGCACCCGTCGATCGTCGTGATCGCTCTGCCGGTTTCCGCTGCGCCGGCGCGCGCACCGTAGCACGCGCGTGGGCGCGTCCTGCGGCCGACGGTATGTTGCGACCATGGGTGAATCCGACGCGCGGCTGGTCGAAATCGTGCGTGACTTTCTGCTCGCCGATCGGCTGATCCGAGAGCTGCTCGGACGCTTTTCGGCCGGAACGCTTCGCTTCGACGAGGTCCATCAGCTCGTCAGCGACGACGAATCGAGTGTGCTGTTCCGATTGAAGGAACGCTGTCACGCATTGTTTCGACGTGATCGCCGGGTCGGCGACGTGCGGGTTCCGCGCGAGGCGCTGTTCGATCTCGCCGTCGGCTCGCTCTTTCACGAGGCGATGAAGTTCCGCGAGAATCTCTATCAGTCCGCCGTCTACGGACCGCGCGTTCGATCCCTCAAAGCGGAAGCGGGGCCGGGAGCGGACGAACTGTTCCGGGAGTTCGACCGGATCCTGTCGCTCGCCGAGTCTCGCCTCGCCGATGCGTGCGCCGAAACCGAGACGCTGCTGGCGAGGACACGCGAGCAGTTTCGCGGTCTGCTGGTGGCCCATCGCGACAACGGGATCGTGACCCGATATCTGATCGCGCATCCCGCTCTCGTCGAGGGTGTCTTTCCCGACGGCGTCGATCGATTGCTCGCCGACATCTATGGCACTGCCGTTGCCGGCTACGAACGTGCCGCACGGTCGTGGCTGGAGACGGGACATTTTCCAGAAGCGCGCGTCGGACTCTCCGAGGCCCGCCGGCGCGGTGCCGATCCGTCCGCCATGACCCGCCTCACGGCGTACGCAGAATCGATGGAATCGTGCGTGGCCGGTCGATACGCCGCCGCCGTCTCCGGCCTCGGCGAGTGGATCGATGCGCCTCCGGCGCCCGACGAGGGGCCGTTCGTCGCGCAGGCGGCAGCGGCGATGCGGCGGATCGCAGAGTTGCGATCCGGTCAGGCGGAGGGCAACGCGGCGAGTGCGCTGGCGCGGCGTCTCGAGGAATGGGGGCGCGCGGCAGCGTGATCACGCGGTGCGACGTCGAATCGGCGTCGCACCAACGGCCCGGAATCCCGGGCGAGTGGACCGCTCAGGCGCGGGCTGCCGTCGCGTCGCCGGCTTCGCGAAGCCGGAAATACGACCAGCCGCAGGTGCCGAGAACGATCAGCAGGATTCCGATCCACTGGGGCTGGGTCAGCCCGAACGCGAGCGACGGATTCACGCGCCAGTGTTCGATCACGATTCTCCCGAGGCCGTTGAGCGCCACGTACTCGCCGAACAGGAAGGGGCTGACGCGGCGCCGCTTCCACAGCAAGAGGCCCACCGGGAGCAACCAGGCGACTTCGTAGAGCTGCGTGGGATGCACGGGATCGAGCGTCGGCGGGGCACCACGCGGAAACGCGATGCCCCACGGAAGATCCGTCGGGTGTCCGTAGTCGTCGCCGACCAGAAAACAGCCGATTCGTCCGATCGCCTGACCGATCGGACCCGCCACGGCCGTGCAATTCGCGAACGCGAGAACGGAAACCCGGTGGATTCGACAGCCGAGCGCGCCGAGCAAGGTGGCGCCGATCAATCCCCCGTACCAGGTGATGCCGTCGCGCGCGAACAGGAGTTGTGTGAACGGGAGATCGGTCCGCAGCGCGTTGTCGATTGCGAAGTAGAGCTTCGAGCCGCCGATGCCGCCGATCATCACGTAGATCAGAATCGTGGTCGCGGCTTCGGGATCGAGCCCCTCTTCGCGCATGCGCACCGCGGTGATCCAGGTTCCGACGAGGAACCCGATCGCGAGCATCACGCCGAACGAGCTGATGGGAAAGCCGAAGGGTTCCCAGACGATGGGATACATGGATCTGCCATCCGGCCGTGCAGCCTACGAGACGCGATTGCGCGCAGCAACTATCCCTGCGGCAACCGGACGTGGAAGGCCGCTCCCTTTCCGGCTTCGCTCTCGACCTGGACGGAACCGCCGTGCACTTCCGCGATCTTCTTGACGATCGCGAGACCGACGCCGGTTCCGTGCGAACCATCCCGGCGCGGTCCGAGGCTCTGGAAGATCTGAAAGATCCGCTCGTGATGTTTCGGGTCGATGCCTCGGCCGTTGTCGCGCACGGTGATCCGATGCGAGTCGCCCTCGTCGACGACGTCGATCTCGATCACGGCGTCGTCGAGTCGTCCCATGTGATCGAGCGCGTTTCCGATCAGATTCGAAAAAATCTGATAGAGGCGAGTTCGGTCACAAAGCAACAGCGGGAGCGTCTCCGGGAACACCAGACGGACGTGTTGCGCTTCGAGTCGCGGCTTCAACTCCGCGCGCAGCTGCCGCAGGATGCGAAGCGGATCGACCAGCATTTTGCGGTCGGCCGCGTTGCCGAGACGCGAAAGCTCGAGCAGGTCGTTGATCAGCGTCTCCATCGAGCGCCCTGCCTGTTCGATGCGATCGAGGAAGAAGCGTCCAGATTCTCCGATCTGCGGGCCGTGGTCGTCGCGCAGCAGACGCAGGAAGCCGAGCAGAGATGCGAGCGGCGATCGCAGGTCGTGCGAGACGCTGTGCACGTAGGTCTCGAGTTCGGCGTTCTGACGGGCGAGATCGGCGAGCTGCTGTCGCTCGCGTGTCACGTCGCGCATGCGCACGAGCGTTCCGCCACGTCTTCCGGAGGGCAGCAACAACGGAGCCGCACTGGCGGCGAACGTCGAACTCCGACCGCTGCAACTGCCGATCGTGACCTCTTCGATGAGCGTCAGGGCTCCCTGGGTGATCCGGCTCGCGAGCGCTCCGAGCGGCGGCACGTCGTCGGCGATTCGCGTCATCGACACGTCGGCCAGCGCCGCTTTCGGGCGGCCGACCAAATCTGCGAATGCTCCATTGCTGAACGCGAGACGCCCTCCGCGGTCGACCACGAAGACCGGGTCGGGAGTTCCGTCGAGCACGGCTTGCAGCAATCCGAGTCGACGGTGCAACTCTTCGGCGTCGCGTTCGTGTTCGTTCAGCCCGCGCAACAGAACGAGCAGCCATGCGTCCGATCCGGCGGGGTGTACGCGGGTCACGCTCAGTTCGACGGGCAGCGGCCTGCCGTCGACTCCGCGAAGCGAGATACGCCTGCCTGCGATGGCGCCGCGGTCGTGAAATTCGCCGAGGAGTCGATCGGACTCCGCACCGTCGGCGAGCAAATCGCGCCATTCGCCGTCACGGCATCCCCGGCCTTCATCGTCGACGCCGAGGCGCGCCAGCCCCGCGCGGTTGCACCAGAGGATCGATCCCGCGCGATCGACCAGCAGCACTGCATCATGAAGTCTCGCGATGCCGTCGAGCAGGGGCCGCAGGGCCGCGACGCCGGTGGCCACCGGCGCCGTCACCGTCGATTCGGTGTCATGCATGATCTGTTCTCGCATCGGTTCGTGTCACTCCCGCTCAGCGTCCACCACCACGGTGCATCCCGGGGGCCGAAGCCGGTGGGGATGCGATCACGAAACCGTCGCTGCCGAACCCTCGATCGATGTGAGGCCAAATCGCGATCTCGAATCCCCGCGTCGTCGCATCGACATCCGCTACGGAAGTCGCCGGTGTCTCGCGCGCCGCGCAGCGGACGACGGTCGCTGCATCCCGCGCGCAGACACGCTCGAATTCGTCGAACCGCAGGCATCCTAACAGAGCGCGAAAAATCGGGTCAAACGAAAGCGTGATCGGCAGCGACGGCGATCGAGCGTTCGGGCGAATCCACCATTCGATTCGAAGAAATCGGAGGAGATGCAGCCCGAGTTGCCTGTGTCCTTGTTTCGCCCGTTGCGAGGGGCGTCTCGTCGGGTAAGGTCGCGGCCTCGGAGAGACGTCTCGACGCACACCGCAGGGGCCTGCGTCTCTCCCGCGACGAGTGAGGACTTCGTCGCGTCCCGATTGCCCCCGGGAGCTTCGACGCGCGTGCAACGAGATGCGCGGCGAAGGCTGCAGCGATGCGCCCGGCTCGATGGCGCGCGCGAGGAGGTGCGAATGACCCGTGGACGTGTTGCGCTGATGGCCGCCCTTGCCTGTCTGCTCGTCATGCGCGGACCGGACACCACGCCTCGCGAAGATGCCGCGGCACCGACTTCGGATGTCGCGCAACTCCGCGCGGTCGACGTCGCGAACATCATCGCGACTGCCAATCCTGCCCTGTCCGGGCGAGAGATCGAACGAATCGCCGGCGCAGTGACTCGCTACAGCGCCAGATATCGACTCGAGCCGGCACTCGTGACCGCCGTTCTGCTGGTGGAAAGTGGTGCCCGGCCGTGGGCCCGGAGCCCGAAAGGGGCGATGGGCCTGATGCAGGTGATGCCCTCGATGCGCGAGCCGCTGGCGCTCGCGGGCAACTCCGCGACGATCGAGAGCAACATCGAAGCCGGCTGCATGATTCTCGCCCGCAACATCCGCCAGTTCGGCGAGGCAGACGGGGTCTCCGCGTATTTCTGGGGACCCGACATTCGAGGCGGGGACTACCTGCAGCGCGTCCGCGCGGCGCGCGACCAGGTGCGGCGGTTGCTCGCCTCTCGGGTCTGACGCCTGAAGCGAGACGCCATCCCGTTGGCAGTCGCCGCATCCATTCTTGTAGCCTGCTCCATTGCCATCTCGTGGAGCTCGCCCGCTGACGGCGAGACTCGCCGGCGCGCCAAACCGTTGCTGCAGCGTTTCGACGATCTGCACCGAACGGCAGGCGGGTCGCCGGTCGAGGCGAGCGGGCGTTGACCGAATCGAGAAGGAGCGTCGTGCGATGTCTCGCGCGTCCGGCCGGCTGACTCACGTCGATGCAAAGGGACGGGTGCGGATGGTGGACGTCGGCCAGAAAGCCGCGACCGACCGCGAGTGCGTTGCGCGTGGCCGCGTCGCGATGTCGCCGGCGACGGTGCGGCGCATCGCGGAAGGCACGGTGCCGAAGGGGGACGTGCTGGCGACCGCGCGGCTCGCGGGCATCCTCGCCGGCAAACGCACGGCGGAGTGGATTCCGCTGGCACATCCGTTGCCGCTCGATGCGATCGAGATCCTCCTGCTCCCCGACGCGGTGGCCGGCGAAGTGAAGATCGAGGCCCGCGTGCGGACCCACGCGAAGACCGGAGTCGAGATGGAGGCGCTGGTCGCCGTCAGCGCGGCAGGGCTCACGCTGTACGACATGTGCAAGGCGATCGATCGCGGCATGACGGTCGACGCGGTGCGACTGGTGAGCAAGCGCGGTGGCAAGAGCGGAGTCTGGCAGCGAGAAGGCGAGCCGGCCGACCTCGACGGGAAGAAGAAAGGGGCGAGCCGGTTGAACCGGCGCCGCGCCTCCGGTGTCGGTGACCGGTGAGGCGCGAGATGGGACACGAGATTGCCGAGCGAAATCCGCTCGCCGCCGCCCGAACCGGGCGGAGCGTGATGGCGGATGATCCCGACCAGGACCTGGTGGCACGCTGGCACCAGGGCGAGCAGAGTGCGTTCGAGGCCCTCGTGCGGCGGCACGAGCGCCGCGTGTTTCGGTTGCTGCTTCGGATGCTCGGCAATCGAGCGGACGCCGAGGACGTCGCACAGGAGACGTTTCTCAATCTCCACCGGCACGGGCATCGATTCCGCCACGAATCTCGCTTCTCGACGTTTCTCTACCGGATCGCAGCCAACGCAGCACTCAATCGACGCCGCTCGGCTGCCCGGGGGCGCGCAAGAGAAGTGATCCTCGCGCACAGCGCGGGCACTCCGGTCGAAGCGTCACCCCGTTCCGCCGATCCCGAGCGAGAGTTCGGCCGCTCCGAGGTTCGCGGTCGTGTTCAGGCCGCACTGCTCGAACTGACGCCGACCCTGCGCCTTCCGCTCGTGATGTACGACATCGAGGGCCTTTCTTACGGAGAGATCGCCCGCGTGCTGGAGATCGCCGAGGGCACGGTGAAGTCCCGGATCCATCGAGCGCGCTTTGCGTTGCGCGATCGACTGGGAAGCCTCGCGCGAGAAGAAATGACGACGCTGGAGTCCGGGAGGATGAAGCCGTGACGCACCGGGAAGTCCGCGACCGGCTGGGCGATTACCTCGAGGGAGACATTGGGCTGGCGCAACGTGCGCTGCTCGATGCGCACCTCGATGCCTGCCGGGAGTGTTCGGCGGAGCTCGAATCTCTGCGCAACACGGTTCTGCTGTTACGAGACCTCAGTGAAGTCGACGTGCCGGTGTCGGTGACCGAAGTCGTTCTTCGGCGACTCGAGGCGGGCGAAGGTCGAGCCACCTGGTGGATCCGCGTCCGAGACGTGATCGAGGCGTATTCGCAGCCCCGCCATCTCGCCGCGATCGGGATGGCAGCCGCGACGCTGACCGCGGTCGCGATCGTCCGCCCGGGTCTGTTGCTTCCCGGCCTGACATCGCCCGCGCGTGCGTCGGCGCCCGTCGCGGCGGTCGTGCCGGTGCCCTCGCGCTCGACCGAGCCGATCGCGCCAGACGCTGCGCGCATGCAGGTAGCGTCACGCGTGCAAGGCGCGCGGGTCGGGACCAGCCGTGCGAGCGCGGCCACGGGTTTTCCGGCGAGCGTGATGCAGCGACCGCCGTGGTGGATGGAGACCGGCGATCCGCGCATCGGGCCTGGCCGTTCTGTCGCGATGTCGCCGGCCGGGATGTTCCGTTCGTTCGAAGCGCAGAGCCGGTCGATGTCCCGGCCTGTGTTCGTGCGCGAGTCGGAAGACGCGGCGAGTGGCCTTCAGGGACCCGTCGAGGGCGATCTGGCGCGTGAGTTCGAACGCGCACTCGAGGAGCGAGCCGCCGGCTCGAACCGGCTTTCGCGCTGATCTTCCTGCGAACGTTGCTGTCGTGATCGACGCGAGCAGTGGTAGGCTGCCCGGGAACCCGCTCGGGGAGCTGCGGTGCGACGAGTCGGACGAGTTCTTGCGGCAATTCTGTGTTGCGTCGCACTCGAAGGTCGGGCGGACTCCGCACGGCCCTCCACCGTCGTCGATCTGATCCCGGACGATCGCGCGCCGGTCGGCATGCGAACGTTCTTCGCGCCGCTCACGTCCCTCTTTCTGGGCCCCGGCTACTGGTACGGCGAGCGAACGATTCGCATCGAAACGACACCGCCGGGTGCCGAACTCGATCTGTTCTATGTCCGCGCCAACTTTCAGAAGCGTTTCGAACGATCCGAGTCTCCGGTGACGATTCGTCTGCCGCGACGGATCGAAGCCGGACCCCGGGACGCCGTCACGATCCGCGCCTTCGTCGAAGGCCTGAAGATTCGAGAAGTCAGCGTTCCCGTCGGATCGCGCGAAGATGCCGTCACGCTCGAACTCGATCCGCTCGACAATCGGCTGGAGAGCGTCGCCTACACGCACTTCGCCGGGCGCGGAACGCTCGCGCTCTCGACGAAGACCGCACCGCAGGTGCGCGTTCAGGAGCGCGCTGGCGGGTTCACGATCGTGCTCAATCAGACGGCGAAGACCGCGGAGGCGGTGGCTTCGGCGGAGAGCGTACGCAGCGCGCTGATCGCTTCCGCCAGCGCGCAGCAGCTCGGTGAAGATCTACTGCTACGCGTGGACTGGACGCCCGAAGCGGCGCGCGAAAAGATCGAGCTGCGTTCGCGGACGTCGATCGATCCCGCCCGCGGCCTGCACGTGTTCTCGATCGACTTCGCGCGAGTGAATGGCGATGCCGCGAGCGATCCGCAGGCGCAGATGATGGCGGCGATGGCGCGCGTCAGCGGGCCAGACGTTTCTGGCTGCGCGCTGTCGTTCGATGCGACGCTGCGCGAAGCACTCGACGCAGCGGCGCTCGCCCGGGCGCTCGCGCCGCGCGGCGGACTGGTGGACCCGATTCTGCGCGCCGGCATGCGACGTCTCGGCGAGCTCTCGTCGGGAGGGCGGGTCACGCTCGAAGACGGCACGCAGTGGATGCCCTCGGTTCCGCTCGAACTCGAAGCGGCACTCGCGCAGGCCGGGAACGTGAAGGGGTATCTCGCGCTGCTGCGGAAGTTCTGTGTCGCACTCGACGGTGCGAACGCGAACGACAGTCTTCGCGGCATCGTGGCGCCGGAGCTGCCCGACGCGCAGTTCGCGGTTCTCCTCGAGCGGGCGAGTGCTGCGGAGCGTGAATGCCGGAAGCGATGACACGCGCGGAGCCGTCGCCAGCGGCGTTCGCAGCAGAGCGCTGATGAACGATCCGGGCTAGGGTTGGCGAACCCCGCGGTCCCGCGGAGTTCCCCGGTGCAGCCGCCTGCTTCCCGTGACGTCTCGTGCCTCGCGTCCGGCCCCCGACCTGTTCTCCTCTCCAGCCCTCCGCCCGTTGCCGTCGATCGACCGCGCGAACGGCTCCATCGCCACGGGCCCGAAGCGCTCACGGACATCGAACTCCTCGCCCTCGTCGTTCGCACAGGTGCCCGGGGGCATGCCGTCGAAGTGGTTGCCCGGCGACTACTCGATCGACACGGAGGGCTGAACGGCCTCGCGCGGGCGGCGGCCCGCGACGTGGTCAAGACGTGTGGGATCGGTCCGACGAAAGGAGCGAGCCTGGTGGCGGCGCTCGAGATCGGGCGCCGCATCGCCACGCGCGTTCTCGAACCCGGCCAGGCGTTCTGCGGCCCCGCCGACGTTTTTCATGCCTATCACGCGCGACTCCGCGACCTGCGGCACGAGCGATTCCTCGCCGTGCTGCTCGACGGGCGTCATCGCGTGATGCATGACGTCCTGATTTCGCAGGGCACTCTCACCTCGAGCCTCGTTCATCCGCGCGAGGTCTTTCGCCCCGCGCTGAGAGAAGCCGCGGCGGCGCTGGTGCTGATTCACAACCACCCGAGCGGCGATCCGACGCCGAGCGAAGAAGACCGCGAGATCACGCGCCGACTGGTCGCCGCGGGCGAACTGCTCGGCATTCGGGTGCTCGATCACATCGTGGTGGCCGAGCGGGGATTCCAGAGCCTCGCGGAAGCCGGCGTGATCCGGGCGCCGGCGCGCTAAAGAGATCGGTGGTGTTCGGTCGATGGTCCCGGGGAATCCCGTACGGCAGGGCGGCGACCCCTGCGAGGTGGGCGCGATGACCAAAGCCGAGATCAGGCGCGAGCGAGCGGATCGGCCGGTGCGCGGCGCGCGCGAGAACCGGCGCACGGAACGCACCGCGCTGGTGGTGCGCGTCGACTACTCGACGGTCGATACCTTCTTCTCCGACTTCACCAGCAACATCAACGAAGGGGGCATGTTCATCGAGACGGACGCGCCCTCGCCGATCGGAACCCGCGTCCAGCTGCAATTTCAGCTTCCGGGATCAGGTGATCCGCTCAAGCTCGAGGGTCGGGTCGTCTGGTCGAACCCGCCCGACGGCTCGACGGAAGGGCCCGGAATGGGCGTCGAGTTCGAAAACCTCGACGATGCTGCGCGCGCGAGGATCAACGACGTCGTTCGGCAGCTGCGATCCGGCGGCGCTCCGTCCGCCGGCGGGCGGGGCGGGCGGACCGCGAGCCGCCACCGCTGATCCCGTCCCTCCGCGACGCCTTCTGACGGCGCGCGCCGCCGGGCTCTAGTCCCGTTCATTCATGAGCGCCCGGCCGTGAGCACTTCTCGCGACGGATCTTCGCGGCCTTCTCGTTCGGCCCGCCTCGACGTACTGCGACGCTCGCCTGCAGCGGACTCGTTCGAAGGGCTGCAAACCTCCATCGCGATCGGTGCGATCGCGACGGGCTTCGTGAATTACTCGGGCTAGAACGGGATTTCGTCGTCCGGCGGCGGCCCCGCCGGACTCCCTCCAACGTCCGGTTCGTTGCCGGCACCGGTCGCCGTTCCGCGCTGACCCGGCGCCGGGCGATTCGTACCCGGGCCCTGCGCGGACCCTTCGCCCCGCGGCCCACCGAGGAACTGCACCGTTTGCGCCTGCACCTCGGTCGTGCGCTGCTTCTGCCCTTCCTTGTTCTCCCACTCTCTCGTTTGCAGGCGGCCTTCGATGTAGACCGTGCGTCCCTTCGCCAGGTACTGGGCGCAGAGTTCCGCGGTGCGCCCCCAGGCGACGATCCGATGCCATTCGGTGCGTTCTTCGCGCTCGCCGTTCTTGTTGGTCCAGTTCTCGCTCGTGGCCAGAGTGAAGTTCGCGACGGCCTGTCCGCCGGGCGTGTATCGAAGCTCGGGATCGCGTCCGAGATTGCCAATCAGGATGACTTTGTTGACGCCAGCCATGGGGGGTTCTCCGTCGAGACCGTGGTGGGTGAAGCTCGATCATCCTCTGCGAGAGACCGAGCGTCAAGCAAACTCGTTGTCGTGCCGTGGTTGCGCGGGGTTCGCCTTGACGCGGGATTCCGGGCCCGAGTAGTGTGGACGCACGAAACCGTCCCACCGGGGGTGAGGGACGCGGGATGATCTTCATTTCGCACGGGCGAGGCCGTGGGTAGACCGGTCTCGCGGCGACGCCGCATGCGCGAGGCCGAGCGCGTGCCGTGGTTCTCGCTGCTGCTCAGCGAGGCGTCGGGTGCCGTTTGTCTGGTCGTTGCGCTGCTGGCGACGCTGGCGCTCGCCAGCCACGCACCCGGCGACCGGCTGCTCGAATGGACGTCTGTCGAAAACGCGGCCGGAGTGATCGGTGCCAATCTCTCGGCGGCGCTACTCGGCGCGTTTGGTCTCGGCGCCACGGTCCTCGTCGCCTTCTGTGCCGTGGCGGGAAGCTGGCTCGTGATGGCGCGGCCGCTGGCGGAGTTTCCGCGCGGTGTGGTGACCGGCGGTTCGTTGCTGATGCTCGCACTGACGGCGACCCCCGCGCTCCTTGCCGGAATTGCGCCCGCACGATTCTCGTCGCTGCCCGCGGGATGGCTCGGCACACATCTCGCGCTGATCGAGCGCACGCTGCTCAGCCCGTGGGGCGGCCTGCTGCTCAACGTCGTCTTCGTCACGGCAGGCCTGCTGCGTGTCACGAACGTGCCGGCGGCGGAGGCGGTCTACGCGGTGCTGGCGGGCGCACGCGCCACCGGGCACGGTGCGCTCGAACTCGCCCGCCTGCTGCAGCGCGGAACCGGGCACGTCCGGGAGCAGCTTCGTACCTCGATCCGTGCGGTCGGAGTCTGGCGCGAGCGACGGTCGCGTCGCATCCGGGTCGCCGAACTGCGCGAAGAGATCGAGCTCGATCCGATCTCGGACGCGGCGGGCGGGTCGGTCGCCCCGGTCGACGCCGTGGCGCCGGCCGAGTCGTCGGAGGACGGAGACGAATCCGTCACGCGGGGCGCGAAGCGGCGCACCGCGGAGCCCGCGATCGTCGACCACGCGGCCGATCGAAAGAGCGCATCCCGCGCGCCCCGGCAGGAAGCCTTCGTCTTCACCGAATCGCGAACCGGCAAGCCCTATCAGATGCCGGAGATCGAGCTTTTCGAGAAGCCGGCGAGCGGGGGGCGGACGTACGACCGTGAGAGTCTGATCATGAACTCGCGGATTCTCGAAAAGAAGCTGCGAGATTTCGGCGTACTCGGACGCGTCGTCACGGTGCATCCCGGCCCCGTGATCACGATGTACGAGTTCGAACCGGCCTCCGGCGTCAAGATCAACCGCATCGTCAACCTCTCCGACGACCTCGCTCTCGCGCTGCGTGCGCTTTCGATTCGAATCATCGCGCCGATTCCGGGAAAGTCGGTGGTCGGCATCGAAGTCCCGAATCCCGAGCGAGAGATCGTTTCTTTCCGCGATCTGCTCGAATCCGAAAACTTTCGAAACAGTCGATCGCGGCTCACGCTGGCACTCGGCAAGGACATCTTCGGGAATCCCGTGGAGGCCGACCTCGCACGCATGCCGCATCTGCTGGTGGCGGGCGCCACCGGAACCGGCAAAAGCGTGTTCCTCAACTCGCTCCTCTGTTCGATTCTGTTCCGCGCGACACCCGACGAGCTGAAACTCTTGCTGGTCGACCCGAAGCTGCTCGAACTCTCGATCTACGAAGGCATTCCACATCTGATCGCCGACGTGGTGACGAATCCGAAGCGCGCGGCAGCGGCGCTCGCCGGGATCGTGCACAAAATGGAAGAGCGATATCAGATGATGGCAGCGCTCGGTGTGCGCAGCATCGACCAGTTCAACGGGCGAGTGGACGAAGAGCTCGCTGCCGGCAAGACGACCTTCCGGTTGAAACCGAAACCCGGCGAGACGGAAGGCCGAGAGGTTCCGTTTCAGCGCCTGCCCTACATCGTGGTCGTGATCGACGAGCTCGCCGATCTGATGGTCGTCAGCGCGCGTGACGTCGAGGAGGCGCTGCAGCGGCTCGCCCAGATGGCGCGTGCCGCCGGCATCCACCTGGTTCTCGCGACGCAGCGACCGAGCGTCGACGTGCTGACCGGTGTGATCAAAGCGAACTTCCCGGCGCGTCTATCGTTCCAGGTGTCTTCGCGAACCGATTCGCGGACCATCCTCGATCAGAACGGCGCAGAAACCCTGCTCGGGCAGGGAGACATGCTCTTCTTGCCGCCGGGCACCTCGAAGCTCCAGCGCATTCACGGCGCCTACGTTTCCGAGAAAGAGGTCGGGCGGCTGGTGGCCTTCCTGCGCGAGCAGGGACAACCGCAGTTCGACGAGAAGCTGCTCGAACTCGGTGATCTGAGCGAAGTGAAGGAAGAGCGTGCCGACGACGTCGATGAGATGTACGACCGCGCGATCGCGATCGTGACGGAAACGCGAAACGCCTCGATCTCGTATCTGCAACGCCGGCTCAAGGTGGGCTACAACCGGGCGGCGCGAATGATCGAGCAGATGGAGACGGATGGCGTCATCGGCCCGCAGGAAGGAACGAAGCCGAGAGAGGTCTACGCCCGGGCCGCGGCGGAACTCTGATCGCGCACGGGCACTTCCCCTGCATCTTCCGAAGCTCGCGGTCCTGATCGCGACGCTGTGTGTCGCGTCGCTTGCTCGCGCCGCCGAACCCGGTTGTGCCGACGCCGTCGCGCGGTCCGTGCAGCGGCGATACGAGTCGGTCAAAGATCTCGACGCCCGGTTTCATCAGACCACGCAGGTCGCATCCCTCGGAACCGGTGGCCGGCCGGCGGCCGTCGAATCGCGGGGCACCGTGGTGTTCGCCAAGCCGGGTCGGATGCGCTGGGCCTACAGCGAACCCGAAGAAAGCCTCGTCGTCAGTGACGGTTCGGTGGTCTGGATCTACGACCCCGCGGCACGCGAAGCCCAGCGTTTCGCGGCGGGGGCAGGATTTCTCTCGGGTGTCGCGGTGCAGTTTCTCGTCGGCGAGGGACAGCTTCTGCGCGACTTTCGCGCCACCGCGACGGGCTGCGATCAGCCCGAGGTCGTTCTCGAGCTGACTCCGCGCGAGCCCGCGACCTACGAGAAGCTCGTGCTCGTCGCGCGTCGTTCGGACGGCGAGGTGCGCGAGACGCGCGTTCACGACCTGGTCGGAAACGTGACCCGCGTCGTGTTCGACGAGATGAGAACCAATCGATCGCCGGATCCGAAGGTGTTCGTCTTCGAGGTTCCGCAGGGGGTTCGCGTCGTCGAATTGTCCGAGCCTCGACCGCGGTGAGCGCTACGCAAACTCTGCGCGAACGAACCGGGTGTTCCCGATCAGGGAAGTCGGCCGCCCCGATCCAGCGTGCCGCCCGGGTTGGCAGGGGTCGGCTACGGACGCTGCGTCCGCTGTTCGCCCGACACCTTCCGTCAAGGAAGCGTCTGTTTCATCCGCGACGATTGACGGGCGAGCGGGCCGAGTGCATTCGGGGCAGGCGTCCACCCGGGCCGGCGAAATGACGCGGCCCCGCGGGCTCGATGCAGTTCGACCGGCACCGCGGATCGTGTGTGTCGAGCGGGACGCCGGACGATGCGGCGCGACGGGCCGTGCCCGGAGGGCTGGCGCACCCCGCGAACGCGTGCGCCTGGCAAGCGCCCGGTACCGCTTGACACCGCCCGGGACGTTGGCCACTTTGGAATCGATTCATCGTTGAAAAACGAATAGTTGCAGACCGTTTCGCGGGCCGTATTCGGAATCCGGTCCGGAGCCCAAACCGCCTCGCCGTCGCCGGATGGCGATCGGGTCGACTGCCCCGAGTTGCTCGCGGCGAGGCGGGTTCCGACCTGAAATGATCGGTGCACGTTGGGACGGGAGCTGAGGGCGCGCTGGCTCTGGTGCGCGAGACGGGGGAACGGATGAGAAGCGCGGCCGCGCGTCGAGGGATCTCCGGGGGTGGCCCCGGGCGCGGTCGAGCGGGTACGCGCGGGGCGTGAAGGCGCGGCACATGGTTTGCAGACTTCGTCTCGTGGATCCGACCCACCGCGACCGACGCGGGTGCGAGGAGAGGAAGCAATGAGCGAGTTCGAGTCTGGCTCTGGTTCGGGCGGCAGAAGGGGGTTTGTTCGCGACGTGATGCGTCGCATTTCGACCTCGGGCGCTCGTGGTGCCGATGCCGATCCCGATCGCGACGCGTTCCGATCCTGGCAGGAAGAGATCGAAGACTTGCAGGACGCGATCCGCTTCTTCGGGGGAGACTCTCCGGAGTTTCGCCGCCGACTCGAACGGCTGGTGGCCGAGTTCGACGCGATCCGGCGGCGCGCGGATCTGACGCGCGAGCAGCTCGCGGACGCGGAGCGCCAGAACGAGAAACTCGTTCACGTGATGCAGGAAGCGAAGCAGCAGATCGAGCTGCTGAAGGAAGAAGTCGACAAGCTCTGCGCTCCGCCCAACTCGTACGGCGTGTTCACGCGTGCGAACAAGGACGGTACGGCCGAGATCCTCGTCGATGGCAAAGCGATGCGCGTCAACGTGCATCCGAACGTCGACCCGTTCACGCTCGAGGAAGGCCAGCTCTGCGTGCTGAACGAAGCGTTCAATCTGGTCGAACCGGCCGGATACATCGGTCGTGGCGAGATCGCGCACGTCGTCGACTTCATCGGCGATCACCGGGCGATCGTCCTCGGACACACCGACGACGAACGCGTGGTGACGCTCGCCTCGCCGCTGCGCGCGGAGAAGCTGAAGGCGGGAGACAGCGTTCTCGTCGATCCGCGAACCAACTACGCGTTCGAGAAGCTGCCCAAGTCGTCGGTCGAAGAGGTCGTTCTCGAAGAGATTCCGAACGTCACCTACGAAAAGATCGGCGGTCTGCGCGAGCAGATTCAGGTGCTGCGAGATTCGATCGAACTGCCGTATCTCCATCCCGAAGTGTTTCACGAGCACAAGCTGTCGCCGCCGAAGGGCATCCTTCTGTACGGGCCGCCGGGTTGTGGCAAGACGTTGATCGCGAAGGCCGTCGCGAACAGTCTGGCCAAGAGCATCGAAGCACGAACCGGCAAGGCGACGCCGGCGTACTTCCTCAACGTGAAGGGCCCCGAACTGCTCAACAAGTACGTGGGCGAAACCGAGCACAAGATCCGCGAAGTCTTCAAGAAGGCACGCGAGAAGGCGAGCGAGGACGTGCCGGTCGTGATCTTCTTCGACGAGATGGACTCGCTGTTCCGCATGCGCGGTTCGGGAATCTCGTCCGACATGGAAGCCACCGTGGTGGCCCAGTTCCTGTCGGAGATCGACGGCGTCGAGTCGCTCAAGAACGTGATCGTGATCGGCGCCAGCAACCGACAGGATCTGATCGACCCGGCGGTGCTCCGCCCGGGACGACTCGACCTGAAGGTGAAGGTGCATCGGCCCGACGCAGCTGCCGCGAAGGAGATCTTCGCCAAGTATCTGACGCCGGATCTTCCGTTCCACGCCGAGGCGATCGAACGGCATGGCGCACAGGCCGATCGCGTCTGCGACGCGCTGATCGAAGAGACGATCGAGAACATGTACTCGACGGGCGAGGAGAACAAGTTCCTCGAAGTCACGTACGCGAAGGGCGAGCGCGAGATCTTCTACTTCAAGGACTTTTCGAGCGGTGCGATGATCGAGAACATCGTCGCCCGCGCGAAGAAGAAGGCCGTGAAGAGGCTGATCGACGCAGGTGAGCGAGGAATTCGTCTGTCGGACATGATCGAGTCGGTGCGCGAGGAGTTCAAGGAGAACGAGGATCTCCCGAACACGACCAATCCGGACGACTGGGCGCGAATCTCCGGCCGCAAGGGCGAGCGAATCATCAACGTGCGAACGTTGATGACGGGCATGAGCCGGAACGAGCGCTCGATCGAGAACATCACCTCGGGCCAGTACCTGTAAGGGGCCGCGTCCGCGGGGAGGCCGGATGGCGATTCCGAAGGTGATGGGGACGGAGATCGAGTACGGGATCACCGTTCGCAACGATCGGGACTTCGATCCCATCGCCAGTTGCGTGCTGCTCGTGAACGCCTACCGCGAAGAGCATCTGTCGCGGATTCTCTGGGACTACGACCAGGAGAATCCGCTCGCGGACGCGCGCGGTTTTCAGGTCGACGGCGAGAAGTACACGCCGAACCAGCAGGAAAACATCGCGCGCAACAAGACCCTCGTGAACGGTGCGCGGTTCTACGTCGACCATGCCCACCCCGAATATTCGTGTCCCGAGGTCACGAACCCGCGCGATCTCGTGATCCACGAGAAGGCCGGCGAACGCATCGTCGAATGGAGTCGTCGCGAAGCGAGCGGGCTGCTGCCGCCGGGCGCACAGCTGTTGCTCTACAAGAACAACAGCGACCGAAAAGGGAACAGTTACGGATCCCACGAGAACTACCTGATCGATCGCCGCACCTCGTTCAAGCAGATCGTCGAACACCTGATGTCCTTCCTCGTGACGCGCCAGGTGTATTGCGGTGCGGGCAAGGTGGGTAGCGAGAATCGCGCGCATCCGTGCGAGTATCAGCTCACGCAGCGCGCGGACTTCTTCGAGACCGAAGTCGCGCTCGATACGATGGTGAAGCGGCCGATCATCAATACCCGCGACGAACCGCACGCCGATCGCGAGAAGTACCGTCGCCTGCACGTGATCGTGGGCGATTCGAACATGAGCGAGTTCACCATTTATCTGCGCAACGGTGCCACGGCCCTGTTGCTCTCGATGATCGAAGACGGAGCGGTGAAGCGCGATCTGTCGCTTCGGGATCCCGTGCGCGCACTCAAGGAGATCTCGCACGATCCCGCCTGTCGGCGCGAAGTCGGGATGGAGAACGGCAAGAAACTCACGGCCGTGCAGATCCAGCGCGAGTTTCTGGAGATGGCCCTCCGCTGGGCGTCGTCGCGCGAACTCGATCCGGTGTCGAAAGACGTGCTGGTCAAGTGGCAGTTCGTGCTCGAACGGCTGGAGCGCGACCCGATGGAGCTGGCGCGCGAGATCGACTGGGTGATCAAGAAGGCGATGATCGAAAGCTTCATCGAGCGCAAGGGCCTCGACTGGCAGTCGCCGCAGGTACAGATGCTCGACCTCCAGTATCACGACACGCGGCCCGACAAGGGGCTCTACTTCATGCTCGAGCGGCAGGGACGAGTCGAGCGGATCGTCACCGACGCGGAGATCGACGCGGCGGTGACCGAGGCGCCGGTCGACACGCGGGCGTACTTCCGGGGCGAGTGTCTGAAGCGCTACCCTGCGCAAGTATTCGGCGTGAATTGGGATTCGATCTCGTTTGGCGTCGGCGACGAACCGATCAAGCGGGTATTGATGGGCGAGCCGCTGAAAGGCTCGAAGGTGCACGTGGAATCGCTGTTCGCGGCCTCGCCGACGGCAGCCGACCTCGTGAAGAACCTGCGCGCCTGACCGCGCGCCAGGTCCGGGAGACCACACCATGGCCGAGACGCAGCAGAAGCAGAAGAAGGGCAAGGGCGACGACGGTGAATCCGCCGGCGCCGAAGACGGCGGACAGAAACTCGCCAAGAAGGGCGCGGCCCTGAAAGACGAAATGGATGCGCTCGTCGACGAGATCGACGAGGTGCTCGAAGAGAACGCCGAAGAGTTCGTGAAGAATTACGTCCAGCGCGGCGGCGAGTGATCGCGCGGCCGGCCGGGCGCGTCGAGGGGGGAACGGTGCTCTTCCGGACCGACTACCGGGGTTCGAGCTTCGCGGAGTTGCTCGAACGGGATTTCTCGCATCTTCAGCTCGCGAAGCGACTCGAGGCCCTGCCGCCGGGATCGTTGCCCGCCGCGGGGCTCGGCGTCCCGCACGGCACCACGGTGCTGGCGATGCGCTACCGCGATGGCGTCGTCGTCGCGGGAGATCGATTGGCGACCGAAGGCCATCGGGTCGCCTCGCGCGACGTACAAAAGGTCTATGCGACCGACGGGCATTCGCTGATCGCGATCGCCGGTGCGGCCGGGCCCTGCATCGAGATGGCCAAACTGCTGCGCGTCGAACTCGAGCACTACGAGAAGATCGAGGGTGAAGCGCTCGAACTCGACGGCAAGGCGAACAAGCTCTCGCAGATGATCCGCGCCAACCTGCCGGCCGCGATGCAGGGGCTGGTGGTGGTGCCGATCTTCGCCGGCTACGACCCGCGGCGCCGGGTCGGTCGCGTCTGGAAGTACGACATCACGGGCGGCCGCTACGAAGAAACCGAGTTCGAATCCTCGGGATCGGGCAGCCTGTACGCTCGCGAGTCCCTGAAGAAAGCCTGGCGGTCCGACATCGCACGCGAGGACGCGCTCACGATGGCGCTGCGTGCGCTGTCCGACGCGGCCGACGAAGACCGCGGAACAGGTGGCGTCGACGAACGGAGAGGCATCTATCCGACGCTCTTCACCTGTTCGGCACCGGGTGTCGAGCCCATCTCCGAGGAAGAAATCCAGCGCATCCACCGCTCGCTCGACGGCGTGCGGTAGCGAAGGGAACGCGCGACATGTCGCTTCCGTTCTACGTTTCTCCCGAACAGTTGATGCAGGACAAGGCCGAGTATGCCCGCAAGGGCATCGCTCGGGGCAAGTCGATCGTGACGCTCGAGTGCGCCGAGGGCATTCTGGTGGTCGCGGAAAACCCGTCGTCCAGCCTCTCGAAGATCGGCGAGATTTACGACCGACTCGTTTTCGCCGGTGTCGGCAAGTTCAGCGAGTTCGACCAGCTTCGAAAGATCGGCGTCCGCTACGCGGACGTGAAAGGGTACTCGTACAGCCGCGAAGACGTGCGCGGCAAGGCGCTGGCCAACGCGTACTCGCAGGCGATCGGCGAGGTCTTCACGCGGGAGATGAAGCCGCTCGAGGTCGAGATCGTGGTCGCGGAGGTGGGCGACGATCGCCTCGCCGGGCACGAACAGAACGCGATCTACCGGGTGAGCTTCGACGGCAGCATCTCCGATCACCACGGATTCTGCGTGATCGGCGGCAGCGTCGACAATCTGCAGTCGCATCTGCAGAGCCATTACCGCGCCGGGATGCCGCGAGCTGACGCGTTGCGTCTCGGCATCGCGGCCCTCGAGCGCGCGGCCAACGGGGACGCGAAGATCGGGCCGCAAACGCTCGAGGTTTGCTCGCTCGACCGCCAGCGTTCCGGACGCAAGTTCCATCGGCTGTCGGCCGATGAAGTGCGAGGTATGCTCGGCTGATGGATCGGGCGCTGCGCGCGGTCTGGCACCGCGAGCTGCCCGACCGGGTGGTGGCGTGCAGAAGCGGATCTACGGGCTCGAGACCGAGTACGGGATCATCTTCACGCCGGAAGGTCGCAAGACGCTTCCGGTCGAGAAGGCGATCCGCTTCCTGTTCGAGAAGCTGATCACCACCGAACACTTCCTCAACGTCTTCCTCGAGAACGGCGCGCGCTTCTACCAGGACACGGGATGCCATCCCGAATACGCGACGCCCGAGTGCGCATCGCCGCGCCAGCTCGTCGTCTACGATCGGGCCGGCGAGCGCGTGCTCGAAGATCTGCAGGACTACGCCGAGGAGAAAATTCGCGAAGAGCGGATTCCCGGGAAGCTGTCGATCTTCAAGAACAACACCGACTTCGTCGGAAACAGCTACGGCTGCCACGAGAACTATCTGGTCGATCGCGACGTCGACTTCTACTACCTCGCCGAGCAGCTGATTCCGTTCCTGGTGACGCGACAGATCTACACCGGCGCCGGCAAAGTCTTCCAGACCCAGGACGGCGTGCATTACTGCATCAGCCAGCGCGCCCAGCACATCTATCAGAAGATTTCCGGCACGACGACGAACGATCGCTCGATCATCAACACGCGAGACGAGCCGCACGCCGACCGCGAGAAGTACCGTCGTCTGCACGTCATCGTCGGCGATTCCAACATGTCCGACTACACCAGCTTTCTGAAGGTGGCGACGTGTGCGGTCGTGTTGCAGATGATCGAAGACAACTACATCAACAAGGATTTCACGCTTCGAAATCCCGTGAAGGCGATCAAGGACATCTCGTACGACACGACCTGCAAGCGCCGACTGCGACTGGACAACGGCCGCGAATACTCTCCGATCGAGATCCAGCGCGAATACTGCGAGATCGCTCAGAAGTACATCGAGCAGTATCCGGTCAGCGACGAGTTGCGCGACGGCGTGGCGAAGTGGCAGTACGTGCTCGACTGCCTCGACGACGATCCCGAGAAGCTGTCGCGCGAGATCGACTGGGTGATCAAACGGCGCATGATCGAGTCGTTCGTCGAGCGGCGCGGAACGAGCTGGAACGACTCCCGGGTCTTCATGCTCGACCTGCAGTACCACGACATTCGGCTCAATCGCAGTCTCTACTACCTGCTCGAGCGCAACGGCGCGGTGGAGCGGGTGCTGACCGACGACGAAATCCTGAAGGCGAAGACCGAACCGCCGCCGGACACGCGTGCGAAGATGCGGGGCGAGTTCATCAAGCTGGCCCGGCAGAACGCGATCCAGTACGACCTCGACTGGTCGAACATCCGGCTCGGCAACCTGCTCAACGTTCGCGTGATCTGCAACAACCCGTTCGAGACCGACACCGAGAAAGTCGCCGAACTCGTGCGAACGATTCAGCGCACCAACCTGCGCAAGACGAGTCTCTCGAAGCTCGTGATTCAGTCCTAGAGCGGTCATCGGGATCGAACGACGCGCGCGGTTCACGCGTCCGCGGGGAGAACGACCAATGAACGATCCGCATCCGCTGGACGCCGCGACCCGAAACGCGCGAGGTCATCTGCGGGCGGTGCGTACCGGCGAGGAGGCGCCGATCGATCCGGTGCCGGCTCGTCCCCGCGTCGCACGGGCGGGCGGGATCGCGCTGCTGCTCGTGCTGGGGGGCGCGCTCGGGATCGGGCTGATCGCCGAGCGCCGCGAGGTCGTCCGGCTGAACGCGGAACTCGCCGGCCTTCGCGCCGAGCTCGACGAGACGCGTGCCGCACTCGAAGCGCAGCGTGCCCGGCTCGGCGAAGTGCGCGCACGCGTCGGTGGACTGCGCGGCGAGATCGAATCGCTCGACCGGCTGCTCGCGAACGAGCCGCTGCCCGCGCGACCCGCTGCCCGGGACGAGGATCCCGGCGAAGCGCGCTGAACCCGCTCGCCTCGGGGATTCGACGCGCGACCGGCGAGGCGATTGCCCGAGTCCGCGCACCCGAGGTTCCTGGGCAGAAGATTCCGCTCGATTCTCCATCGTTCCGCTCAACTCCTGCAGCCTTCTGCCGATGACGGTGGCAACTCCGTTCTTTCGCCACTTCGTCAGGAAAGGCGTGCAGCATGTTCCTCGACTCGCTTCTCGGTGTGTTCTCGAACGATCTCGCCATCGACCTCGGAACGGCCAATACGCTGGTCTACGCACGCGGCAAAGGCGTCGTTTGCTCGGAACCGAGCGTGGTGGCGGTGACGACCCGGGAAACCGGCGGTCGGGGAGATCGAATCCTCGCCGTCGGCCACGAAGCGAAAGAAATGCTCGGTCGCACGCCCGATTCGATTCGCGCCGTGCGTCCGATCAAGGACGGAGTGATCGCGGACTTCGAAGTCACCGAGGCGATGCTCCGCTACTTCATCCGCAAAGCGCACGGCCGCAACAAGCTCGTGCGTCCGCGCGTCGTGGTCTGCGTACCGCCCTGCATCACCAGCGTCGAGAAGCGAGCCGTGCGCGAGTCGACCCTGTCGGCCGGTGCGCGCGAGGTCTTTCTCGTCGAAGAACCGATGGCGGCCGCGATCGGCGCCGGTCTCGACGTGACCGCGGCGACCGGCAACATGATCGTCGACATCGGCGGCGGAACGACCGACGTCGCGGTGATCTCGCTGTCGGGAATCGTCACGTCGCGATCGATCCGGATCGGTGGCGATCACATGGACGACGCGATCATCAACTACGTGAAGCGCAAGTACAACATGCTGATCGGCGAACGCACCGCCGAACAGATCAAGGTGACGATCGGCACCGCCTCGCCGAGCAGCAAGAGCACGACGATGGAGATCAAGGGCCGGGATCTGGTCAGCGGCATCCCGAAGGTGGTGGTCACGACCAGCGACGAGATTCGGGAGGCGCTGGTCGAACCGATCCACGCGATCGTGGAAACGGTGCATCTCACGCTCGAGCGAACCCCGCCGGAGCTCGCGGCCGACATCGTCGATCGCGGCATCATGCTGGTGGGGGGGGGGTCGCTGCTGCGCAACCTCGACCACCTGCTGCGCCAGGAGACGAAGCTCCCGATTCTTCGCAGTGAGGATCCGTTCACCGCAGTGGCGCACGGCGCCGGACGACTGCTCGACGACGCCGCGCTGCTTCGCGACGTCGCGATGCCCTGAACGCGAGGACCGATCGTCCGACCACCCGGCCCGGTGAGATCCGCCGTCGATCAGCGGGTGTGTGATCGCGACCGGGGGCGGATCTGATGTTCGCGCACGGCCCGCTGATGTTCGGCGAACGTGCGTGAAAAGACGTGGGTTCGATCAGGGCGAGCGACGAAGTAAAGCGCGTCGCTCGCGGCGGGATGCAGCACCGCGCGCAGCGCGTCTTCACCCGGGCTTGCGATCGGACCCGGTGGCAGCCCCGGATGCCGGTACGTGTTCCACGGGTTCGATGCGTCGTCGAGATGCGCCCGGGTCAGATTGCCGTCGAAGCCGCGGATTCCGTAGATCACCGTCGGATCGGCATCGAGCTTCATGCCGATCGCGAGCCGATTCCGATAGACGGCGGCGACCTGCGGTCGCTCCTCCGGCGCGCCGGTTTCCTTTTCGACGATCGAGGCCAGCGTCACGATTTCGCGCATGCCGAGCGATTGCGCGGCGGCGTCGGCGGCGAGCGGTCGCCAGCTCTCGAAGAACCGCGCGACCATCGTCGCCGCGAGTTCGCGCGGCGCGAGTCCGCGCGGAAGCCGATAGGTCGCCGGAAAGAGATACCCCTCGAGATCAGGACCGGCGACGCCGAACTCGGCCGCGACCGCCGCGTCGCGTACCAGCGCGAGAAACGCCGCGGAGTCGCCGAGTCCGTTCTCTCCGATGCGCTCGGCGATCTGTCGCGCGTCGAAGCCTTCGGGAATCACGAGCTCGAACGTACGCACCCGTCCCTCGACGATTTGCTGCAACACCGCGAGCGCGTCGTCGGCCGGCGAGAGTTCGTATTCGCCCGCTTGCAGCCGTGCACCGAGCCGAAACCGGCGGCCGGCGAGTTCGGTCGCGCGCGCGCTGCGCACGACTCCCGCTCGTTCCAGTCGTTGCGCCACCACGGACAACGTCATGCCGCGTTCGATCGTGAGCACGACCGGCGAGGCGCCGAGGTCGCGCGGAGACAGCGCGCGCCGAAGCCAGAGCGCGCTCCCTCCGGTCACGATCACGAGTGTCGCCAGCACGGCGGCGAGCACGATCCACCGACGACGCACCCGTCGTTCGCTCACGCGCTCGGCGCGGCCGAACGAGCGAGGCGCTCGCGCGAGAGCCACGTATCGAGCAAGAGCGCGGCGGCGACGCCGTCGATCACCCCACGCTGTCGCTTCGCGTCGTGTCCCGCCGCCTGCATCACGCGCGCAGCCTCGCGCGTCGTCCATCGCTCATCGAGCAACTCGACGCGCAACCCCGTTGCGGCTCGCAGCGTGACGGCCATCTCTTCGGCGCGCAGGGCGTCCGTTCCGCGATGACCGCTCATGTGCAGCGGAAGTCCGATCACGATGCAGCTCACTTCCCGCTCGGCGACGAGCCGGCGCAGCGCTTCGAGATCGCGCTTCTCGTCGCGACGAACGAGCACACCGGCGGGCGAGGCGATCCGCCGGTCGGGATCGCTGAGGGCGAGCCCGATCCGGCGAGCGCCGAGATCGAGGGCGAGAACGCGGCCGGCGAGCGACATGCCCGGGCAGACTAGAGCAGCCGGCGCCGATCCTCCTCCCGACCGGCGACGAGGCGCGTTCGGGTGCGGATCAATGAGCCGCGGGACAACCGGGTGCGCGGCGCACGAGAACGCCGATCGCGGCGTCGCGAACCGCTGCCTCGCGACACTCGGCGGCGTCGCGAAGCGCCTGCTCGGCGGCGGCGCCGGGAATCTTCGAGAGCGCGCGCACGGCGGCCAGCTTGAGCTCTCGCAACGGTCGGCGATGAAGCAGGCTGCGTTTCGTGAAGAGGACGGAGAGATCCGGCACGACTTCGGTCGAACCGCGGCGCGCCAGGGCATGAACGATTTCTCGGGCCAGTGTGAAATCCGCACGGGCCGTCGCGCTTCTCAGTCGCTCGCAGAGCAACGCCAGCGCGGCG
>CAZDHU010000175.1:0-15362 GCA_964505355.1 uncultured Myxococcaceae bacterium | reverse complement strand
GAGTCCAGGACGCTGCACCAGATCTTGGAAGCGAAGATGGAGTGCGAAGCCGAGACGAACGCGCAGTGCGGAACGATCACGGATCAAGCCGTGGTCAGCGGGACTTGTCTGCCCACTTGACAGGGAGAGGCCTCATAGGTGACAGGGAGAGGCCTCATAGGTGTTGGGCAGCGTGCTACCTGAGGTCGGGAGATGTTGCCGAGGTTCTGGTGACCGTGGCAGAGGGCAACGAGCTCGCCATACAGAGCTCGAACGAACGAGCAAGAGTGGCGGTGCCAGCATTGTCTTCTCCGACTCCTGGGAGGAAGCGGAGCCGCCGTTCGCCCGCACGCTCCTTGACCCACACCGTCGTCCCCGGAGCGCGGGACGTTCGCGAGCGCGTCGGCATTGACCAGACGGCGAGGAGCTGAGGGTCTCGGGCGATGAACTGCTCGTGGAATCTTGAATCCTTGGCGAAGCCCAATGAGGAAAGGCACCGGTCCGCGACTGTGTCTGACGCCGGCGTGCTGGGCAGCGAAGCATATTTCTCCGTTACACACGCGAGCTGAAGCCCCAGCGGAAGAAGCATGATCGTTGTGCGCCAGAGCTTCACTTCACGCCGCCCAACGGTACGGGCTTCAGCGGCGAGAGCCCGGGCCGCCCGAGTCGCGCCGTTTCGAGAAGGGGCGGTTACGGGGTGCCGGGGCAGACGAAGCGTTTGCCGTCGGCGGAGAGCGGGGGCGTTCCGTTCGAAGGCTTCGGGTCGCCGGGCAGCAGGAGGCCGCAGTCGGTGCACTCGACGTTGGTCCACGCGGGGGAGCCGGCGAGCATCGCGCCGAGCCAGTCGACGACGGTCGGCACTCCGCCGGTCACGTCGTCATAGACCTTGTCGGCGCCCCACATCGTGTGTCGCGAACCGGTGCCGATGTAGTAACGGAAGTTTTGCGGCGCGCGGCCGAGGATCTCGAAGTCGAGTCGTCGCATCTCCTGGTTGAATGCGCAGGCCGAGTTCCACCACGAGAGCCATGCGCTGATGTCGGAGCGGTTGCGCATGATGTGGTAGAAGCCGGTCTGTCCGCCGTTTCCGCCGTCGAATGCGGTGGTGTAGGTGGCGAATCGGTTGCGCGGATAGGTTCGCGCCGCTTCGGCCCAAATGTCGGCCGCCGTCAGTTCGGTCAGCGGACGATTCACGCCGGGCATCCACGCGGGAAGGTTCTGCGCGACTCCCCACTTCGCGAGGTCGTTGGCGAGGAAGTCCTGCGTGATCACGCCATTGCCGCCGTCTCCGACGGTGTCGAAGTGGGCGGAGGGGTAGACGCCCTCCTGCAGATACACGGAATGCAGGATCGCGCCGTACGAACCCGCGCTCGAGCCGGTGACGAAGACCTGATCGGGATGAACGAAATGTTCGCGCGCCCATTTCTCGGCGACCTTCGCGTTGACGAATCCCTTGTGCTGAATCGTCACCGCGTTGGTCACGAAGGTGTGCGTGACGGTCGCGTCGCCCCAGTGGATGTCGCCCGTGCAGTAGGGAACGAAGACTGCGTTCCAGTCGTGGAAGGGATTTCGCGGATCGTCGAGATCGGCGAAGCCGGTGCCGTAGCCGGCCGGATTGTCCGAAGGGCCGGCCGTGGGCTTGAAGGTCTTGATCGCGCCGCAGGTCAGATAATCCCAGCAGGCGCCGCCTCCCTGGTAGTACATCACGAGCCGGTTCACGCGGCCGCGGCGCGCGAAGAAGACCCAGTCCGATCCATCCGAGCAGGTCGGATGCAGCACGCGTCCTTCGTACGACACGTCGGCCGCGGGATCGATCATCGACCAGTTCGGAGCGACCGTGGTGGTCATGGTGGTCGCGCGGATCGCGTCGTCACGCGTGCCGAGCAGCCGCGCGACGAGCGCCTCGGTCGCCGAACCCGCGCCGCTGCCCGCGCGGCCGACGCGTGCGAGCAAGAGGCGCAGTTGTCCGAGTACGCCCGAGCGCTGCGCGTCGAGTCGCGCGCGATCGCGGTCGATGCCACGCGATTCGAGGTGCGTGGCCTCGGCGCGCAGCAGATCGGCGCAGCCGTGCGCCGAGGTGCGGAGTCGCAGGAAGGCTCGTGCAGCCTGTCCGGGATTGTTCGCGTCGAGTCCGCGCAGCGCGTCGGACCGCAGCGCGACCGCCGCGTCTTCGAGCTGTGTCGCGAGCGCACCGGCCGAAACGCCGGCGACGGCACAATCGACGCCGGCGGCGCTCGCCACTTGCTCGGCCGCGCTGAACGCCTGTGCGAGTGCGGCTTCGACGCGCGTTCGGCCCGGCGGAATCCGATCGACGTTTGGGTTCATCAGCGCGAGGCCCTGATCGTCGACGAGATCGCGGCAGGCGACGGCGGCCGCACGAAGTTTGGCCGCCACGCAGGTGTCGGTCGGATACGGCGCAGCCTTCGCGAGCGATCCACTGCTGGCGAGCACGAGCGGGAAGAGCAGCATCGAGAGCCACGAGCGATTCATGCGTTGAGCCTCCGGAACGGAAGAAGGAGACGGGGCGAGCGCGAACGGAGCATCTTCCCCGGCCTCGGGGGCGCATGTCAACCAGTCCGTGCAGGCGCGCCCGCGCGTGACGCACCGCGCGCGGCAGCGAAGAGGAATCTGTCGCGCGAACCGTGTGTCGGGCCTGCGGATGCGCGCGCCGGTCTGCGACCCGTAAGGCGATTCGCGCGTCGCGACGCGGCACGTGGCGAAGCGGCCGTTCGCCCGCAGAGGGCAGGGCGCCCGGGTCGCGCGCCGGGTGGCGCCCGGCGATCGTGGCGCCGATGCTGGCCCCGAAGTTCACCCGGGAGGTTCCGATGTCCTGCGCGAACACGACCCGTCATGCATCGATTCGTCTTCGCCCTCTGCGCCGCGTGTGGCTCGCGACTTCGCTGCTCGCGGCGCTGCCGGCCTTCGTCTCGACCGCGGCTCCAGGCGCGGCCGACACGGCGCCGGTGCCCGGGCGCCGCGACGTCGGCGATCTGATCGTGCTCGAACTCGCCGGTAGCTACGAAGAGATGGGACGCCAGCAGGCGGATCTGCTCGGTGACGTTTTGCGCGACGTCTACGACGAGCAGCACGTGGCCTACGAACGGCGGCTCGCTGCCGTAGGTGGCGTGTTCGACCGCGTGCTCGACACGCTCGGCATCCCGCTCTGGAGCCGCCTCGGGGCGCTCACCGACGACAGCTCGCTGCTCGACGAACTCGGCGGGATGGCCGCCGGTCTCGACCGACCGCGCACCGATTTGATGCGTGCACTGCTCGCGCTCGGCAGCGGATCGACGGTCTTCGCCGCGACGAGAAGCGCAACGGTGGATGGACAGGCTTTGATCGGTCGCGGCGTCGACTGGGACGATGCGCTCGGCCGCCGTCGCCCGCTGCTGATTCACTATCGACCGACGAACGGAGACCTCGAACATCTCTTCGCCGGCTGGCCGCTCGTCGGCCTTCCGACGGTCGGCGTCAACGAGGCGGGGTTCGCGCTCTCGTTCAACTACTTCGTCACCGATCCGCAGGTGGGGCTCGCGCTTCCGCAGTGGCCGCATCGCCGTGCGCTGCAGACCGCGCGCAGCGTGGAAGACGGCATTCGGATCTTCCTCGATGCGCGCGAGCGCGGCATCTCGTCGTTCATGGTGATGGCCGACGCGAACGGTGCGATCGCGATGGTCGAGTGCACGCCGAAGCGATGCGCGGTGTTTCGACCGGACGGCGACTGGTTCGGTCAGGCGAATCATGCGCGCACGCCCGAGATGGTTCCGTTCGATCGTTACCGCGCGCCCGATTCTTTCGATCGCCGTCTCGGGATGGAGCAGGCGGTGCAGCGCTGGTTCGGTCGTCTGACGCCGGAGGCGGCCACCGAAATCCTGCGCGATCGATCGATGCATCCGTGGCCCAATGCATCGAACGTGGCGAATCTCGCGGTGCTGAACGCGGCGGTCGTTCATCCCGCGTCGCGAACGCTCTGGCACTCGACGACGATGCAGCCTCACGCGCCGTTCGGCGCCTACCTCGGCCTCTCGCTCGCGAAGAACCTGCCGCCGCCGCGCACGCTGCCCGCGGCCGACTGGCTCGCGAGCGACGCGCGGGCGCGCGAGCTCGACGCGATCACCGCCGCTCGTCGCGCACTGCACGCTCACCTCGAGGGGCGGTTCGCGGAGGCCGGCGCGGGATTCGAGGCGTTGATCGCCGAGACACCGCCGCGACTCGATCCCGCGCGGCTCGCGATCGGCGCCGCGCTCGCTCGCGGGGCGAACGGCGAGCCGGAAGCGGTGCGGCGCGTGCTTCGGCCGTCGCTCGACGAAACCGCCCCTCCCGACGTGCGGATCTACGCACTGCTGCTCGACGCGCACGCCGCCGATCGGCTGGGCCAGCGTGAAGACGCGGTGCGCGATCTGCGCGCGCTGATCGCGCAGGTCGAAGCGCATCCGGAGTGGAACGAGTTCGCGCGCGCGAGCGAACAGGCGCGTCGCGGTCTCTCGCATTCCCTCGTCGGGGAAACGCCCGCCGTCTCGCGCTACGTGCTGCGCATTCCCGAGTGATCGGCCGGCGGGCCTGGTCCCGATCGCCGGCGCGCGCGACGTCCGGGCGGGCGGCGCGACGAACGCGCGCAGTTATCGTTGGGCGATGGAGTCCGATCACGTCGAGATTCGCGGCGCACGCGAACACAACCTGAAGCACGTCGACGTCCGGATCCCGAAGAAGAAGCTCGTGGTGCTGACGGGAGTCTCGGGTTCGGGCAAGTCGTCGCTCGCCTTCGACACACTCTTCGCGGAAGGGCAGCGGCGCTACGTCGAGTCGCTCTCCGCCTACGCGCGCCAGTTTCTCGGTCAAATGGAAAAGCCGAAGGTCGACACGATTCGCGGGCTCTCGCCCGCGATCTCGATCGAGCAGAAGACGGCGGGTAGCAACCCGCGTTCGACGGTCGGAACGATCACCGAGATCTCCGATCATCTGCGCGTGCTCTACGCCCGGATCGGCGTGCAGCACTGCCCGCGCTGTCAGCGCGCCGTCAAAGGACAGACCGCGGAGCAAATCGCACGCGAGCTGGCGTCGCTGCCGGCCGGCAGCCGGCTCTGGCTGCTCGCGCGCGTACTCGAGAATCGAAAGGGAGAACACCGCGAGACGCTGGCCGAGCTGCGTCGCGCGGGATTCGTGCGCCTGCGCGTCGATGGCCGCTTCACGTCCGGCGATCCGGTCGAAGCGCTCGACAAACGGCGCAAACACACGGTCGAGGTCGTGATCGATCGATTGCCCGTCGGCCCCGGGCTGATCTCTCGCCTCACCGGTTCGGTCGAAACGGCGCTGCGCGTCGGCAAGGGCGCGTTGATCGCGCACGTCGAAGGCGGCACCGAGCGAATCTTCTCCGAGCACATGGCCTGCACGAGCTGCGGTCTCTCGTTCCCCGAGCTCACGCCGCAGCGCTTCAGTTTCAACAGCCCGCAGGGAATGTGCGGCGACTGCAATGGCCTCGGTACACGTCTCGAAGCCGCCCCGGCCCTCGTCGTGCCCGACGCGTCGAAGACACTCGACGAGGGCGCGGTGCGTCCGTGGGGCACCGGCCTTTCGACGAAGAAGAGCTGGTCCGGACTGCGCACGCAGATGCTCGGGCAGCTCGGCATTCCGTTCGACGTTCCGTTCGGGAAGCTGCCGAGGCGCATGCGCGAGCAGATCCTGCATGGCACCGGCGAGCGCGAGTTCGCGGTGCGCTGGGTCGGCACCGGTGGCGGGAAGGCGACCTTTCGAATGCAGTTCGAAGGAGTGTTGCCGCGGTTGATGCGCCGCTTCCGCGAGACTTCCAGCGAATCGGCGCGTCGCCAGATCGCGCAGTATCTCGGGGACTCCGTCTGTTCGACCTGCGCGGGATCGCGCCTTCGGGCGGACAGCGCGTCGGTGCGCGTCGGGCCGACGAGTGAACCGACGCCGCGCAGTCTCACCCTCGTCGAGTTGTCGAAGCTCACCATCGACGGTGCGCGCGAGTTTCTCGGCGCACTCGATCTGCACGGCGCGGCGCGCGAGATCGCGAGCGAACTGTCGAAGGAGATCCGGTCGCGACTCGACTTCCTGTCGTCCGTCGGTCTCGGCTATCTCTCGCTCGATCGCGCGGGGCCGACGCTCTCCGGCGGCGAATCGCAGCGGATTCGTCTGGCCTCGCAGGTGGGCACCGAACTCACCGGCGTGATCTACATCCTCGACGAACCGTCGATCGGCCTTCACCAGCGCGACAATCGCCGCCTGCTGGAGACCCTCGTGCGGTTGCGCGAGATCGGAAACACGGTGGTCGTCGTCGAGCACGACGAAGAGACGATTCGCGCCGCGGATCACGTGATCGATTTCGGTCCGGGTGCGGGCGTCGAAGGCGGCCGCGTGGTGCACGCGGGAACGCCGGCCAGCCTGCAGCGCGCAAAGCAATCGCTGACGGGTGCATACCTCTCTGGCCGGCGCCGAATCGAGGTGCCACGCGAACGACGCAAGCCGACCGGGATGCTCGGCGTCAGCAACGCACGCGCGAACAATCTCGCGGGCATCGACGTCGCGCTTCCGCTCGGCGTGCTGGTGGCCGTGACGGGGGTGTCCGGGGCGGGGAAGTCGACGCTGGTCAACGACGTGCTGCGACCCGCGCTCGCGCGACACCTGCACGGCTCCACCGATCCCGTCGGCGCGCACGACGCGATCACCGGTCTTTCGCAGCTCGACAAGGTGATCGCGATCGATCAGCGCCCGATCGGCCGCACGCCGCGCAGCAATCCCGTCACCTACGTCAAGGTCTTCGACGAGATCCGGGCGCTCTTCGCGAAGCTGCCCGAGGCACGGGTTCAGGGCTTCGGCCCCGGCCGATTCAGCTTCAACGTGAAGGGCGGACGCTGCGAAGCGTGTCAGGGTGACGGGGTGCGTCAGATCGAAATGCACTTTCTCGCCGATGTCTTCGTGCGCTGCGAAGAGTGCGCGGGGCGCCGATTCAACGAGGCGACGCTCGCGATTCGATACCGCGAACGAACGATCGCCGACGTGCTCGATCTCACCATTCGCGAAGCGCTCGAACTCTTCGCCGTGCATCCGTCGATCCGCGAGCCGCTCCGGCTGCTGGCCGACGTCGGCCTCGACTACCTGCATCTCGGCCAGCCGTCGCCCACGCTCTCCGGCGGCGAAGCACAGCGGATCAAGCTCGCCCGCGAACTCGCGCGTCGCGCGACCGGACGAACGCTCTACGTGCTCGACGAGCCCACCACGGGGCTGCATTTCCACGATGTCGCGCGTTTGCTCGACGTGCTCGCGCGGCTGGTCGAGGGCGGCAACACGGTGCTGGTGATCGAGCACAATCTCGACGTCGTGAAGTGCGCGGACCACGTGATCGATCTCGGTCCCGAAGGCGGACCGGGCGGTGGACGAATCGTCGCGCAGGGAACGCCGGAGCAGGTGGCGAGCGTGCGCGCGAGCCACACCGGGCGACATCTCGCAACGGCGCTTCGCTGACGCCTCGCGCGATCGCAAGCCGATCGGAGCCGGGCGAGCAGATCAGTGCGCGGACGTCACGGCGCCGCAAGACGCCGCGACACGATCGCGCGCGTGCTCGGGATTGAAGTAGCCGAAGCGCAGCCGCGGAAAGCGTTCGGCGAGCCGGTCGCGGAGCCACCGCATGCCGCGCCCGCGCTGCACCGCGCCCTCCGGCAGGATGCGTCGATGAAGAGCGGGATCGATGTTGAGGTTGCGCAGTTGCACGAGATGCAGCCCGGTGCGCGTGATCCAGCCCGAAAGCGCTTCGAGTTCGTCGTCGGTGTCGGTCACTCCGGGAAAGCAGAGCAGGTTGATCGAGGCATGTCCGCCCGCCGAGACGACCGCGCCGACGCTCGCTTCGACGTCGGAGACGTCGTAGCCGCGCGGCCGGTAATAGGCCGCGTAGAGTTCGGGGCGCGGCGAGTTGAGACTCGCGCGCAGAGCGTCGAGCCCGGCGGAACAGAGCCGCTTCGTCACCTCCGGACGACTCGCGTTCGAGTTGAGGTTGATCGTCCCGCGATCGGTTCGCCGGCGGATGCGCTCGATGCTCTCGGCGACGAGATCACCGAACAGCGTCGGCTCGCCCTCGCAGCCCTGACCGAAGCTCACCACCGCATCGCGAACGCGCGCGAGATGCGACAGCGCCACGGCCGCCACGTCGCGCGGCTGCGGCGGTGTCGACAACCGGTCGTGGCTGGCACGAAACAGCCCGTCGGGTTGAAGCGAAATGCAGCCCACGCACTGCGCGTTGCACGCGATGCTGGTGGGCAGCGGCGCTTCATGACGGCCGAGGAAGAAGTTCTGTGCGGCGCGGCAGCCGTATTCGAGTGCGCAGCGTTCGAGCTGACGAGCGACCCGGTTGCGCGGCAACTCTTCGCGCACGCGCGAGACGCCGGCGCGAATGCGAGAGAGCGAAAAACGCCAGGGATCCTGCCGAGGATCGGTGTCGCAGCGAAACGCGCTGACCCAGTGACGATCGTCGGCGAATCCGACTGCCGAATACGCGAATGCCGGAAGCGCCGGAGCGGCGTCGCGAGCCGCGAAGGCGGCGTGATGACACGACGTGTGAGCCGGTGCGAGAAACGCGGCGACGGCGTTCGCGTCGCTGCCATCGGGCGCATGGTCGACGCGTTCGGGCCGGCCACTCGCCGGATCGATTCCGATCGGCGCGCGGCCCGGCAATTGAAAGAGGTCGCTGCCGCGCGGAAGCGGAATCCATTCGTCGCTCGCGATCCATTCGGCACCGGCGCCGCGTTCGCCGGCGGCCAGCAGCTCCGGGTGATCGAAGATCCGACCCTTCGCGTCCGCCACCAGCAGCCGTACGGGCTGCTCGGGATGCTCCTCGACGGAGAGAACCGAAGCGGTTCGTCGAGTCTGGGAGCGCGCGCGGGAAGCGGCCGGCATGGCCGCTGTTCTATCGCACCCGGGACTTCGAGTCGCGCGCGAGGCCGGCGGCGCGAGGGCTGCGCGCCGGCGCAACGCGCGGCGCGCGCGGCTTCTTGTCGATCGCAGCGAGCAGTCGATCGAACAGTGGCTGGCGACGCACGGGCTTGCGCAGCGTGGCCGGAGTCGGACGCCGTGGATCGCGCGAAGCGTCCTCGCCCGCCAATGGGCGCAGCACCACGATCGGCCATGCCGCCGCCTCGACGCCGGGCGCCAGCGCTTCGCCCAGTCGCTGCCACCCGTCGTTCCAGAGCTCGCGCGTCACCAGCACGGCGTCGAACGGTTCGTCGAGCGAGCGTGCGCGCACCAGCAGAGCGATCGCCTCTTCGAGCCCGTCGACGTTCTCGGTGCGTGCACCCGTCGCGGCGATCTGCGAGGCGAGTGCATGCCGGGTCGCGGCGGCGGGCTCGATCAAGAGAATGCGCCGGCCGCGAAGGTCGTGTCGGTGGGCGACCTCGGTCGGAGCGGCGGCGAGGCGCTGCACGGGGACGCGCAGCGTCAGCAACAGAGTTGCCCCGCGGCCATGCGACACCGCGATGCTGCCGCCGGCCCGCGAGGCGAGGCGCCGGGCGAGTTCGAGGGAAACGGTCGCGGATTCGGAGTCGGTCGATTCGTCGGCGACGCGAGTCGATGCGCGCGCATTGCCGGCCCGCGCGCCTGCCGCTGCTTCGAGAACGATCGAGAGTGTGGCTTCGGCGTCCCGGGCGTGCTCGAGTGAAGAGCGAACCACGAGCGATCCGCCGCGCGCGCTTCGCATCGCGTGCTCGATCAGGAGACCGAGCGTCTGCTGCACGCGCGACGCGTCGGCGAGCAGTCGGGCCGGCAGATCGCGTGCACCCTCGGCGCAGAGATCGACGCCGAAGGTCTGCGCGCGTCCGGCGACGAGATCGAGCGATTCTTCGAGCAGATCGAGAGGGTCGAAGGGACGCGAATCCACCGACGTCGCATCGGCGTCGAGTCGCGAGACTTCGGCCAGATCCGAAACCAGCCGCGAGAGCGCCTCCTGGTGGTCGCGCAGGGTGCGCGTGATGTGCACCTGCGCCGGTGCGAGACCGGTGTCGAGCAGCCGTCGCTCCACCTGACCGAGTGCGACGATCTCGCGCTGCGCCTCGCGGGCGAAGTTGTCGAGCATCTCGATCCGCTCGCGGCTCAGTGTCGAAGCATCCTCTCGCGCGGCTCCGAGCGCGGCTTCGGCGGCCTCTCTCGCGCGCCGCTCGTCGTCGAGCGACCCGCGCTGCTCGAAGAAGTTCGCGAGCGTGCGCGCGACGTCCCCGAACTCGGTCGCGCGCCGGGCCAGCGCGTGGATGGGCGCGGGAGAGTCTTCCTGCAATGCGCTGCTGATCAGGCTCAGCGGTCGCGCGACTTCGCGTCCGAGCACGGCCATCAATCCGGCGAGCAGAAGCCCGACGAAGGCCATCAGCACGACGAACGACGACGCGAGCGTGTCGCGAAACGCCGCGACCGCTCGTGCAGGCATGCGAACGTCGAGCACGCCGATCGGCGCGGCGTTCTCCCCGAGAAGGGGATGACGAAAGGTGACTTCGTCGTCCGCCGGATCGTCCACTCGATCGCCGGCGCGGAGGGCAAACGCGCCCGGTCGATACGACACCTCGAAGCCGGACAGATGCGAGAGCTCCGCGAGCATCGCGACGTCCCAGACGCGGGTCGCGAAAAGAGTTCCGTACCAATCACCGCGTCGTTCGTGATCCGCGGTGGTATGAATCGTGGCGCCGACGACCTCGACCGGACCACAGTCGCTGGCGGCGAAGAAGCGCCAGAAACGATCGTTGCCCGCGACCATTCGAGCGATCACGCCGGCATCCACCGGGAAGACGCCAGTGCAGCTCTCGGCGCCGGTGCGGGCCGTCGGCAAAACGCTCGCCGGTGCATCGCTCGTTGCTGCACCGCCATCGCCCGGGTTCCGTTCGTCCGAACCCTGCTCGGCGGAAAAGATCATCGTTCCCGAACGATCGAAGACGCGGAGTGCGGAGAGGTGAAAGGAGTCGATCGCCGGCTCGAGGTTCTCGCGCGAAAACGTCTCGCCGGGCTCCTTCGTGAACTCGACCATGTCGTCCCAGGGCGTGTAGTCGCGGACGAATGAATCGATCGACTCGCTCCGAAGTGCGAGCAGGCGCGAAAAACTCTTCGCGCGATCGTCGCGGGCAGCCGCGACGAGTTCGGTGAAACGATCGGCGTCGATGCGTCCCTTGACGAGCATCGCGAGCAGCAAGACGACCGCCAGTGCCGCGACGACTCCGAGGACGCGAGTGCGGCTCGCGGTGGAGTGCGTCGAGACGCGTCGTGTCGGGGACGTGCGCGGGTGCCGGCGCGGGGGCGCGGGCGGATCGCCCGCGTTCCGCCGCATGCCGCCGACTTCGCGCGGTTGGCGGCGTTCGTCGCTGCCGAGATTCCCGCCCAAGCACACCCCCGCGCCGAGGATCGGAAGGCGTGCGCATGCGCTTGACGACGGAGACTCGGGCGGGGGATTCGGTCGCGGGCTTTGCAGTGGATCAGCGTGGTTCGATCCGGCGAACGCTCCAGAGCAGCCATGCGATCGATCCGGCCAGCCAGATCGCCAGTTTGACGCCCACCGGAAGCCAGGTCGCCGGATCCGGTGCGACGCCGGCCCACGGTGAGACGGCATGAAGAAGCGCGGTGCCGAGCGGAGGCCCGAAGCGTTCGAGCGCATCGAACCAGCCGCCGAACGAGAGGCCGAGCACGTGGGCGAGATTTGCCGCGGTGATCGCCTGCACCCAGCCGAGCACGAGAAAGAACGCGAGCAGTCGCGGCAGGAACAGCGAGATCCCCATCGAAAGCGCCGCGACGATGGCCGCGTCGAGCGCGTGAACGACGAGGCCGACGAGGCCCGGAATCGGCGAGAGCCCGGAGCGTGTCACCAGAAGCGCGGTGGCGAGGCCGAGCGCGAACAGCGCGGCCAGCAGCCCGAGTGCGAGCGCGCCGCACAGGCGCGAGAGCGCGTAGAGCTCGCGGCTGACGGGACGCGCGAGCCAGAGCGTCGCGATGCCCTGTTCGAGGGGTCGTGCGAGCAGATCGCAGGCGATGAGGCCCGTGCCCGCAGACAGCAACAGACTGGTCGCCGAAAACGAAATCGGCCCGATCGTGCGAGCGATCAGTTCGGGATCGAGCATTCTGCCGTTGAGCACGATTCCCGACGTGCCTGCGCTGCAGCGGTCGAGCCACAGACACAGCAGCGCGGCGAGCACGAGCACGCCGAGTCCGACCCGTTCGCGCAGCGCATCGCGAAACGCTTCGCGCGAGAGCAGTACGAGCTGCGCCGTGGCCGTCATGCCGGCGCCGGGCCGCCGGCGAGCGGGCCGGCGTCGTCGGGCGACGCGATCCATCGCAGATACGCGTCTTCGAGCGATTCGCCGGCCGCGCAGAGTGTCTCGGTCGGCCCGGCCGCGAGCACCCGGCCCTCGCGAAGTAGAACGATCTGCGGACACAGTCGCTCGACCTCGGTCAGCAGATGCGAGCTCACGATCACCGTCGCGCCGCGATCGCGTGCGGCGCGGATCCACTCGCGCGCGTCGCGAATGCCGACCGGATCGAGCCCCGACGTCGGCTCGTCGAGCAGCAACAGATCGGGCGTCCCGAGCAGCGCCTGTGCAAACCCGAGACGCTGCGCGAGACCTTTCGAGAGTCCGGCCGCGCGTTCGTTCGCGTGCGTTCGAATCCCCGTTTCGTCGAGCCCCGCCTCGACTGCGCGTTCGAGTCCGATTCCTTCGAGGCCCGCGAGACGGCCGTGCAGGCGCAGGATCTCGCGCACGGTCATGCGAGCGGGAAAGCGCGGTTGCTCGGGCAACCAGCCGACGCCCTCGCGTGCGTGTCGATCGACGGGATCGCGGCCGCGAAGCCGCACATGCCCCTCGTCGGGACGCGAGAGCCCGAGTGCGAGGCGCAGCGCCGTGCTCTTGCCGGCACCGTTCGGGCCGAGCAGCCCGACGACCGCACCGGACCGCACCGCGAGACGCACCTGTCGAAGCGCCCGGCGAGCGCCGAAGCGCTTCGAGACGTCCGCGAACTCGAGTAGGATCATCGCGCGAGCCTATCGCAGGCAGGAGAGCGATCGCATGAGCCGCACGCGCGTCTTCGAGCGCGACGCTCGCAGCATCCTGACCCGCACCGGCGGCTATCTCTCGGGGTTCACCTACTCACTGCAGCCCTACGCGGGCTGTCAGTTCTCCTGTCTCTATTGCTACGTGCGCGAACTCACGATCCAGCGGGCGAATCCGCATCGACTGCCGTGGTCGCACTGGATCGCCCCCAAACGAAACGCCCCCGATCTCTTGCGCCGGGCCGCCGAGCGCGGCGCGCTGCGCGAAGCCAGCGTGTTCTGCGCGTCGGCCACCGATCCGTACGTGCCGATCGAGCGCACCCATCGACTCACGCGTGGATGTCTCGACGTGATGACGAATCACCCGCCCGCGGCCTTGCTGCTGCAAACGAGAAGCCCGCTGATCGCGCGCGATGTCGACCTGCTGGCGCGCATTCCGACCCTGCGCGCGAGCATGACCATCGCGACCGACGACGAACGCGTTCGCCGTGCGCTCGAACCGAACGCTCCCGCGACGAGGCTGCGGATCGAGGCGCTTCGCGTACTGCGCGCCGCCGGCGTGCGCACACAGGCCGCGATCTCTCCGCTCCTGCCCTGTGATCCCGACCGACTCGCGGCTCTGCTCGATCCGGTGGTCGACCGCGTCGTCGTCGACGACTTCTTCGAAGGCGACGGCGCGGGCGGCCGCCGCAGCCGCGCCGCGATCGATCGTCTGCGATCACTCGGCTTCGCTGCGTTCACCGAACCCGGATACGCCGAGCCGGTGATCGCGAGATTGCGCGCGCTCCTCGGCCCCGACCGCGTCCTGCGCTCGCAGGCGGGGTTCGTTCCCTGAACCGTTCGCCGAAGCCGCAATGCGAGAGATGGAAACGCCGCGCCACCGGGTGCGTCTCGCGTCAGCGCCTGCGTTCTCGGCGACGGGATCCTTCGATCCACCGGCTCATGCGGCCTCCCAGAGCCGGCGTACGGGCACCGCGAACAGGGCGTTGCCGAAATCGATCGTCGCGCTGCCGTCGTACAGGACGACGCCCGCGCCGAAGCGTTTCCCTGCCGCGTTCCGGAGCTTTCGAAGCCCGCGCAGATCGGAAGCGTGGACCGAGGCGGCAGCCTTGACCTCCACGCCGGCGATCACGCCCTCGCCCTCCAGCACGATGTCGACCTCGAAGTCGTCGCGATCGCGGAAGTGAGAGAAATCGATTGGATCGGAGCGCCAGCTCGCCTGACGGCGCAGCTCCTGCAGAACGAACGTCTCCAGCATCGCGCCGAGCGCGGTTCGATCGGCCTCGAGTCGCGCGGCGTCGAGCCCGAGAAGCGCGCAGGCAATTCCCGTGTCGCCGACGTGAAGCTTCGGCCGCTTGACCAGTCGGCTCATCTGATTGACGTGCCACGGCGGCAGGCGTTCGACGAGAAACACGCGTTCGAGCAGCGTCACGTGCTCGTGGATGGTCTGACGCGTCAACTCGAACGGTGCTGCGAGATCGGCGACATTGATCAGCTGCGCGGTGTGCGTGGCGGCGAGGCGGAGGAGCTTCGGAAGCGTGTCGAGCGCGCGAACGCGACTCACGTCGCGGACGTCACGCTGGATCTGCGTGTCGACGTAGTCGCGATACCAGGCACGGCGCCGCGCCGGAGCACGTCGCGCGAGAGCGGCGGGATAGCCACCGTCCACGATGCGTCGCGCGAGATCGCCGCCGAGCGGCGCGCACAGCGCCGTCCGGAATCGCCCGCCCAGCAACTCATCGAGGAAGCGCGGGCGTGTGTCCGCAATCTCGGATTGAGCGAGCGGGTGGAGCCGAAGGATGCCCATTCGGCCGGCGAGTGAATCCGCCAGGTTCGGCAGGAGAAGCACGTTGGCGGACCCGGTGAGGATGAACCGCCCCGGTGTCCGGTGCGCGTCGATCCCCGCCTTGAGCGACGTGAAGATCTCGGGAACCCGCTGCACCTCGTCGAGGATGGACTTCGCAGGCAGCCGCGCGACGAATCCGACCGGGTCGATCTTCACGGCGGTGCGGGCGGCGTCGTCGTCGAACGACACGTAGCGGTAGCCGCGGCGCTCGCCGACGCTGCGCGCCAGCGTCGTCTTGCCGCTCTGCCGAGGCCCGTGAACGAGTACGGCCGGGGTGTCCCGCAGCGCCTCGCGCAAGCGCGGCGCAAGGAATCGGGGAAACGGGCGGGCCTCGAGCATGCCGCACGATAGGCGCGTCGGTCGGCTGAATGCAAGTTTGAGGGTCGGCTGAACGCCATTTTGAGGGTCGGCCGAACGCTGGTTCGCGGGTCGGCCGATCGCACGTTTCGAGATCGGCGACTCGTCGAACCCGATCGTTGCAGCACCGGGTTCCGAAGCTTCGCCTCGCCCGTGTCGAGCATG
>CAZDHU010000174.1:0-3966 GCA_964505355.1 uncultured Myxococcaceae bacterium | reverse complement strand
GCGGCAACGCGTGCGCGCGACGGCCTTCGCGTCGTGGCCTCGGCGCCGGCGACCGAGCGGCGCGCACTGATCGAATCGGCGCGCGAAGAGATTCGGCGCGTGCTGCTCGGCTACGACGTCGACGCCGACCGCGGCGAGCGTCTGGTCGCGCTTCTCGATGCACCGCTTCCCGCGCGCTGCGACGAGGGCTTCGTGCGCGACCTCGCCGAGGTGCGACGCGAACTCGTGCTGTTCGCGGATCTCGAACGGCTCTTCGTACGCAGCGCACCGATCCGCGCGTCCGGCGAACCCGAACCGTCGAACCTCGCGCGGTTGCGCGCGTACCTGCGCCGCGTGAAGCGGCGGGGCGATGGCATCGCGAAGGGATTCCTGACCGAGCTCGGCGCCGCGCTCGCGCACTACGGCATCGTCGATCTCGCGCCGAGCGATGCGCTCGAGCGCGCGCTGCTTCGACTCCTCGCCTCGCAGCGAACGCGCGTGCTGCGTCATCGCCTGGTCGAAGGGCTCCTGCGCTGTTTGACCGCGCTCGGTCGCGGCGGCCTCGATCTGTCGCGCGAGACCGCGCTCGCGGCCGCGCTCAAGCGGATCGCCGAACTGCGTGGCCTCGTCTCCGATGCGGCCGCCGATGCCGCGATCGAGGCGCGCTACGTCTTTTTCGAAGCGGCCAGCGCGCCGCGCGTCGCTCCGCTCGCGCTCGCGGTCGGCACCTCCGTCGAGCGTCGCCAGCAGCTCGTCGCGCGCCTTCGACGCCTTTACGCCGAAACGCGGTGCAGCGAACTCGACGCCGTCGGCGAAACGAACGCCGACGTGGTGAGCCTGCGGCTCGACGATGGCCGGCAGGTGATTTCTGCACTGGCCGGACCGACCAACGCCCTCGATCTCGTCGAATCTCTGCTCGCGACCGCCCGCGAGCGTGGTGCGAACGCGGTCGAACTCTTCGTCGGCGAGAGCGACGATGCTCAGGTCGCAGCGATCGCGCAGGCGCTCGAATCCCGCCTGCGCGCGCGACCGATCGACGGTCCGTTCACACTCACCTTCAGCAATCGGGACGCGCGCGACGTGCATCGCGTGTTCTGGCCGATGGGTTCGCCGGCGATGGCGCCGGCGCTGGTCGGAGCGCACCCCGAGACGCTGCGGCGGCTCGGTCTCGCCCGACTCGACGGCTTCGAGCTCGAACGTCTGGAGAGCCCGGACGGGATTCACGCCTTTTTCGCGCGCAGCAAGTTCGTCCCCGGCGACGAACGCCTGCTGGTCTATGCCGAGGTCTGCGAACGCGGCGCGAGCGATGCGGCCGGTCCGCCACCCGCCCTCGATGCGTTCGAACACGTCTTTCATGCGGCGACGCGCACCATGCGGCGCGCCCGCGTGACGCGAGATCCGCATCGGCGGTTGCACTGGAATCGAATCACGGTCGCGATCGCACCTCCGATCGTGGTCGAGCCGTCGCTCGTCGAGTCGCTCGCGCGACAGCTACATCCCGCGACGCGCCATCTCGGACTCGAGAAGGTGATCGTCCGTCTGCATCCGGTCGACCCTGCCACTCCCGACGCGCCGCCGCGTTCCGCCGAAATCGTGATCACGGATCCCGAGGGATCGCGGATGGACATCCGCTGGCGAACGCCGCACGACGTTCCGCTGCAGCCGGCGACCGACGTCGATCGCCGGGTCTCGGAAGCGCGCCGTCGCCGCGTCGTCTACCCCTACGAAGTGATTCGCATGCTCGAATCGACGAGCAGCGGCCTGCCTCCGTCTCGCTTCGAAGAGTTCGACCTGGCGGACGGTAGAGCGCGGCCGACGGCCGTTTCGGTCGCCGGGCGGCCGGCGGGTGGCAACCGGAGCGGAATCGTTTTCGGCGTCGTCACCACACCGACCGATCTCGTGCCCGAAGGCATGCAGCGCGTGCTCGTGCTCTCGGACTCGACGCGCGAAATGGGAGCGCTCGGGCCGGCGGAGTGCGCGCGCGTGGTCGCGGCGATCGATCTCGCCGAGCGCATGCGCGTTCCGCTCGAATGGGTGCCCGTGTCGAGTGGTGCTCGGATCGCGATGGACAGCGGGACCGAAAACCTCGACGCGACGGCACGGGTCGCGCGGCGGATCGTCGAGTTCACCGACGCCGGTGGCACGATTCACGTGCTCGTGCACGGGGTCAACGTCGGCGCGCAGAGCTACTGGAACGCGCTCGCCACCATGGGATTGCAATCGCGCGGTGTGCTGGTGATGACGCCGCAGGGTGCGATGGTGCTGACCGGGCGTGCGGCGCTCGAAGCGTCGGGTGGCGTGGCGGCGGAAGACGAACTCGGGATCGGTGGTCACGAGCGGATCATGGGTCCGAACGGCGAGGCGCAGTACTGGGCGCGCGACCTGCGCGAAGCCTTCGGATTGCTCTTCACGCACTACCGCACCAGCTACGTCGTTCCCGGCGAGGCGGGACCGCGCCGCACGACGACCGCCGATCCGCTCGATCGCTCGATCTGCGACGTGCCGTATCCGATCGAAGAACCCGAACGATTCGGGACGGTGGGCGATCTGTTCGATCCGGCGAGCAACGCGGAGCGCAAGCGGCCGTTCGCGATGCGCGCGTTGATGAGCGCGTTGATCGATCAGGATGGCGGATCACTCGAGCGCTGGCGGGCATTCGCCGGCGCAGAGACCGCGATCGTCTGGGACGCACGCCTCGGCGGACACGCGGTCACGCTGCTCGGCATCGAGAGCCGGTCGCTTCCGCGCGAGGGCTATCGCCCGATCGATGGTCCTTCGACGTGGAACGGCGGCACGCTGTTTCCGCTCTCGTCGAAGAAGGTGGCGCGTGCGCTCAACGCCGCGAGCGGCAACCGTCCGGTCGTCGTGCTGGCGAATCTATCGGGCTTCGATGGTTCGCCCGAATCGATGCGGCGCCTGCAGCTCGAGTACGGAGCGGAGATCGCGCGCGCGGTGGTTCGATTCGACGGACCGATCTTCTTCGTCGTCGTCTCGCGCTATCACGGCGGCGCCTACGTCGTCTTTTCGTCGTCGCTCAACGATCGGCTGCACGCGGCGGCGATCGAGGGTTCGTTCGCGTCGGTGATCGGCGGCGGACCGGCGGCGACCGTCGTCTTCGCCCGCGAGGTGCGCGCGCGCGCGCTCGCCGACCCGCGGCTCGTCGCGCTGCGCGCCGAGGCCTCGAGCGAACGGGGCCGGGTGCGATTCGAAGAAATGCTGGCGACGCTGTTGATCGAGAAGCAGACCGAGATCGCCGCGGAGTTCGATGCGAAGCACTCCGTCGAACGCGCGCTCGGCGTGGGCTCGCTGGCGGCAATCCTGCCCGCCGCCTCGCTGCGACCGCAGCTGGTGGCGTGGCTGAACGACGCCGCGGCGCGCTGAGCAGTCAGTCCGGCGGCGGGCCTTCGCGAAACGACGGGAGCCGCGGATCGAGCGCGACCCACGCCGCCTTCGAGTCGACGAAGATCTGCTCGCGCGGGCGCAGGCCGGGATCGTCGTCGAGAGATCCCATCGGCACGATCGCGAGGTCCCGCGACGGATCGAGGCGCGGCAGCTTCGAACCGCATCGCCGGCAAAAGACCTGGCTGAAGTGGCGGGCTTCGGGAACGCGATGGAGCACGAGCAGATCGTCGCCGCGCAGGAAGCGAAGCCCGTCCATCGCGAGCAGGAGATTCGAGGCGTGCGCGGCGGCCCGCGCCTTTCGGCAGCGCGAACAAAAGCAGTGTCGCGCGAGCCTCGCCGGCGCCTCGATTCGGAAGGCGACACCGCCGCAAAGACAGCTTCCGCGCACACCCGACACCGGCTCCGTCGACCCGGGCCGTGCATCGTTTCGCGCAGGCGCCGGGTCGCGACCCGCTCCCGGCGGCCAGTCCGCGAACTGCGGCAGGCCGTCGTGGATCTCGAACCACGGCGCCTTCGAACCCGTGAAGAGGTGATACGACGGCGCGATTCCGGGGTCTCCGTCGAGGATGCCGGCCGGCACGTAGA
>CAZDHU010000173.1:0-3089 GCA_964505355.1 uncultured Myxococcaceae bacterium | reverse complement strand
CGAACTCGTGCAGCGACGGCGTCGCCATGTCGGTCTGAACACAGATGCCCATGGTGACGCCAGCATTGTCCGCGCGACCGAGTTCTTCGTACATCACCGCCGTGTAGGACCAGTCGAGGCCGGCGCCGCCGTACTCGGGGTCGTAGCGCAGGCCCAGCATGCCGAGGTCGCCCATCGTTCGATAGAGCGACTTGTCGATGCGACCCATCGCATCGAACTCGCGCGCCCGCGGCCGCAGCTCTTCGGTGACGAACTTGCGAACCGTCTGACGAAACTGCTCGTGCTCGGGAGTGCCGTAGAGATCGTCGGCCATCGTCGTGCTCCTCATTCGTCGTCGGCCGCGGCCCAGGCCGGGTCGCGTTTGCCGAGAAACGCCTTCATGCCCTCGGCGGCTTCTTCGCCCATGAACAGTTCGCTCGACAGGCGCGCGGTCCATTCGAACGCATCGGACTCGTTCATTCGCGGCACCTCGTGGACCAGCCGCTTCGAGACGGCGAGCGCCTTCGGCCCGCCCCGACGCAGGTCGGCGAGCACTTCTTCCACCGCCGCGTCGAGCTCGGCGGCGGGAACCGCGCGATTGATCAGCCCCAGCTCGGCCGCACGGCGCGCCGAGAATCGATTGCCGCGCAGAAACGCCTCCATCGCTTCGCCGCGGCGCATTTTGGGCAGACAGACCACCGAGATCATCGCCGGCGCCACGCCGAGTCGCACTTCGGTGAACCCGAACTTCACGTCGTCCGCAGCGATCGAAATGTCGAGCGCCGCGGCGAGCCCGTTGCCGCCCCCGACGACGTGGCCCGCGATGCGCCCGACGACGGGCGTCGGCGAGGTCTGGATCTCGCGCAGCAAGTCCGTGAGGCCGCCGACGGCCGTCGCCTTTCCCCCGCCCGCTCCGCGCTCGCCGGAGGCCGCGCGCGTGTTCGCGGCCGACCGCTCCTTCAGGTTCGCGCCGGCGCAAAAGGTCGAGCCTTCGTTGGTCAGCACGAGCGCGCGCACCTTCGGATCGGCATTTGCCGCCGCGAGCGCATCGCGCAGCCCCTGCACCAGCGCCATCCCCAGTGCATTGCGGTTTTCGAGATCGATCATCGTCGCGGTCATCACACCGCGCCGCGTTTCCACCCGGACCGGCGTCATCGCGCCTCCCTCGCCGTCATCGGCCGCGAAACACGGGCGGACGCTTTTGCACGAACGCCGCCACCCCTTCGACCGTGTCGGCGCTGCCGAAGTTCACGGTTTGCGAAAGCGCTTCCCAGTCGAGCGCCTCGGCGAGGCTCGACGAGAACGCGTTGTTCAACATTCGCTTCGTCATGCGAAGCGCGATCGGCGGGCCCTGCGCGAGTCGATTCGCCCAGTCCGTGACGAAGGCATCGAGCTGATCGTCGGGCACCACGCGATTGACGACGCCGAGCCGCTCGGCTTCCGCCGCCGACACGATGTCGCCGAACAGCGCGAGTTCTTTCGCCCGGTGCAGACCGATCAGGCGCGGCAGCAGCCAGCTCCCGCCGAAATCCAGCGACAGTCCGCGGCGCGCGAAAATCTGCGAGAAGCGCGCGCTCTCGCCGGCGACGATCAGATCACAGCCGAGAGCGAGGTTCATGCCGGCGCCGACCGCGATTCCGTCGACCTTCGCGATCGTCGGCTTCGGCACGTCGTGCAGGGCCAGCGCGGCTTCGTTGACCGACTTCATGGCGGTCAGCGGGTGATGGTCGGTGCCCATGCCCGGACCGAGCTCCGCACCCGCGCAGAACGCGCCGCCGGCTCCCGTGATCACCAGCACGCGGTCCGATTCGCGCTGCGACACCTCCTGAAAGATCGCGCGCAGCGATTCCCACATCGACGCGGGAATCGCATTCTTCACCCGGGGCCGATTCAACGTGAGCGTCACCACGCCACTGGCAGCCCGCTCGACGAGCAGCTCGTCCACGTTCGTTCTCCCCGTTGGTAATGATCGTTGATGCACATTACCAACCATGTCATACTGCCGTCAACCGCAACTTCGCCGGCACGCAGCGATCCGCCGGCGCCACCGATGGGACGCACGATGCAGCCTCTCCTCGCCCCCGCACTGCGATCGAGTCTCGACACCCGATCGGAGTACTTCGTCGAGAATCGAAACGCGATGCTCGAGAAGCTGGCCGAAATCGATCGGCTGCTCGACGCGGCCGAAGCCGGCGGCGGCGCCGCGCATCACGAGCGCCTCGCCAAACGCGGCAAGCTGCCGGTCCGTGAACGCATCGCGAACGTGCTCGATCCCGACACGCCGTTTCTCGAGATCAGCCCGCTCGCGGCCTACGACTCCGACTACACGATCGGTGGCGGTGCGGTGGCCGGCATCGGCGTGATCGCCGGCATCGAGTGCGTGATCTTCGCCAACGATCCCACGGTGCTCGGTGGCGCGCTCACGCCCTATGCGGCGAAGAAGTGGATGCGCGCGCTGCAAATCTCGCGCGACAACCGGATCCCCTACGTGAGTTTCGTCGAATCGGCGGGCGCCGATCTGCGCGTGCAGACCGACGGCGACGGCGAGGGCAAGTCGCGCCGGCGCCGCGCGCGGATCGATCACTTCGCGGAGACCGGCCGCTTCTTCTACGAGATGATCGAACTCTCGAAGATGCGGATCCCGACCCTCTGCGTCGTCTTCGGTTCGTCGACCGCCGGCGGCGCCTATCAGCCCGGCATGTCCGATTACAACATCGTGATTCGAAATCAGTCGAAGGTCTTTCTCGCCGGCCCGCCGCTGGTCAAGATGGCGACCGGCGAAGAATCCGACGACGAGACGCTCGGCGGCGCACAGATGCACGCCGAGGTCTCGGGGCTCGCCGAGTATCTCGCCGAAGACGAAATGGACGCCTGCCGCCTCTGCCGCGAGGTGATTTCTCACCTCAACTGGCGGAAGGCCGGCCCGGCCCCGCTCGCTCCCGTCGATCCGCCGGTGCTCGATCCCGAGCATCTGCTCGGACTCGTCAGCCCGGATCTGCGCCGTCCGGTCGACGTGCGCGAGCTGATCGGCCGCGTCGTCGACGGTTCGCGCTTCAGCGAGTTCAAGCAGCGCTACGACCGGATCCTGTTCGACTCGCCGCCGGTCATCG
>CAZDHU010000172.1:0-1701 GCA_964505355.1 uncultured Myxococcaceae bacterium | reverse complement strand
CCGCTCGCGCGAGTTCCGCGACCGCAAGACCGACCTCGTCGTCTTCATCACGCCGCGCTTCGTCGGGCCGACCAGCGCCACGCAACGCGAGGCGATCGAGCGCAGCGCGCAGCGCCTCGAGCAGGCGCGCGAACAGGTCCGGATGGCCGACTGAGATGCTGACGCTCATCGTCGAGGCCGACGGCGAGGTGCCGCGCGCGCTGCGGCTCGCCCGGTTTCCGAGCCGCATCGGCCGACAGGCCGACAGCGACGTGCGCCTGGCCGGTTGGCGCGTGGCCCGGTTGCACGCGGAAATTCACCGGATCGAGCGCGGCTTCAAGCTGGTCGATTGCGGCAGCCTGGGCGGCACCTGGGTCAACGGCGAGCGCATCGTCGAGTACGCGCCGCTGGGCGACGACGACGAGATCGCGATCGCAGGTTACCGGCTGCGGGTTCACCCGCGCGCGGAGGGCGGTCAGGGCCGTCTGCACGTCGCACTCCCGACGGGTCGCGTGCGCTCGTCGTCGCCGGGACGGTCGGCGAACGACGCGCGACTCGGCGTCGAGGCGCCCGGGGCCGCGCAGCAATCCGACGGCCCCGACCAGATCGACGATCACTGCGATTCGGGCTACGCCGACGACTCCGACGATTGCGACGGTCCCGACGATCCCGACGATCCCGACGATCCCGAGGATTCAGGCCAAGCCGACCATCCCGGCCGTCGCGGCCAAGGCGACCATCCTGGCCATCCCGCCCACGCCGACCTCGAGTGGCGGCGCTTGTTGCACAGGCGTCTGCTCGCCGCGATCGACCTGCGTCGGCAGGACATCCGCCAGCTGAGCGCGGCGCAATTGCGGCATCAGGTCGAGAACTTGCTGCGCGAGCTGCTCGCCGGCGAGCATGCGCTGCCCCCCGACGTCGACCGGGATCGGCTCGTCGGCCAGGTGCTCGACGAGGCGATCGGGCTGGGCCCGCTGGAGCCGCTGCTGCGCGACGACACCATCACCGAGATCATGGTCAACGCCCCCGACGAGATCTACGGCGAGCGCGCCGGGCGCCTCGAGCGCGCGCACGCGGCGTTCACTGGCGAGGACGCGGTGCGCGCGACGATCGACCGCATCGTCACGCCGGTCGGACGGCGGGTCGACGAAGGCTCGCCGATGGTCGACGCGCGCCTGCCGGACGGCTCTCGCGTCAATGCCGTCATCGGGCCGCTGGCGATTCGCGGCCCGGCGATCACGATCCGCCGCTTCAACCATCGCCTCTACGGGCCGCAGGACCTGGTCAGAATCGGCTCGCTGTCGCAGGCGATGCTCGACTTCCTCGCGGTCTGCGTTCGCGCGCGCCGCAACATCGTCGTCTCCGGTGGCACCGGGTCGGGCAAGACGACCCTGCTGAACCTGCTGTCGAACCTCATCCCTCCGGGCGAGCGCGTCGTGACGATCGAGGACGCCGCCGAGCTGCGCCTGGCGCACGCCCATCGCGTGAGCCTCGAAGGGCGGCCTGCCAACGCCGAGGGTCGCGGCCAGGTCACGATCCGAGACCTCGTGCGCAACTCGTTGCGCATGCGCCCCGATCGCATCGTGGTCGGCGAATGTCGCGGCGGCGAGGCGATCGACATGCTGCAGGCGATGAACACCGGCCACGAGGGCTCGCTCGGCACGGTGCACGCCAACAGCCCGCGCGACGCGCTGATCCGCATGGAGAACATGATCGCGCTGG
>CAZDHU010000171.1:0-3667 GCA_964505355.1 uncultured Myxococcaceae bacterium | reverse complement strand
AGGCGCCGCCCGCCGCGAACGCGAAAACTCTGCGTGCGCGCCCCGCAGCGTCGCCCGCCAGCCACAGCGCGAGACCGAGCGCCAGCACGAGGGCGAGGCCGATCGTCTGCTTCGAGAGCGCGATCGCCGCCACGATCACGCCGGTGAGCGCAGCCCAGCGCGGATTTCCGAGGCCGCGGAGCGCACACCCGGTCGCGATGACGCTCAGGTGAAACGCGATCGTCGTGTAGTAGTAGATGCCGTACATCGGGAAGAGCAGGATCGGCGCGCCTGCGACAGCCCCCGCCGCGGCATGCGCGAGCAGACCGGGCCGCGCAGCGCAGGCGAGTGCGAAGGCCGCACCGCTCGCGACCGCGTGAATCAGCACCACGGCGACCCGTGCGACGCGAACGTCGTCGCCCGCCAGCCGGAACAGCAGTGCGAGCAGCTCGAACGGGAAGGGGCCCGTAAAGACCAGCACGTCGCGGTACAGGTGCTCGCCGTGCGCGAGCCGCTGTGCGACGTGAAGCCCGATGCCTTCTTCGAGCATGTTCGGTTCGAGGCTGCTCACGAGCGCGCAGCACGCAGCCCCGATCAGCGCCCACGCCACGAAGCCGAGCCGCCGGCGAGCGTCCTCTCGCGTCGGTCGACCCGGGGCTCGGGGTTCGATGCTCACAGCGGCTCGTTGTAGCACCGATCGCTTCGTCGAGAGCGCAGTGGCTCGCGCGGACGGCGAAGGAAAGACGCCGAACGGGTCGCGCATGACGCTTCTGAATGCGAGGCGGGCAACGCCCGCTCTCGTGCTTCGACCGGGCGCCTGCTCACCCCGCTGACGATGCTTTCGGCGCCGAAGCCAGCCTCATTGCGGGGCGTTCGATCAGCCGATGGCTCGCCCATCCGCAGGCCGTCGAGATCGCGAAGGTCGGGAGCAAGAGCGAGAGAAACGGCGCGCCCGGCAGCAGGTTCGCGCCCCCGTGCGCCGCAATCGCCGAAAGCAGCGGCGCATGCCAGAGGAAGATCCCGTACGAGATGGTGCCGAGCCACGCGATCGATCGATGAGCGAGAACTCGCCGGGGCAAACCAACTCCCGGCGCGCCAAACACGGCGGGCAGCATGACGAGCGTCGCGATCATCCCGTAGAGCACGTGCTGCGCCGTCTGTACGAGCGGGGAGTGTTCCCGTCCATCGAGCGGTCGAGGAAAGATGGGTGCAAGCGCGACCCCCGTGTAGATCGCGAACGCGATCGCCCAGCAAAGGGTGGGGTGCGCGATCGCGATTCGGAGCCACCGCGGCGGTGCCTCGCGTGCATCGAGGCGGGCAAGCGCCACGGCCATTCCCATGCCCGGTACGAACCAGAGCAGGTGTGCGGGAATCGACGCGACGATCTGCGCATGATGGAACCAGAAGTTGAGTCCGGTGCCGAGCAGCGCGAGTACCGCGAGTGCGGAGATCTGCATGTGCGCGCGCGCTCGAGGCGTCCGGCCGCGCGAAGCCCACACCAGCAAGAGCGCAAAGAGCGGCATCAGCGCGTAGAACGCGACTTCCACGGACAGGCTCCACGCCGGTCCGATCCCCCCAAACCACCAGTGCAGACGGTAGGATTGCGCGAAGCCGTAATAGACCCACCAGTTCGACGTGAAGACACCCTCGAGGCCGGGCCAGATCGCCAGCAGCGTCAGCGCAACCCAGTAGGCAGGCACGATTCGGAAGAATCGATGCCTGAAATATCTCGTGAGCGACGGCGGATCCACGAGAAACAACGCAGATCGAGCAAACGGCCGGTAGAGGAGGAAGCCGGTCAGCAAGAAGAAGATCGTCACACCGATGTTCAGATGCGACGAGAAGCCGCCGATGCCGGGCGCCCAGTTGAGCCACGACACGGTCGCGACGTGGAAGGCCATCACGCTCAGTGCGGCGATGGCGCGAAGCGAATCCAGTTCGACCGAGCGCGACTTGTCCGCGGTCGTTCCCTGATCCTCGGGCGGGTCGCAGGGACGTCCCGGCTGATCGGGTTCGCGAAGCGTCCCGGCGGAGACTCGTCCGTTTTGTAGTGTCTGGCCGATTTTTGATTCTCCGATTTCGTGGACCGTCATACGCCTTCGGCATCCCTTCGATGGCTCGACTCGCTCGTGCCGCGCTCATCCATCGTCCCGGAGCGGCGCGAGACGTGCTCGAAACGGATGCAGTGCACGAATGGCGCTCGTGAGCCTCCCGGTGCAGCCGCTCGACGAGGCGAGGAGAAAGCGACGGGATGACGTCTCGACGTCTCGACGTGGATCTGGTGAAAGCCGCCGGCATTCTGGCCGTCGTGATGATTCATTGCCTGCGCCCGTACTTCGATCCGCAGGCGAGCCCGTTCGAGCTCTGGTTTCTCGGCACGCTCGGGTTCGCCGTCCCCGGCTTCTTCGCGGCCTCCGGGCTTCTCTATGCCGCGTCCGCACGCAACGACCGGGTCGCGACCCTCGCGCGTCTTCGCCGCATCCTCGTCCCCTATCTGCTCGCATCCGTCGCTGCACAGATCTACTGGTACCTCGGCGGAAGGCAGCCGTCGGTGACGAACATCGTCCGCGATTTCCTGCTCGGCTCGTCGTTCGGAATCTACTACTACGTCTTTCACGCCGTTCTGTTCATCCTCGTCACACCGTTGCTGGCCCGGCTCGGTTCGCGCTCGCTCGCGGCCGTCACGCTCGCGGCCTTCGTCGCGCAGTTGGCCTCGTGGTGGGTTCCCTTGCTCCGGGTGCTCGTGTTCAAGAATCCCCTTCACTGGTTCGCCTTCTTCCTCGCTGGCTGGTGGCTCGGACGCTCCGGTGGGCTGGATGCCTCCTGGCCCGGAAGGCGAATGCTCGTTGCGCCTCTCGCGGGCGCCGCCGCCCTTGCGCTGTCGCTTCATCAGCCGGTCGGCGCCGGACTCTGGCTGGCCGGGCTGTTCGGATGGGGGAGTGTGGTGTGCACGCTGACGATGCTCTTCGCCCTCGGCGCCGGGCGCGAGACCCGGTCACGGCTCGTGCGCTTTCTCAGCGACTCGACCTACACGATTTATCTGTTCCATCTCTTCTTCGTGTTTTCGGCGAAGCGGTGGCTGCCGTCCCCCGCACCGTATGCCGTCGATCCGCTCATGACCGTCCCCGTCTGGCTGATCGGCCTCGCCGGTCCGCTGGCGCTCGCCGTCCTCGGTCGAATGCTACTCGGCGCTCGCAGTCGCGCGCTGCTCGGATCGTGAGGGAGTACGAGGAGCGCGACAGATCGCCAGCAGATCGAGACACGCGTCGTCCGCGGCGGCAATCGGATAGTGCTCGTCGCGCACCTCGGGTGTGGTCCCGCTGCGGTGGGCGGCAAGCCGCACCACGAGCGACAGCCGCGCGAAGAGCCAGTCGACGAGCGAACGCGGCAGGCGGCGGCGCAGGCGCAGCGGGTCGAGTCGCGTGATTCGCCGGATCCGTCGCAGTCGATCGGCGTGGTAGCGCGCCGCAACGCCAACGGCGTGCACGCCGCGCATCTCGACGCTCGCGAAGTAAGACGCGAGCGCGCGCTCGAGCTCGCCGGCCGCGTATTCGTGCAGGTGATACGGATTTTCTCCGTCCGACTGACTGAGATTCGGGGTGCTGAGGATCAGCACGCCCCCGGGCGCGAGTACCCGCGCGATCTCGGCGAGGTACGTACCGGCTTCGGCGAGATGCTCGATCACCTG
>CAZDHU010000170.1:0-13038 GCA_964505355.1 uncultured Myxococcaceae bacterium | reverse complement strand
GCGCGACGCGCGCGAGCCCCTGGCCGAGAGCGAGGCCGCCGAGCGCGCCGGCGAGCTCGGTCACCCCCGGCTGCGCGGCGCCGGGAATCGCAAACAAACCGCCCGTCCAGAGCACCGTCGCAACGGTGCCGGACGGAACGGCGCGCAGACAAAATCCGATTGGGAGCGCGAGCAGCGCGAGCCAGATCGCATCGAGCCCGCCGCGCATCGACTCCGAGAGCTTCGTCGCGCTGGCAACGAGCGCCCAGCCGCGGCCCGGCCGCCGGGAGACGACGCACTGCTCGCGGCGTTGCACGGCGAGGCAGCGCCTCGAACCGCGGGTGCGCAGGTCGATCGAGAGCGACTGCCCGGGGGGCACGTCTCGCAGTGCGCCGTCGAAGCGCGTGTCGACCGCTTCGAGTAGTAGATCCGCTCCGCGAGCGCGTTCGCGGACGAGGAGCGCGTCGCCGCGCGCGGCGAGCAGAACGATCTCGCGTTCGTTCGCGTCGTGGATCGAGAGCAGCGGAGCGAGCTGGCGCGGAGTCGGCCCGCTCACCAGCTCGACGTGCCAGGAGCGATTCGCGTCGAGCGCCTCGCGCAGCGCGCGCGCGTCGGCTTCCGGCAACCGGCCCTCGCCGAGCGGCTGCTCGCCGATCGCCGCCGAGACGATGTGGCCGCGATAGTGCTCGAAGTTGCCGAGGTCGATCGTGTGCCCGCCGTACCACGCCGCGCGCGGAAAACTCCGCGACTGGAGAGCGCTCGCGAGGGCGACCACGGCGAGCGCGGCGGACGCGATCGCGAGCGCGAAGGCGGGGCGGGGCCGGCCGCGCGAGCGCAGCGCGGCGGTCACGGCGAAGGCACCGGCGGCGGCTCCGAGTCCGTTCGCGATCAAATCCCGGGCGCTCGGATCCCGGCCTGGAATCGCGGCCTGCACGCATTCGATCGCAAACGAAAGAGCGAAGCCGAGCGCGATGGCGAGGCCGGTCCGGCCGCGCGCGAGAATCACGCCGGCGCCGAGCGGCACGAAGAGCACGACGTTGCGCAGCGCATCGGCGAGCCCGGTGGAGCCACAGCGCAAACAAAAGAGCGGCGGCGGCGAGGCCTCGCCCGGCGCCGGGCGAAGCGTGGCGAATCCGATGGCGAGCATCGCGAGCCCGAGCAGCGCGAGCGCAGCGATGCTCGAACCGAATGCTGCAGCGCCCGAATGAGCGGGCCCGGCGTTCCGCGGCCTTCGAATCATGCGAAGCCGATCCGCTCGTCGCGGCGAAGCTGCGCGCGAGTTCCGGCGACGCGAGCGCGCAGCGGGAGACGGCGAGATCCGGTTGCAGCGGCGCAGGGCGACGTCACGCGCCCATTCTTTCAGACGCGCTGGAAGAGATCCACCATGCGCGCGTCGAGTGTCGCCGGCCGCGCGCGATGGCGGGCCCAGTCGCGCAGCTCCTTGATCCGCTCCTCGAAGGTCTCGTAGAGCGGCACCGTCTCGTGGATCGCGCACTCGAGATCGCGCGGCTCGAGATCGCGGTGTTCGGCGAAGGCGGCGTAGAGCGCGGCCACGATCGATTGTTCGATCTCCGCGCCCGAGAGTCGGTCGGCGCCGAGCGCGAGATCGTCGAGCGGAAACTGCGCGGGATCGCGTCCATGCCGGCGCAGATGGATGGCCAGGATCTCGACCCGCTCCGCCGGCGTCGGGAGATCGACGAAAAACAGCTCGTCGAAACGCCCGCGGCGCAGCAGTTCGGGCGGGAGGCTGGAGACGTCGTTGGCGGTGGCCGCGACGAAGACCGGGCTTCGCTTCTCCGACATCCAGGTCAGAAACGACCCGAAGACGCGCGAAGTGCGCGGGTCGCTACCCGAAGCAGCGAAGCCCTTTTCGATCTCGTCGATCCAGAGCACGGCGGGCGAGAGTGCCTCGGCGACCGCGATCGCCTCGTGCACGGTCGATTCGACGCTGCGGCCGCTGGCGCCGAACGCGGCGGCGAGATCGAATCGAAGCAGCGGAAACTGCCACTCGCGCGCCACCGATCGCGCGCAGAGCGACTTGCCGCAGCCCTGCACGCCGAGCAGCAAGAGGCCGCGCGGAGCGGGGAGTCCGAAGCGACGGGCGGATTCGCCGAACGCGCGTCGTCGCTCGCCGAGCCAGCGTTTCAACTCGCCGAGGCCGCCCACCGCATCGAGGCCGGCCTCGGTGTCGACGAACTCGAGCGCGGGCGTGCGCCGCAGTGCGAGTCGCTTCTCGCGCACGATCGCGCCGATCGCGACTTCATCGAGTTCGCCGGCGCTCGCCACGGCCTTGCGAACGACACGCTGCGCTTCGCCGCTGGTGAGGCCGAGCGCGGCACGCGCGGCGCGCAGCAGCGATTCGTCGTCGCGGGCCGATTTCGAGAGCGATTCGAGCACGCGCCGAAAGAGCGATTCGAGTTCGTTCGCGCGCGGCAGCGGAAGCTCGACCACGCCGGTCTCGCGTTCGAACGCGAGCGGAAGCGCGCTGCGCGGGCCGACGATCACCGCGCTTTGCCGTCGCTTCGAGAAGCGAGGCAGAAGCTCGCGCAGGCGGCGCGTGGTGAGCGGATCGTCGAGCGAGGGCGCGGCGTCGTGGAACACGAACAGGGCCGGCGACTCGTGCCCGGCAATCGCCTGCAGCGCCGCGTCGAGCGAGGCCGCCGGCGCCGAAAGTCCGGAGAGCCCGGAAGCGATCGACCAGCAGACCAGCGGGCGTTCGAGCCGCGTCGACACGCGCTCGAGCACGCGGAGTGCGCGTTCTTCTTCGAACGTTTCGAGCGAGATCAGGCGCCAGCCGGCGCGGACCAGGGCTTCGACGTCGTGGGCCGCGTCGGTCGCCGGCACGGGTTCGCCGCTCACTCCGCGTCCGCCGTCACGCGCACGACTTCCTCGAACGGCGTCACGCCTTCTGCCAGCCGTCGAATCGCGGCCTCGCGCAGCGTTTGCATGCCTTCGATGCGCGCCGCGTGGGTGATCTCGGCCGCGTCGCGACGGTCGCGCACGAGCTGCTGCACCCGCCGGCCGACGTCGAGCATTTCGAACACGCCCGTCCGGCCATAGAGACCGGTGTGGCGGCACTCGACGCACCCTTCGCCCGTGCGCACCCGGAGCTGGTCGCGGCGATCGTGCGCGATCTTGATGCCGAGCATCGCGATCTGATCCGCCGTCAGGGAGGTGTCGATCGCGCAATGGGGACAGATGCGGCGCATCAGACGCTGTGCGGCCACGCCGCGCAGCACGCTGGAGAGCAGGAACCGTTCGACGCCGAGCTCGATCAATCGCGTGACGGCGCCCGCCGCGTCGCGCGTGTGCAGCGTCGAGAAGACGAGATGCCCGGTGAGGGCGGCCTGCACGGCCATCTGCGCGGTCTCGGGGTCTCGAATCTCGCCGACCATGATGATGTCCGGGTCCTGGCGCAGGATCGAGCGCAGCGCGGTCGCGAAGGTGACGTCGATCTGCGGAGTGACCTGCACCTGACAGAACCGCGCATCGACCATCTCGATCGGATCTTCGACGGTCGTGATGTTGACTTCGGGTCCGGCGAGGTAGCGCAGCGTCGAATAGAGCGTCGTCGTCTTGCCCGAACCGGTGGGTCCGGTCACCAGCACGAGCCCGCTCGGCGAGGTGATCCAGCGTTCGTAACGCTCGCGTTCGGGGACGTCGAAACCGAGATCCTGCATGTCGGTCGCGAGCACGGTCGGGTCGAAGATTCGAATCACGAGCTTTTCGCCGAAGGCCGTGCAGAGGCTGGAGACACGCAGCTCCACTTCTCGCTCGGCGCGATGGGTCTTGATGCGGCCGTCCTGTGGCCGGCGGCGCTCGGCGATGTTCATCCGCGCGAGCACTTTGATCCGCGAGGTGATCGCGCCGTGTACGCCGAGCGGAATCAGCTCGATGTCGTGCAGGATGCCGTCGATCCGAAACCGCACCACGCCGTCGGTCATGCGCGGCTCGAGGTGCACGTCCGACGCGCGCTGATCGAACGCGTATTGCAGCAGGTAGTCGACGGCGCGGATCACGTGTTCGTCGGTGGAGGCCGCGAGCTCTTCTCCCGAGCGCAGTTCGACCAGCGGGGCGAGCGCGCTGGTGGTCGCGCCCGGGCCGAGCTCGCGTTCGGCGGCGGAGACGCTGCTCCGGAACCCGTAGACCCGATCGATCAACTGCCAGATGTCGCGCTTCGACGAGATCACGAAGCGCAGCGGTCGTCGAATCAACCCGGCGAGCTGCTCCCGGAGGCCGGCGTCGTACGGGTCGGAGATCGCGAGCACGAGTGCATCGGCCTCTTCGCCGATCGGCAGCACCACGTGCCGGCGGGCGAAGGGGCGCGAGAGAGTCTTGGTCGCGAGCTCGCCATTGACGCGCAGCGGATCGATCTTGCGATACTCGAGCCCGCTGGCGGCGGCGAGCGCTTCGGCGATCGCTTCCTCGTCGAGCTTGCGCTGCGCGCGGCGTGGATGCGGGAAGCTCGCGGCGGAAACCACCTCCGCGGGCGAGACGTCGTACCGGGCGGCGCTCTGCGAACGGACCGAGCCGACGCGTTCCTTCAAGACCCGACTTCTCAAGGTGACGGCGCGGCTGCGCACGTCGTTCGCGCCGGATGCGTCGAGCAGTCCGTCGCGCGCGAGGAGTTCGAGCAGTTCGTCGAGCAGGAGGCCCGTGCGCAGCGGGTCGGCCGCGGACGCGGAGGCGTCCGCGACGCCGTGCGCACTCGGCGAAGTCGGGGTCTTCATGGCGTGTCGTATCGGCCACTCTCGGGATGGACTCGAGCGCAACGGAACCGGTGAATCCCGGAGCGACCTCTCCACCGTTCGCTCGACGGGCGCGGCGCGCGCCGCGTTGCGGGTTCAGAAACGCAGGCGCTCCGGCGCGAGATCGGGCGCGTCGAGATCGATCACGCCGACGGCATTCTGTCCGGGCAGGTGTCCCGCGCATTCGCCGGGGTTGAAGATCAGTGTCGAACCGTCGCGACGCAGCGCGAACCGGTGATCGTGACCGTGCAGCACGAGCGCGACGTCGCGCAGATCGGTCGCGTCGAGGGCCGAGGGATCGTGAACGACGAGAATGCGTCGCTCGCTCCAGTCGAGCCGGTGCACGCCGGCTCGGAAGACGAAGCCGTGACGCGCCGCCGCGGATTCGAGCCCGTCGCGCTCGCCGAGATCGTTGTTGCCGAAGACGCCGAACAGCGGCACGCCGAGCGCGGCGAACGCATCGAGCACCCTGGGTTGCGTGACGTCGCCGGTGTGGACCACGCGCGCGACGCCCGCCGCGCGAAAGCGTTCGATCAGGATCGCGACGTTGCCGAGGTGGTTGTGCGTGTCGCTGACGACGCCGATTCTCACGCGGAGCCGCCGGCCGCGTACGCGAGCCGCAGGCCGGGGCGCGGCCAGTCGATCGCGACCAGCCGGCCGGTTCCCGAGAGCGTGACGAACGCGGTGCGCAGGTCCGCTCCGCCGAAGCAGAGGTTCGTCACCAGCGGGTCGGGCAGCGCGACGTGTTCGACCTGCGCACCGTCGGGCGAGACGGTGGTGATTCCGCCGTGGATCAGCGTGGCCACGCAGACGAATCCCTCGCCGTCGACCGCGAGCGAGTCGAAGAGCTGGTAGCCGGGCAGGCCGACCAGCAGCTCGCCGCCGGCCGCGCCGAACCCCGGTGTGCGTCCGACTTCGCCCGGCGACGGGACGGCCCACTGCCAGACGCGGCCGGTGTGTGTTTCGGCGACGTAGAGGCGATCGCCGGCCGGCGAGAGACCGATGCCGTTCGGTGCGTCGAGCGGAAAGATCATTTCGCGAATCGAAGAGCCGTCGGCTTTCGCGTAGAAGACGCCCGTGCGATCGCGCTCGCGTTCGCGCGTCGTGCCGTGATCGGTGAACCAGAAACCGCCGTGCGCATCGAAGACGAGATCGTTCGGACCGCGCAGCCGGCGTCCGTCGCACGCCTCGTAGAGCACCTCGACGCGGCCGGTCGCGAGATCGATGCGCTCGATGCGACCGCCGCGATGCTCGGCGGGCGTCGGTCCCGGAACGGTCAGCCCGCCGACGTCGTGCCAGCTGAAGCTGCCGCCGTTGTTCGTCACGTAGAGCCGGCCGTCGGGTCCGATCGCGGCGCCGTTCGGGCCACCGCCGGGTTCGGCGACGACGTCCTTGCGTCCGTCGTTCGCGATGCGCGTGACGCGCCCGGCAGCGATTTCGACCAGCACCACCGCGCCGTCGGGCAGTACGACGGGGCCTTCCGGAAATCGCAACCCGCTCGCCAGCTCTCGAATCTCGGGCACGGTGCACCTCGTGTCGGTGGAATCGTTGTAAGGAAACCGGGCGGCAGCCGTCAAGCGCCGTGGATATGCTGGCCGCCCGGCGCCGGCGTGCCGCGGGAGGATTCGAGCGGTGAGCGATCACGATGCGATCGAAACGCAGAGACGCCGGCCCGGCGAGCGGGAGGAAGCGAAATCACTGCGGGCCGCCGGCGGCCTCGAGGTCTCGGTCGCTTCGCAGCTTCCGCTGCGCGTTCGGATCGACGGTGAAGACTGGCTGGGGCCGGTCGGCTGCGAGCTGACACATCGCGGTGTCGCGTGGTCGGCCTCGCGGACGTCGGACGCGGAGCCGTTCGGCGAGATCCGCGACGACCTCGGGCGCTGGCGCGAATGCGTGCTCGATACCGCGCAGGCGCCGTTCGCGATTCGGGCGAGCGTGCGCGCCTGTCTCGATGCACCGATCGTCGTCTTCCGGCTGGAAGCGCTGCGCGACCTCGAGGGACTCGGCACCGGCACGTTCGCGAATCCGTCCGTCGCCTGGCCCGTACTCGCACCCGGTCTCGGCACGGCGCCGGCCGGGACGCGCACCTACGGCCATCAATGCTCGGAGTTCGCGATTCCGGTTTCCGGCGCGGCCGATGCGACGGGGTACACACTGCCCGGTCATCGTCCGCCCGTCGTCTGGCCGCTGCTCTGGATCGCGACGGACGGACGTACCCTGTTGCTCGCGCCGCTGGCGCATTTTCACGAACAGGTGGTGCGCGTTCCCGATCCCGCGGTCCGCGTCGAGTACGTGCACGGAGAGGGATACGGCCGGCAGGCGCGGGGCGAGGCGGTCCCGTCGGCGCCGCCGATTCGCGCGGGCTGGCACGGCGATCTCGCGACGGTGCCCGCCGGATTCGTCACCGAGTTCGCACTGCTGCGGGCCGACGGCCCGCGGGCGGCGCTCGACGCGTTCGCGTCGATTTTGATGCGCCGTGCCGGCACCCGGCGTCCGTCGCGAACCGCCGATCCGTTTCTGCGGCAGCTCTCCTACTGGACCGACAACGGCGCCGTCTACTACTACCGGCCCGAGCCCGCGCACACGATCGAAGAGACACTTTCGCGTGTCGCCCGCGAGCTGCCGGCGGCGGGCATCCCGATCCGCGCGCTGCAGCTCGATTCGTGGTTCTACCCGCACGAAACCCTGCGCGCCGTCGCGGCCGAGGGGGCGCCGATCGTGCCGCCGACGGGCATGCTGCGCTGGGAGCCGCGCGAAGATCTCTTTCCGCACGGATTCCGGCGTCTGCGCGAGACCACGAACGGGCTGCCGCTCGCGTTTCACAGCCGACACTTCGCGGCGTCGTCGCCGTACTTCGAGCAGAACGACGCCTTCGTCGATGGTCCGCTGGCGCATCCCGTCGATCCCGACTTCATCGATCGCCTGATCGGCTCCGTCGCGAGCTGGGGCGGGGTGACCTACGAACAGGACTGGCTGGTCGAGTCGTTTCTCTCCGTGCGCGGCCTGCGTGAAGCGCCGGGTCGGGCCCGCGCCTGGCAGGAAGGCATGGATCGGGCGGCGTCGCATCACGGCGTCACGCTGCAGTGGTGCATGGGTACGCCGGCCGACTGGGCGCAAACCGTCACGTTGCGCAACGTCACCTCGGTGCGGACCAGCGGCGACTACCAGTACGGATTCGACAACGGGCTCAACTGGGTCTGGTTTCTGCACGGAAACGCCTTCGCACGCGCGCTCGGACTGCATCCCTTCAAGGACGTCTTCCTTTCGCACGGCCCGACGGGACATGGCCCGGGCGAAACGTACGTCGACGCGGAGTCGATGCTCTCGGCGTATTCGACCGGCCCGGTCGGGATCGGCGACCGTCTCGGCTACAGCGACCGCGAGGTCGTGCTGCGCACCTGTCGCGAGGACGGCGTGCTGGTCAAACCCGACGTTCCGATCGCCGCCCTCGATCGCTGCTTCCGCCAGAACGCGTTTCTGGAAGCGGTTCCGCTGCTCGGCGAGTGTCACAGCGCACATCCCCTCGGTCGCGTGATCTACGCGGTCGCGATGAACGCCTCGCGGACGAAAGAGCCACTCGTGATCGACGTGCCGCTGTGCGAGTTCGGCGTCGGGCCGTCGCCGCACGGCGTCGTGCTCTTCGACTGGCGGGCCCGCACGGTGCGGCACGCGAGCGCGACCGACACGTTCGCGTGTCGGCTCGACTGGCAGGAGTTCTCGGTGCAGGTGATCGCGCCGGTCGGCGCAGCGGGTCTCGCCCTGATCGGCGATCCCGCGCGCTGGGCGACCGCGGGCGATCAGCGAATCACGGGGCTTCGCGAGACGGCGTCGGGCATCGCGTTCGACGTGCTGGGAGGCAGCGAAGAGCGCGTGCTTCTCGTGGGCTGGGCGCTGCGCCCGCCGCGCGAAGTGCGGAGCTGGACGCCGGGACGACTGCGCACGCTCGCCGCCGACGATCTTCCGCCCGGACCGCGCAGCGGACCCGACGCGGGCTGGCACCGCGACGCCGAGACCGGCCTGCTGACCCTCGCTCTGCGGCTCGACGACGTGGGCCGCCTGCGCGTGATGATCGACGCGTGACGGAGTCATCGAAACGGTGATTCACGAGATGCCGGCGCGGCGTCACGTCGTTCTCGGCAACCCGGTGAGAGCGCGGCGCGCTCGCCGACTCACTCGCTCGCGGTGCCGGCGGCCAGTTGCAACTCGCGGAACGACTCGCGGATCTGTTCGGCGAACTGCGCGAGATCGGGCACGGCGTCGTAGTCGGCGTTGAGACCCCAGTAGAGACCGCCGTCGTAGCTGAAGAGCGCGACGTTGAGCGCCTGTCCGGGCGAGAGCGGCGCGACGGGATACGACTTCTGCTGCCGGCAGCCGAGCAGGTAGAGCGGAATCTGGGGGCCGGGCACGTTGGTCACGACGAGGTTGTAGGGCCGCGAACGAACCGTCATGCGAACGGACTGCACGAGCACCGTCGGCACGGTCCACTCCGCCACCGCCGTCAGTACGCGCCCGCCAAGCGCCTGCTTCGATTCCTTCAGGTTGCCCATCGTCTCGCGCACCATCTTCAGGCGCTCGATCGGATCCGAGAGTGCGACCGGCAGCGGAGCGACCATCTGCGTGATCTGATTGCCGAGCGCACCGGCGCCGTCACGGGCGCGCACGCTCACCGGCACCATCGCGCGCACCTCCAGATCCTGGATCCGCAGGCCGCGCTCGAGAAAGAAGCCGCGCAGCGCGCCGGCCACGGTGGCGAGCACGACGTCGTTCAGCGTGCCGCCGAGGGCGTCCTTCACCTGCTTGTATTCGCGCACCGTGTGATCGACGGTTTCGAACCGCCGATGCGGGCCGCAGGGCACGTTGAGCGGAGTTTCCGAAGCGCCGTGGAACGAAGGGGCGAGTGCTTCGCCGATGCCTTCCGCCGCCTCGCGCACGTGATCGAAGGTGCCGCGTGGATCGCGCAGCGCGTCCCGAATCGCGATCACCGCTTCGACCGGCTGCGCGAGGCGGCGCAGAACGGCATCGCCCACCAGCAGCGCGTCCGTCGGCGCAGGGCGCGGCTGCCAGGGGCGTGGCGGCGGAAGCGGTGGATTCGGCACGGCATCGAGAATCACCGACAGGAGTTCGGCGCCCGCGATGCCGTCGATCATGCAGTGATGCGTCTTGCTGATCAGTGCGAAGCGGTCGTCTTCGAGCCCTTCGACGAACCACATCTCCCAGAGCGGCTTCCCGCGATCGAGCTGCTGCGACATGATGCGGCCGGCGAGTCGCTTCAGCGTCGCGTCGTCGCCCGGACGGGGCAACGCGGAGTGCCGCACGTGATAGGGCAGATGAAATCGCTCGTCGTCGACCCAGACGGGATGGCCTTCGCCCGGCACGCGCGCGAGCCGTTGCCGGAAGCGCGGCACGCGCGGAAGCCGCGCTTCGATCGATTCGCGGATGCGGTCGATGTCGAGGCCGCCGTGCGCGTTGCGCAGCGGCCCGAGCTCGAAGGTGAAGACGCCCCCCACGTGCATGTGGTTGTGCGCGTCCTCGAGGGCGATGAACATGGCGTCGGCGGCCGAAAGTCGCTCGTACCAGGGCACGGGGTTCTCCCCAACCGTCGGGCGAGACGCCGCGCGCGAAGACCCGAAGCCGGCGCCGGTGCACGACTCGTTCGAGCCTACCACGCGTGCGGCAGGAGAGGGCGACGATGAACGATCCGCAGAACGATCTCGGCCGTGCGCGATTGCTGGTGCTCATCGCGTATCTCGCGGCCGCGATCGGTGCGCTGCTCGCGGCGATCGCACTCCGCGAGCGACACCCGATCGTGATCGCCCTCGGTGCCCACCTCGCCGCGACCGTCGTCGTCTTCGCCTTCAGCCTCGGCCTGCGCAACTCGAGTCTCTACGACCCGTGCTGGAGTGTCGCGCCGCCGCTGCTCGCGCTCGGCTTCTGCTTCGCGTCCGCCGAGCGCGCCGTACCGGTGGGCCGACAGGCCGGCGTCGTGCTGCTCGTGACGCTCTGGGCCGTTCGTCTCACCCACAACTGGCTGCGCGGCTGGCAGGGCCTCGGGCACGAAGACTGGCGCTACGTCGACCTGCGCCGCACCTGCGGCCGCTTCTACTGGCCGGTCAGCTTCGGGGGCATCCACCTCTTTCCGACGGCAATCGTCTTCGCCGGCGCGCTTCCGCTCTGGTCGGCACTCGCGATCGGCGAGCGTCCGATCGGCGCGCTCGACGGCGCGGCGCTGATCGTCACCGTCGCCGGGATCGCGTTCGAGTTCTTCGCCGACGAGCAGCTCCGCCGCTTCCGCACCACGCCCGCACCGCCGGGAGCGATTCTCGCGAGTGGCCTCTGGGCGTTTTCCCGCCATCCCAACTATTTCGGAGAAATTCTCTTCTGGTGGGGTGTCGCGCTCTTCGGGCACGCCGCCACCGGCTTTCTGTGGTGGAACTTCGCCGGGGCTGCGGCCATCACCGCCCTCTTCGTCTTCGTCAGCATCCCGCTGATCGAGGCCCGCATGCGCGCGCACCGTCCCGCGTTTGCGGCTCACGCCAGCCGCGTGTCCACGCTCGTGCCGTGGCCGCCGCGAAGCGAGTGAATGCGATCGCGTGCAGCGCGCGTCAGCCCGAACAGCTCGCGCCACCGAGCACGCAGAACGCCGCGCAATGCGGATGCACGAGCGGGACGGGGCCCGACGCCTCGGCGAGCGTGAGGCCGAGCTCGAAGCGGAGGTCATGGGGCAGCAAGGTGCAGGCGACGACACTGGCCTGTGTCGCCTCGCGGCGGCGCACGACCATCCGCGACGACGCGCACATCACGTCGTCCGGACTGCGGCCGAGAATCTCCCAGCACGCTTCGGTGATTTCGGGCACGTCGCGCGTGGCATCCATCTCGGGAAACAGCACCAGTCGCTCGGGATCGAACGCGTCGATCGAGAGCCCCGTGCGTTCGAAGAGCGCGCGGTAACCGGCGCGCGCCTCGTCCGCGGGTTCGGCCGTCAGGCTGCGCCCCGCGACGCGGGGGCGGAATCCGTTGCCCTCGAGCCACTGCAGCCCGCGCAGCGCGCGCTCGAACGCACCCTTGCCCCGCTCTGCGTCGTGCACCTCCGCGTCGTGGTGATCGAGCGAGACGCGAAGGGCGAGACGCGGCCCCGCGCGGTCTCGCAGCGCGAGAAGTCCGGCTTCGTGGCGGCGCATGGGCTGCGTGCCGTTGGTCAGCACGAGAACGTCGGCTCCGCGATCGAGTGCCGCCCCGAGCATGTCGATCAGTTGCGGATTGAGGAAGGGCTCGCCGCCGGTGAAGCCGATCGTACGGACCGGAAGCGCTCGCTCCGCGATCTCGGCAAGGACGCGCTCCACGTCCACGAGCGTCAGCCAGGCGAGCCGATCGTCGTGCGGAGAACTCTCGAGGTAACAGGTCGAACAGGCGAGATTGCAGCGGGATCCCGTGTGGAACCAGAGCGTGCGAAGCGCGTGCAGAGCGACCCGTGCGCGCGCTTCGCCGCGCGCCGTGCGCAGCGGATCGCGGAACTCGTCGACCGGCAGCCCGGGGCGCGCGGCATTCGTCGTCATCGATCTCTCCGTGGCCATCTCTCGATCTTCAGGCGACGCGCTTTCGCACCCACTCGCCGATCGCGTCGATCGCCTGCTGACCCTCGGGCAGCATCGGCGCGAAAATCTGCCAGACGTGAATCATGTCGTCCCACGCGTCGAGCGTGACTTCGACGCCGGCCGCACGCGCGCGATCGGCGAGTCGCGTGGCGTCGTCGTAGAGCGTTTCCGCGTGGCCGACCTGCACCAGCAGCGGTGGAAGATCTCGAAGATCGGCGTAGAGCGGTGCGGCGAGCGGCGTGCGCGGATCGGCAGCGCCGAGATACATCGCAGCCATCTGCAAGAGCGGATCTCGCTGCACCATCGGATCGAGCGCTGCGCGCGTCGTCATCGAATCTCCCACGCCTTCGAGATCGATCCACGGCGAGAGGCAGACGCCGGCCGATGGTCGCGGCAGCCCGGCGTCGCGCAGTGCGACGAGGGTCGCGACGGTGAGGCCGCCGCCCGCCGAATCGCCCGCGATCACGATCCGCGCGGGATCGAGACCCTCGCCGAGCAGCCATCGGTAGGCCGCGAGCGCGTCGTCGACCGCCGCGGGATGCGGGTCTTCGGGCGCGAGCCGGTAGTCGATCAGCAGCGCGCGATGTCCGGTGGCGCGTGAAATCCGCGAGGCGAGATCGCGATGCGTCGTGATCGAACCGACGACGTAGCCACCGCCGTGCAGGTACAGCACGGCACGTTCGGGGTCGGCGCCCGGCGCGTCGACCCATTCGGCGGCG
>CAZDHU010000169.1:0-12168 GCA_964505355.1 uncultured Myxococcaceae bacterium | reverse complement strand
GCCATCCACGCGCTGCGCGGCGGACGCCTGCTGCTCGACGACGCCTTCACGATGGACGCGGTCCGCGACGCGTTTCTGCACGAAAGCTGGCCGATCGTGCATCTCGCCTCGCACGCGACACTGGCCGAGAACGCGACCGCGTCTCGGCTTCAGCTTCGTGACGGCGTGCTCGACGTCGATCGACTGGCGGAGCTCGTGGCGGCGACACGGTTTCGCACGCGCCCGCTCGACCTGCTCTCGCTCAGCGCCTGCACCACTGCGGCCGACACTCGCTCCGGGCTCGGGCTCGCCGGCATCGCCATCCGCTCTGGCGCGAGCAGCGTGCTCGGAACGCTCTGGAACGTGCAGGACGATGCGGCGGCCGAGCTGGTGGTCGCGTTTCATCGCGCGGTCCAGACGGGCGGCACGTCGCGGGCCGTAGCCCTGCAGCGCGCACAGCGCGACCTGCTCTCTCGCGCCGAAACGGCGCATCCCGGCTACTGGGCGGCGTTCGTGCTGGTGGGCAACTGGCTGTGAGCCCGCGCCTTCCTCGCCCGCGCGAGCCGGTCTGGCGTTCGGTCGGCACCGGCACGGCGATCGCGATTCTCGTCCTGCTCGTTTCGCGCTCCGGTTTGCTCGGCCCCTTCGAACTCGACGCATTCGATCGACTGCTCGCGTTTCGAGCGGACGCGATTCGCGATGCCGAGATCGCGCGCGATCCAGGCGTCGTACTGGTGACGATCGGCGAAGACGAGATCCGGCGCTTCGGCCATCCGCTTTCGGACGACACGCTGGCCGAGGCGATCGAACGACTACGCGCACTCGGCGCGCGCGGCATCGGCGTCGACCTGTATCGCGATCTGCCCGTTCCGCCCGGAAGCGCGCGCCTCGCCGCACTCGCACGCGCCGATGCGCGACTCGTCTTCGTGGCCAAGGCGAGCGACACCGACGGTTCCTCGGTGAACGCACCGGCCTTCGCAGCGCCGGATCGAGTGGGCATCGGAGATCTTCTGCCGGATCTCGACGGGGTCGTGCGCCGCGCGCTGCTCTTCGCCTGGGATCCAAAGGGCGAAGCGCATCTCACACTCGGCCTGCGCGTCGCGCTGCTCACGCTCGCCTCCGACACGCCCGCGCGCACGACCGAACCCGAACCAAACGCCGCGAACGAACGGCGGCCAGTCCGAATCGGCGAAGGCCATCTCGAACGCCTGCTCGGCGACGACGGGCCGTACACCGCCGCGGACGACGGCGACTACCAGATCGTGTTCGATCGGCCGTGGTCCCCGACCGCGCTACCGAGGATCCGGCTCGGCGACCTGCTGCAGGGCAGCGTTCCGGCCGGCGAGATCGGGGGGCGAGCCGTCCTGATCGGAAACGTCTCGGCCAGCGTGCGCGACGACTTCCGCGCCCCGCCCGCGACACCGTTTGCGAGCGCACGTCCCGTGCGCGGCGTCGAGCTTCACGGCGCGCTGGTCGAGCAGTTGCTGCGCGTCGCGCGAAGAGGAGATGCGCTGCCCGTGTTTCCAGGGCCGACCGTCGAGGCCGGACTCGTTCTTCTTTCCGGACTCGCCGGCGCACTCGCCGCGCGGCGGCTTCCCGGCGGGCCCGGACTGCTCGCGGTCGGCATCGGCGGTAGCGCGCTGCTTTCGCTGCTCTCGGCGGCCACGGTGCGCAGCACTGCGATCGTGCTTCCGCTCGGCCTGATGGCGATCGCGTTCGTCGTCGCCGCGGCGAGCGCGCAGGCGGCGCTGCGCCTCTACGAGCGCCGGCGGCGCACAACCGTCGAGCGGCTGCTCGTCCCGCACGTCGCGCACGGCGTGCGTGCCGTACTCGCGACGCAGGAAGCGCGCCTGCTGCGCGGCGAAGGACTCGAACCCTCGCACGCGACCGGCACGATTCTCTTTGCCGACATCGAAGGCTGGGGCGAGGTGACGCGTTCGCTCCCGGCCGACACCGCGCTCGCCTGGCTGAGCGGCGTGCTCGGTCTGATCGCCGCTGCGGTCGAAGACGCGGGCGGCACCGTCGAGGACTTCGCCGGCGACGGCGTCAAGGCGTGCTTCGGAATCTGGCCGGCGAAGCACACGCCGCCGGCCGACACGCAACCCGCCGATGCTGGCGCCGGCGCCGCGTTGCACGCCTCGTTGCACATCACTCGCGCACTTCACGCGCTCGCAACCGAATGCGCGGCGCAAAGCCGGCCCGTACCGCGGCTGCGCATCGGCATCCACACGGGCGATCTCGTGATCGGCAGCGTCGGAACGAAATCGCGATTGAAGCTCGCGACCGTCGGGAGTACGGTGAACGTCGCGGCGCGACTCGAAGCGCTCGCTCGTCCGGAGGCAGGCGTGATGGACACTGCCCATGATCCGATCGTCGATCGACGGGCGGGCGCGCTCCCGGACCCGCACTGCACGGTGCTCGTGTCCGATGCGACGATGCAGCGCGTGGCGGAGAGCGGCACCGCGCTCCGTTCGCGTTGCCGCGCCCTGCCGGCAGGCGAACATGCGCTGCCGGATCTCGACGCGCGCGTAAAGGTCTGGCGCCTCGTCGCGGGCCTGCTGGTCGGGCTCGCCGGCTTTGCACCGGCGGCGCCGCCAGCGCACGCCGCGGATTCCGACCGCGCGACCACCGCCGCGGAAAGAGACCGAACGGCGACCGATTCCGCGACGCGCGGCACGGCCGCCGGCGCATCGAACGCGAGCGCCACCGCTCCGACGACGACGGGCCCCGCTCGCGCCGCGGCCGTCCCGACGCCCTACGTCCCGCCGCCGCCCGCGCGACGCGTCGCCTGGCGACGCGTTGGCGGCGCCACGCGCGCGGCACAGCAATGCGACACGCAGGTGACGGCGCTGGTCCCGGCCGAACACGTCGGGCTGACCGTTCGCGCCGCCCCGACGCTCGTCTTCACACTGGCGAGGGCGACCGCGTGCCCGACCGAGCTGGTGGTCAACGATCCCCGTGCGCTCGCGCCGCTGCTCGAACTTCGGATTCCGGGCCCGCTCGCGGCCGGCACGCATCGCGTTGCGCTTCGCGAGCACGGTCTCTCGCTCGAACCGGATCTCACGTACACCTGGTTCGTCGCGGTGGTCGCCGATCCGGCGCGGCGTTCGGGCGACCTCGTGGCGGGCGGCGGCATCCGGCGCATCGTCGACGCGGCGGCGGCGCCCGCCGTCTCCGAGGACGACGCGGCTCTGCTGGCGCGCGGTGTCGAGTTTGCGCGCTCGTCGCTCTGGTACGACGCCGTCGCGGATCTGTCGGCCGCCGCCGAGCACGATCTCGCCCCGGCCCGTGATGCGCTGGAAACCGTGCTCGCTGCCGAAGGGCTCGAGCTTCCGCGGCGCTGACGGGCCAGCAACATCCGCCCGCGCGCAACGATCGAATCGCGGTTCAGAACGGCTGCACGGTGAGGCGCAGATGCACGCCGGCATCCTGCAAACCGTGATCCTCCGCGCGTTCGACGCGCGAGAGGCGGCCGGCCCACGCGGCCTCGGCCATCACACCGCGAACGACCTGCCAGCGCAGCGCAAGCCCCGCGCCACCGATCCAGCGCGGATCCGGCGTCTCGCGACCGCTGTTCCACGCCTGTGCCAGATCGAGAAACGGCGCCACCTGAAGGCGCGGCGTTCCGTCGGAGTACGACCAGAGGGGAACGCGCACTTCCGCGGAGAGCAGCACGCCGCTATCGCGCACGAGCTGGTTCTCCGGATAGCCGCGCACGCTCGATGCGCCCCCGAGCGCCATCTGTTCGGCCGGAAGAAGCGGCTCGCTCGCGAGTTGCGCATCGATCCGCCCGAGCAGTTCGATTCCCGTTCGGTCGAATCGATGCGCGGCCTGTGCCTGCAAGAGCCAGACGAGAAAGCGCGCGTCCGGCACTTCGTCACCGGCCGCCGTATGACCGCCAGCGTCGGCCGCGTCGAGCGCGTCGACGCCGATCGTGCACTGCGAGCGCAGCGCGAAGACCTGCTGCCGATCGCGCCAGCTGGCTTCCTGCGCAGCGCGCAGCAGCGCGATCCGCGCTCGCCCGTTCGGAACGCCCTCGACGAAGGAGAATCGATGTCCGAGCAAATAGCTGCGCGACTCTCTCAGTTCGCCGGCCAGCGACAGTGCGAGGCTCGCCTTCGGATGGCGCAGCAGCGGTTGCCGCAACCGAATGCCGAGCGTTTGCGTCACGCTGGTCACGTCGAGCGGCTCGATCGCCGAGGTCACCACGCGCGCATCGTCGAGCTGCAGAAACGCGCCGACGGTGCCGTCCCACGCGTTCCACGGCAGCTCGTAGTCGGCGGCCACGGCATCGAGCCCCTCGGCCTTGCCGTACGAAAGACGGAGACGATCGCCAAACCCCGTGACGTCATCGCTCCAGATCGTTCCCTGCGTCCGCCAGCCGCCGACGCTGGCCGGCTCGTCGTTGGCGCCTTCGAGCACGAGATGAATCGGAAAGGCCTCCTCCGCCTGCACGTGCAGCACGGCCTTGCCCGGTGCGTCGCCGGGCACGAGTTCGGCGTGCAGCGTCGCGATTCGCGGATCCCGCAGCAGCCGCTGCAGCTCGCGTTCGAGCGCGGGCGCCGAGAGCGGCGCTCCTGCACCGAGCGCGAGGCGCTGTCGCACGTAATACGGACGCAACCAGCGCAGCCCCTCGACGTCGATCTCGACCAGCGTGCCCTCGATCACGCGCAGCTCGACGCGACCGTCGACCACGTCCTGGTCCGGCAGCGTCGCGCCCGACGTGAGATGACCGCGCCGCAGATACTCGGCCGTCACCGCGTCAGTGAGCGCGAGCAGCTCGCGCGCGCCGACTTCGCGGCCGAGCCAGGGCGCCGCAAGACGCGCCACCGCGGCTTCGTCGAGGAGGGTGCTGCCGGTGACGGTGACCGCGCGAAGCACGATGCGGACTTCACGGCCGGCGAGGCCGTCACGCGCGGGAGGCAACGCGGGCGGCGGAAGCGCCGGCACCGCCGAGTCGGGCGAGAACTCCGGCAGCCGAGGCCGCTCGTCCGCCGGGCGCGGTTGCGGAAGCGGCGCCTGCGCGAACGCGGGTGCCGCGCCGCCCGCGATCGAGAGCCCGAGGCAAAGCGAGGCGAGCGCTCGACCCGCCGCACCGCGTGCCGGGCGCCGCAGAAGCGAAGAGCACGGGCGACGTACGGCCGCGGCGCCTGCTCTCGGTCTGCCCGCGATCGTTCGGCTCCGTGAGCGTCGTGACGCGAACCTGCGCACCGGCCGTCAGCTCTGCACGGCAGCCGGCGTTCGCGAACTCGTCGCCGCACGACTCGGACAGCGCAGCAACCGGGCCCGTCCGACACCGTTCGGTGTCGGCGCGATCAGCAGCGCGGCGGTGCTACCGGCGCGTCGGAGATCTGCGACCGCGGGCGTCCCGGTGCCTCGTTCGGGCGGCGGCAACCAGCCCGATTCTTCGGCCGAGGGCGCGCCGCCGGTCGACGAGACGAAGCTGCCACGCGCGCCCTGTTCCGCGGCGCAGCGCGTGCGCAGCAGATCCGCAGCGGCGAGATACGCGGCCGGCAGCGCCTGCACCTCGGCGGCGAGGTCGCCGCCCGCACCTTCGATCTGCACCGTGCCGTCGATCCCGGCCGCTCCGGCCGAGGCGCTGACGGCGCTGTCGGGCGAGATCAGAATCGTGTCGCCGACGATGCGGATCGATCCGCCCCGTCCGGCGCCGGCCTGCGCCGCCACTCGACTCGATTCGAGAATGACGAAAACCGGGTCGATCAGGATCGTGCCGCCCTGCCCCTCTCCCACGTCGGCGGCGATCTCCGAGCCTTCGAGATGAACCATTCGGCCGACGAAAATCTGGATCTCACCCCCGTTCGCGAATGGCGCGCTGGTCGTGATTCGCGCGGAGTCGAGTGCGAGTGTGTCGGCGGCGCGCACGGTGATCGACCCCGCGTCGCCCACACCGCGGCTCGAGCTGCTGATCTCGGCACCGTCCTCCAGACGCACTCGGTTCGCGGCGAGCGTGATCGCCCCGCCGACCGCCGCGCCGTCGTTTCGCGCGACGAGCCCGCTCGGCGTCCCGTCCGAGCCGACACCGGAGAGTGTCGCACTGCCGTCCACCACGACCTCGATTCGTCCCGGGGCACCGGTCGACGTCGCGTCGGTCGTGATCTGTGCCCCCCCGCCGATGTCGAGTGTGCCGGCGCGAATCCGCACGTCACCGCCGTCACCCGCCGAGTCGGAGTCCGAAGCGATTCGCGCGCGGGAGTCGAGGACCACCTGCCGGGCTGCGACGTCGATCTCGCCACCATCGCCGCGCACCGTCTCGCCGCCCGTGGCGGCCGTGCGCACCTGCGCGCCGTCTTCGAGTCGCAGCGTGTCCGCTCGCAGCACGACCGAGCCCGCGTCGCCGGCCTGTCGTTCCGGACCGGCGCCGGCGAGAGCCGCCCCGCTGGTGGTGGCGTCGATCGCCATCCCCAAACCGAGGACGATCAGCGGTGCTTCGACGCGGATGCTGCCGCCGTCGGCATCCCCGCGCGACGCGGCGCGCAGGCCGAGGTGCTCGGGATCCGACTTCTCGGCCACGAGCTCGACACGATCACGCGCGCGGATCACGATGCTGCCGGCCCGCCCGCCGTGACCGTTCCCTCCGGTGCCTCCCGTCCCCACGTCGATCGTGCCGCCCGTCATTTGCAGCTCGTCGACGTCGAGCACGATGCTGCCCGCATTCGAACCGCCGGCGGTCGCCACGTTTTCCTTCGCGGAGACGGCGCGGATCGCACTGTGATGCGCCGCGTCCAGGAGGACGACGCGGCCCCCGCGGATGGCGATCGTGCCGGCCGTCCCGGCATCGAATCCGTCGGCTCGAATCGACCCGTCGACGAGCCGGAGCTCTTCTTCGACGTCGATCACGAGATCCCCGGCCGGCGCGTCGTTCCAGCTCCCGGTGTCGATCGCTCCGGCCTTCCCGGGCGCGCCGCCGATCACTTCGATCCGGTCGGCCTCGAGCGTGACCGGCGCGGAGGTTTGCCGCCGCACGCCATCGCTGTCGTTGCCGATCTTTCCTCCGACTTCGATCTCCGGCGCGAAGACGCGAATCCATCCGCCGTCCGACACGTCCGCGCTCGCGATCAACCCGGTGTCGAGATCATTGTCGTCGGCGCCGGTCCAGGAGCCGGCGCCGATCGTGACGCGCTCGCGCGCGATCACGTCGAGCCGGCCAGGCCCGTGCACGTCGTCGTTCGAACGATCGGAGAGGTCGACGGTGCCGCCATCTCGAACGTCGAGCGTGCCGACCCGGAGCACCACGTCGCCCGCCTCGCCGCGCCGTTGCGTCGAGGCCGAGACGCGCCCGCCGTCGTGGATGCGCAGCGCTTCCGTCTCGATCTCGATCCGCCCCCCGGCGCCCGTCGCACTCGATTCGGATTCGGAGAGAATCGAGCCGCGCAGACGCGCGGCCGGGTCTCCGTCGACGTCGACGAAACGCGAGGCATGGATCGAAATCGTGCCCCCGGGCGTCGCGCCGTAGGTCGAGGCATGGATCCAGGCGCCGGCGCCGATCGAGAGTTCACCGACGTCGATCGTGATCTCCGGCGCGCGAAAGATCGGAAGATCCGCGCCCCACAGTTTCGACGTGCCCGAGAGAAGAAGACGATCGGCGGCGAGCCGGATCTCGTGCGGATCGGCGGAGAGCAACGAGACCTCCGCCCCGCGCAGCAGTGTCACGTCGCCGAGCGTCGCGAAGTCGGCGGCCGATGCGACGGGATCGTCGACGCGGGCGAATCCCGGACCGCCGACCGACAGGATGGACAGACCCCGACGGAACGCCCACAGCGTCGTTCCGTCGAAGGTGACGTCGCCGCCGACGAGGTCGATCGTCCACGGCTGCGGGAAGAACGAGAACGGCGTCGAGACGACGCCCGTCCGTTCGAAACGAATCGGCGCCGGCGTCTCACGCCGAAACCCAAAGGCCTCGGGCGCTGCGACCGAGAGCAGCGCTGGCGGAGTGGCAGAGGCGAGATCGAGCGAGCTGCCGTCCGCAAAGCGAAGCGTGTCGGCGGTGGAGACGTGGAACGCGCCGGGCACGTCGATCGTCGCGCCGGCACCGAAGACGACGCCTGCCGGGTTGAGCAAGAACAGGCTCGCGCCTTCGATGCTCGACCGCAGCGTGCCGTCGATCTGCGAGGGATCGCCTCCGGTGACGCGCGCGATCACGCGCGCGAGCCCGGTTTCCGACCCGGCCGTGAAGACCGCGCTGCGCCCCGCCTCGACGCTGAACCGCGAGAAACTGTGAAAGAGACTGTCGCCCGCGCGCTGGCCGAGATCAGGGGAAACGAGATAGTCGGCCGCGCTGCCGTCGGGCAGCGACCCGCCGGCGACGGCCCCGGCGGGCCCGAGCGAGCCGTCGAGCACGACGCCGGCGCGAGCCGGCGCGTCGATCACCACCAGCCCGCCCGCAGAGAGCGCACAGAGCAGCACGGCTCCCACCCCCATTCGAGGGGGGCGCTTCGTCACGGTCTTCATCGATCCTCCACCCCGGAGGTCGCCGGCCGAGCACATCGCCTCGCCGGCCCTGCACTGCGCCATGAGACGACACCGTTCGGTGTCGCGAGAATCATCTTACTCTGGATCGAAGAAGATCCGCCCTCGACGGTGGAGAATTGTGCTGGATCACGCGGAACGACGGACGAGCACCGCGAGCAGACTTAGAAAGGGAGGCTCGACGACGGCTGGCCGAGCAAGAGGCCGACCAGCTCGCTCTGCCGGCAGGTGTTCGTCTTGCGAAACACCGCCTTGAGATACGAACGTGCGGTCTGGTGCGAGATTCCGAGGTCGCTCGCCACCTCGCTGAGGCGCTTGCCCGCCGCGAGTCGCGCCGCCACACGGCCTTCGGCGCGCGTCAGCCCGAACAGGTTGCCGAGCTGTTCGAGATCGACTTCGGCACGCTCGTCGGGATCTCCAAAGAGAATGAGCGCGCGGGAGACCTCGTTCGGAGCACCCGCCGTGGACGGGACTGCCTCGACGATCAGCGTGAGCGGACGCCTGTCTCCCGCGCGCCGCAGCGGAATCGCACCCACCGCGCCTCCGTCCCGATCGAGCGCCGACCGAACGATGCCGGCGAGGCGCTGCTGGTCGTCGTAGTGCGCCGCTGCAATCCGTCCCTCGATCACCCGCAGTCCGTCCCCTTTGTCGAGCCAGGCCCGGGCCACCGGATTCGTCATCTGAACCGTGAGATCGCCGTCGACCGCGATCACGCCGAGCGTGAGCCGGTCGAGGGCCGTCGCCAGCGTGGCGCGTTCGATCTCGACCTTCGTCATCTCGAAGGCCAGTGCGGCCGCGCGCTGGAGGTGCGGTGCGAGCCAGAGAAGAAGTTCGGTGGCGTCACGCCGAAACGGGCCGGGCACGCCGAGCCGCGTCGCGGACCTGCGAGCGGGATCCCGCCAGACCATCAACTCGATGGCCGGCGCATCGTGCGCAAGACCGGAGGCGGAGAGGATCAGGCCGTGTCGCGTGCACGCGCCCTCGGGGCGAGGCCCCGCGTGATCCTCCAGCACCGAGACTCGCACGTCGGCCGAGACCACCGTGGCGGCGATCGGAGTTCGCCGGCACCAGGCGCGCATCTCGTCCGCGTCGCGATCGGCGGAGATCACGCGGGGATCGATCGCGAGTGTCGGCACCTGCATGCGCACTTCCGCGCCGTCCGCAGCAAGCAACCGCCGCAGACCGGTGAGCATCCGCTGCCAGCGCAGGCCGCGCGGCAGCCCTTCGTAAACCAGCGCGAGAAGCTCGGACGGGCCCGGTTCCGGTTCCATCGCATCCCTCGCCCGCCGCTCGCGGGCTCCGCGTTCGATCGCCGCCACCCGTTTCGCGGCGGAGGCGATCTGCGCGAATCCACTCCCCCGGACTCGTCTCTCCGAAGCGATGCGCGGTGCGCCGGAGAGCGGGGGCCGTGGATCGCGCGAATGCAGTGTCTCCCCTTCCGCAACGCGACGCTGTGAAGTACTTCACTCGACGGACCGAATTGCGTCGTGATTTGTCGTACTGCCGGGGCAAGTTCGGCTTTTGCGGCGTGGCCGCGCGGCTCTTGTGCCGAGGTGGGAGACGTTTTGGCCGGAACGGAACCGGATCGACGCCGGACGCTACTCGCGCGCAGCCTGCTCTTCTCGCAGCTCGCCCCCCGCGATCTCGACGCCGTGCTCGCCGTCGCGACCATCCGGCGGCTCGCGGAGCGCGAGATCGTCTTTCACAAAGGAGATCCGGCGGAACGCCTGTACGGCATTCTCACCGGTTCGTTGCGGGCAACGGCGCCGGGACCGGAGGGGCACGAGCTGGTCCTGCGCATGATGCCGGCCGGTGAGTTCTGTGGCGAAGTGGCGCTCTTCGACGGCGGGAGCCGCAGCGCGACGGTCTCCACCAACGAGCGAACGGAGCTGCTCGTGATCGAGCGCGCCGACCTGCTGGCACTGATCGAATCGAGGCCGCGCCTTGCGCTCCCGTTACTCGCCGCACTCGCCACGCGCCTTCGCGCGCTGACCGAAGAGTTCGAGGACGCGACCTTCCTCTCGTTGCCGCAACGACTGGCGAAGAAGCTGATCTCGTTGCTGGCCACACACGGGGAAGAGGCGGCCGACGGGCAACGCATCGGCCTCGCTCTCTCGCAGGAGCAGCTCGGTGCGATGGTCGGCACCTCGCGGGAGAGCATCAACAAACTGCTGCGTATGTGGAAAGAGACGGAGATCGTCCGGCACGAGGCGGGATTCGTTCACGTGCGGTCGACGGAGCGTCTCGGCCGGATCGCGCGCGGCGAGGAGTGAATCGGCCGAGACGGCCCTCCTCGCGGGCGCTCACCGTCGTCGCCTTCGACGCCCCTGTTCCATCTGCTCGGCCCAGAGGCCTCGGTCCGCGGCGCGAGCCTCCGCTTCGGTCGCGCGAAACTCCTCGGACCGCGAGAATGGGAAGCGCAGATACGCGAAGCCGTAGCCCGCGCGCAGAATCTCGAGGTTGAGCAGGCGGCCGTCCTGCAGAAAGACGAAGGCGAGTGTGCGTCCGTAGCGGTCGCGGCGTGGCCCGCCGTGCTCGAAGCCGAGTCGCACGGACTTGCCCGCGACGAGATCGCGCACGAATCGTTTCGCCGCTTCGCCGAAGAAACGCACCCGTTCACTCGACGCTTCGTGTGTTTCCGGCGTGTCGATTCCGATCAGCCGCACTCGTTCCCGGCCATCGAGTTCGAGCGTGTCGCCGTCGATCACGCGAATCACGATGCGTTCCTCACCCGCGGGCGTTTCGGCCGACGAGCCCGGCCCCCCCGCGCGCGGCGTGCGGCCATCGAAGCCGGCGACGACGGCGACGAGCACGAGCAGGCCGGCGAGACGAAGAGGGACCATCCGGCGTCGCGCTCGCCATCCTTCTCTCACGACGGAATGCCCCCTGCGCGCCCGCATCTTCCCTCCGGGCGGCAAGATCGCGCGCTCTCGGGTGCATGCTACTCACGTCAGCGGGCGTCGAGGAGACGAGACACCGTGCAATCCGAGGCCGACGACGCGCCGACCGCGCACCTCGCCAACCGGCTCGCGCGCGAGACCAGCGCGTATCTCCGCCAGCACATGCACAATCCCGTCGACTGGTTTCCGTGGGGGGCCGAAGCCCTCGCGTACGCGCACGACCTGCAGCGCCCGCTGCTGGTTTCGATCGGCTACAGCGCGTGCCACTGGTGTCACGTGATGGAACGCGAGTCGTTCGAAGACCTCGCCGTCGCCGCACGGATGAACGAGGTCTTCGTCAACGTGAAGGTCGATCGCGAAGAGCGACCCGACGTCGATCAGCTCTACATGGATGCGCTGCTACGACTCACCGGCCACGGCGGCTGGCCGCTGACGGCATTCTGTCTGCCCGACGGGCGTCCCTTTCATCTCGGCACGTACTTCCCGCCCGTCGCGCGACGGGGATTGCCGTCGTTTCGCGAGATGATCGATTCGGTCGATCGCGCCTGGCGCACGCGACGCGCCGAGCTCGAACGCGCCGCGGGATCCTTGCTCGAAGCACTGCAGCGCCGGCCCGAGTCGCCGCCCGAGACGCTGCCGGGCGCAGACGCGCTGGCGGCGTGCGCACGCGAGTGGATGGCCCGCGCGGACACCACGCACGGCGGATTCGGTTCGCAGCCGAAGTTTCCGACCCCGACGAGCCTCGATCTCCTGCTGGCCGCGGCCGACGTGCTGCCGGAGGACGAGGCGCGCGAGGCCACCA
>CAZDHU010000168.1:0-21256 GCA_964505355.1 uncultured Myxococcaceae bacterium | reverse complement strand
GCGCGCGCCCGGGGCGCGCGATTCGCCTCGACGTTCACGACCTCGAACGCGTGCGCGCGAGTGCGCCGTCGGCGGCTCGCGCGGGCGCCGAGATCCAGCGCTATGGGATCGCCGTCGAGACGCCGCGCAAGACGCGTTCGGGCGTCGTCGCTGCCGTCTCGCCGGAGATCGGCGTGATTCAGGCGCACGGGATGGCGCGGGGCCGCTTCATCGACGACGAAGACGAGCGGCTCGGGCGACGCGTCGCCGTGATCGGCGCCGACCTCGCGCCGATTTTCTTCGGCGACGACGCGCCGCTCGGCCGCACGATTCAACTCGACGGCGTCCCCTTCGAGGTGGTCGGCGTGCTGGCCCCCAAAGGGTTTCAGTTGATGTCCCACTACGACATGCACGACAAGATGGTCTTCGTGCCGCTCGCCGCCGGTCGCGCGCTCTTCGGCACCGGTCGCACGGTGCAGTGGCTCTACGTCGATCTGCGTCGCTTCGAAGACGAGCGCGCACTGCGCGACGAGATCCTCGCGGCCCTGCGCCCCGCGCATCACGTCGACGCGTCCGACGCCGAGGCGTTCGGCATGATGAGCGTGCCGGAGGCGATGGAGCCGACCCGAAAGATCGGATTCGGCCTGCAGGTGATGCTCGGCTTCATCGGAACCGTGACGTTGATGATGTCCGCGGTGGGTGTCGCGAACCTGATGATCGCGCTGGTACAGGAGCGCCGGATGGAGTTCGCGATGCGGCGCGCCTGCGGCGCACGACGCAGCGATCTCACCCTGCAACTGCTGGTCGAGACCGTCGTCGTCGTGCTCTCCGGCGGCGCGCTCGGCGTGGGCCTCGGGCTCGCGGGCGTGGGCGCTCTCGGCTTCGCTCCGCTCGGGCCCGACTTGCCCACGCCATCCGTTTCGCCGGCCGTGTTGCTGACCACCTTCTTCGTACTCGTCGTGGTCGGACTCGGGGCAGGCATCGTGCCCGCACGCCTCGCCTCGCAGGTCGATCCCGCCGCTGCGATGCGTGTGACGTAGTCACCGGATGGACTGGCGCGAACATCTCCGGCAGGTGCTCGAATCCCTCGGCGATCATCCGAAGCGCGTGATCGCATCGGCGACCGGCGTGCTCTGGGGCGCGGCAGCGATCGTCTTGCTGCTGGCCTGGGGCACCGGATTTCGCGAATACATGAAGCGAGAGCTCGGCAGCTTCGGACGCCCGCTCGTCTTCGTCTTCCCCGCGCTCACCTCCTCGGGATTCGAAGGCGTGCGCAAGGGTGTTCCGATTCGCTTCGATCGCGACTACGCGGCGATCGTCGCACGGGAAAGCCACGACCTCGTCGAGGCCGTACTGCCCGAGCACGAATCGCGCGAACGGTTTCTGGTCGACACGCCCGACGGACGCGCGCGGCGTTTCGATCTCGCGGGCGTCGAAGCGCGATACGCCGAGCTGCGACTCTTCCGTCTCGGACACGGGCGATTCTTCGACGCGAGCGACATCGAGCACGGCCGCACCTTCGCCGTGCTCGGCTTCGATGCCGCGCGCGACCTCTTCGGCAGCGCCGAAGCCGCGATCGGTGGCCGCATTCGCATCGCCGGCTGGCCCTTCGAAGTGATCGGTGTCGCGGACGCCAAGGGCCGCCAGTACAGCAACACGAATCGTCCCGACAATCGTCTCGTGCTGGTACCGATCACGGCGGCCGAAGCGCATCTCGGCTTCCGCAAAGACGCGGTCTCGCGCTTCCTGCTCTTTCCGCGCGCCGGCATCGACGGCGAAACGGCCTTTCGCGCGGCCACGCCGACGCTCGCAAGGCTCTGCAACTTTCATCCCGACGATCCCGACGCCGTCAAACACTTCGATCTCACGAAGATGCTGGGCCTCGTCGATCTCTTCTACGCGGGCTTCATGGTCTTCATCGGCCTCACCGGATCACTCACCCTCGTGATCGGCGGCATCGGCGTCGCCAACTATCAGCTCGCGACGATCGCCGAACGCAGCATGGAGATCGCCGTCGCGCGCGCGATCGGTGCGCGCACGCGCACGATCGTGATTCAGACCACCCTCGAAGCCCTGCTCGTCGCAGGCGGCGCCGCGCTCGCCGGCGTCCTGCTCGGCCTCGCCGGCTGCCTCGCCCTCGCCACGTTGCCACCGCCAGGACTCTTTCCGGTCCCGATCGTCTCGCCCCTCGTGATCGCGATCACGATCACCGCGCTGCTCGCGGTGGCGGCCGCGTCGTCGATCCTGCCCGCGCTGCGCGTGCGCGCGATGGACGTCGCAACGGCGCTGCGCGGAGGGCGGTGAAGGCGGAAGGGGCGACAGGACCGACGGGCCTCGAACGCCCCTCGGCGCGGTCCCTCGGTGAGGCCCTCGATCAGCCGCTCCGGAACGTCTCTCGCGCAATCGCGGCAAATCTCTCCGCCCCCTCCATCGCCTCCCGCGCCTGCCGTTCCCCGAACGCCTCGAACGGCACGCCGCCCGCGAGGTCGTTCTCCGCCTGTCGCATCCAGCGTTCGCCTTCGGCGCGCTCATCCCTCATGAATCAGCTTCGCGCCGTCGAGTGCGTGGATCAGGAACGGGCGTTCCTCGGAGCGGAGCCGCTCGAACTCCTCGGGCGTGTAGATGAACAGATCGACACCGACCGGCGATGCCACGATCGCCGGCAGGTGGTCTTTGAAGCGCTCGACTTCGGGCCGCTCGCTCTCGGCGACGATGATTGCGTCGATGTCGCTGTGCGCGTCGTCGGTCCCGCGCGCTCGCGAGCCGATCAGCCACGCGGCGCGCGCCTCGTTCTCGCGAAGGAGCGGGCAAAGCGCATCGAGACATTCACCGAGCGGGTCCACGTGCCGATCCTACTCGCTCGCTACACGCCACGGAAAGCCCGATTGCCTTCGCCCGAGTGCCACCTCGACTCGCGGCCGTCCCACTTCCACCATCACCCTTCCTCCGCGCTCACCCAGACCTCGACGCCCGAGAGGTTCGCGGTTCCCGAGAGCGCATCGACGCGTGCGTCGTCGGTGAGGTCGTTGATGCTGATGCCGCCACCGGGTCGCGGGTCGCCGCTGCACACGGTGGCCGCACGTCCTTCGCCGTGGCCGTGCGGAAGCGAGACGACGCCGGGCATCATTTCGTCGGAGATCTGGAGCAGCGGCCGCACCTCGCCGGTGCGCGACGCGACGCGAACGCGCTGGCCATCGACGAGGCTGCGTCTGGCGGCGTCCTGCGGGTGCATGCGCAGGCTCGGAGCGTCGGCGCGACCGTCGCGCCCGTTCCGTGCGTGCATCCACGAGTTGTTCCTGCGCAGTGTGCGACGGCTCACCAGCAGGAGGCGATCCGATGCGCCGTGCGTCGCATCGTCCGAAGGGGTGTCCGCGAGTGTTGCTTCGAGCCGGGGCCAGTCGCGACGCATGCGGTCGGGGACGACGCGGATGCGCTGCTGGCGCGGCCAGCCATCGATGCGCGGTTCAAGCGGGCCGAGATCGAGGCCGTGGGGCGCCCGTTCGAGGCGCGAGCGCGAGAGGCGATGCGGGCCGAGTGCCAGCGCGAGCGCGAGCAGCCGGCGCGGTGAGAGCGCGCGGCCGAGTCTTCCTCGCAGCCACGCCTTCACACGGTCCGTTCCGCCGCGCGCGCGCTCCACCCGCTCGGCGAGGGCGAGCAGGATTTCCCAATCGTGCAGCGAGCCCGGCGCTGGCGCGAGCAGTGCGCGCGCGTAGTGCGCGGTGTTGCGTACGGCGAGGCCGTGGCTGATCAGCGGATAGTGATCGCGTTCGAGTCCGAAGGTGGGCGGCAGAATCAGATTGGCGTGGCGCGTGGTTTCGTTGCGCTGAATGTCGATCGCGAGCATGAACTCCAAAGACGCGAGCCCGCGTTCGAGGCGTCTTCCGTTCGGCAGCGAGAGGACGGGATTGCCGGCGTGCGTGACGAGCGCCCGAACCTGTCCCGGGCCGGGTGTTTCGATTTCTTCGGCGAGCGCAGCGACGGGAAACTCGCCCGAGGACTCGGGCAGGCCGCGCACGCGACTGTGCCAGCGAGCAAGGCTGCCGCGCTGACCGAAGACACGTGCGAGCGCCGGAAGATCGACCGCGGGCGTCGCGAACAACGCGCCGCCTTCGCGATCGAGATTTCCGGTCGCGAGGTTGATCACGTCGATCAACCAGTTCGTGAGCGTTCCGAACTCCTGCACGCAGGTGCCGAGACGCCCGTAGCAGACGGCGCGCGGCGCCGCGGCGAACTCGCGAGCGAGGCGCGCGATCACGTCGGCTTCGATGCCGACGCGCGACGCCACGCGCGCGGGCGAACACCCCGCCACCAGCAGCCGCGCATCGTCGAGCCCGTCGAGCCGCGCGGCGAGGTGCCCGGGTCGCACGAGGTCTTCGGCAAAGAGGACGTGAAGCCACGCAGCGAGCAGCATCGCATCCGCGCCCGGCCGAATGAAGTGATGCTCGTCCGCGAGCGCTGCGGTTTCCGTGCGTCGCGGGTCGATCACGATCACGCGACCACCGCGTTCGCGGATCGCGCGCAGGCGGCGCACGACACCGGGCGCCGTCATTCCGCTGCCGTTCGAGACGGCGGGGTTTGCGCCCAGCATCACGAAATGCTGCGTGCGATCGAGATCCGGCACCGGCACCCGCGTCTGATTTCCGTACAGCTCGAACGACGCGATCTGTCGCGGCAGCCCGTCGATCGATGCGGTCGAAAAGCGATTGCGCGTACCGAGCGCGTCGCCGAGCGTTCGGCCGTGAAAGAGCGTCGCGTAGTTCTGCGAAACGGGGTTGCCCGCGTAGATCGCGACCGCGTCGCGACCGTACTTCGCCTGCACCGCCTCGAGCCCGGCGGCTGCGCGTTCCAGCGCTTCGGCCCAGCCGATCTCGTGCCATCGCTCGCCGTCGCGCAAGAGCGGACGGCGGAGGCGCGCGGGATCGTTCTGCAGAACGGTGAGAAACACGCCTTTCGGGCAAATGTGCCCGCGGCTGAACGCGTCGTGCGGATCGCCGCGGATGCGCGACACCGTGCGGCCGTCGTGCTCGACCTCGAGGCCGCAGATCGCCTCGCAGAGCATGCAGACCGCGGCGTCCGTACGCGTCGTCATGCGAGCGCGTGCAGACTCAGTGCGGCGCGACGCGGGCCGTCACTTCCGCGATCGGCGCCTTCCAGGCGACGCGCAGCACGCGCGGATAGCCGCCTTCCACCTGCCAGGTGGGCAGATTCGAGTTCGAGCTCCAGATTCGGCCTTCCGCATCGAAGTCGATTTCACGCGTGAAGGTGACGCGCGTCGACAGCGGAATCGTGGTGAAGGTTTCGCTCGCGGGATCGAAGCGCAGCAACGAGTCGCTGCCCGTCCCGCAGATCCAGACCTGATCGCTGCGGCGGTCGACGTTGAGCGCGTACGGCGTTTCGCTGCCCGCCGGCACCGTCGGCAGCTTCCAGCTCCGAAACTCGCGGGTCTTCGGATCGAAGCGAGAGATCAGATCCGAGGAAAAGCCGGGAATCCAGAGTGCCCCCTTCGAATCGAAGCGCAGGCGTCGCGGGCCGCTGAAGGGCGTGTCGATCATCTGCACCTCGAACGTCTCGGGGTCGATTCGTCCGATGCGATGCAGATTGAGCTGGCTGAACCAGACGCCACCGTCGGGCGCGACGTCGACGCCGTACGGCACCGGAAGCCCCGTCCCTTCTCCGCCGACTTCGGCGTTGCCGAGGTCGACGTGACGCGCCAGCCAGAAAAACGCCGGCAACGCGCGCAGCGCGAGATCCTGCTGCCACGAGGCGGCGGGCAAACGGATCGTCTTCACCACTCCGGTCTTTCGATCGAGCATCCCGATGTGATTCGAGACCGCGACGCTGAACCAGATCCTCCCCTTCGCGTCGAAGCGCAGTGTGTGCGGATAGAGGCCGTCGCCGAGCGGGTGAAGTTCCCACTGTTTCGTCTTTGGATCGAAGCCGGCGATCTGATTTCCGAACGCGAGCGTGAGCCAGACCGTGCCGTCGGGCGCCATCTGGAGCGAATGGGGCCCCACGTGCGCGTTTGCGTTCGGCGGCAAAATGGCGCGACCGCCCGTGAAGCCGCCGAGCGGCAGATCACCGCGCGGCACCTCGTGGATCTCGCGCGCTCCGCCCGGCACCGAGGGATCGAGTCGAGTGAGGCGATCCTGCAACTGATCGACGCTCCAGAGCGAGCCGTCGGGGTGCACGGCGACGTCGTGCTGCATCGATGCGGGCGTGCCCATTTCCCATTCTTCGACGACGGCACTGCGCACGGCCGGCGCCACCACCGGCACGAATCCCGGCTCGTCGAGCCGCGCCATCAACGCGGGAACGGCGGTCTTCGGGTCGTATGCCTCGTTGTAGAGCGCCGGCAACGCCGCGCGCAGATCGGGATGGATCGCGCCGCCCATCCGCCCCATCAGTGCGAGCACCTTCTCCCAGTTGTCCTCGGTGCGGAGGAGACGCGTGTACTGACTGCCCTGCTGATGGCAGTACGTGCACTGGCGCACGAGCTGCTCGCGCTGCGTCTCGTCCGGCACGCGAGCGAGAACGAGCGAGAACCAGCGATTGGCGGGAAGCTGCGCCGTGATCTCGAAGGGGTCGGTCTCGCGTTCGAGCAAGACGTCGAGCGTCCGTTCGCCCGAATCGGGCAGCGTTTGATCGGCGATCACGCGATCGCGCCAGAGCGGCTGGCGAACGCGAATGCGATACACCGGCGGGCCCGCGAGTTCGGGCGAGACGAAGCGGCCCTGCGCATCGCTGTAGACGGTGACGACGTGAAGGGGATCGCCATGCGAGAAGCTGATCATCGCACCGGCGATCGGCGCATCGTTGCCGTCGTGCACGCGCCCCGCGAAGCGGCCGGCGGCGGCCGGCGAAGCGGTGGCCAGCACCGCCGCGAGCATCGAAACGAAGGACACGAGTCGGGATCGCATGACGGATTCTCCTCGCGCTTTATCCACGTGACGGGCGGGCGATCGAGCTGTCAGAATGCGACGATGACGACGGCAGCGTCTCTGATCGCCCCCGCACTGGCAAGCGGCGTGGCGCCCCTTCGGCGGGCTCGCGCAGGTGCGGTTCGCGCGCTCGGCTGCGCGTTCGCGCTCGCGCTCGGTTGCGCGACGTCCTCGCCTTCCCCGGCGGATGTCGCGACGCGGCAGGAAGCGCTCGCGCGCACGCTCGACTCGCTGCCGGTAGAGGCGACCGGCGAATCGCTCGTCGTGCGTCTCGCCTTCGGCGCCGAGGCCGATCTCGATCTTTACGTGACCGACCCCGCGCAGGAGACCGTCTACTTCGGCAACTCGCCTTCGGGTGGAGGCGGCCGCCTGCGGGACGATCGGCGCTGCGATGCGCCGGCGCCGCGCGTCGAAACGATCGTCTTCGAAAAGCGCACGCGCGGCCTCGTTCGCGTGGGCGTCGATGCCCCCGAAGCCTGCCGCGACGACGTCCGCGCCGTCCCGTTCGTCGTCGAGCTGCGTGCCGGCGAACTCCGCCTCGAACGGCGCGGCCTCGCGCGTCCCGGGCGGTTCGAGGTGATCGTGCTCGAAGCCGAGGTGGACGGCGCGCCGCCGCGCCCCCGCGACGCGGTCATCGATCGCAGCGTGCCGTAGCCCCGCGCTGCGCAGCGCTCAGCAGACTTCGAAGACCCGATACTCGACGCGGCTCGGACCGACCCGTCCCTGGTTCAGCAGGAATCGACCGTTCAGCCACGCGTAGCGCGGATCGCCGGTTTCGAAGCGCGGGCTGACGTAGAAGTAGGTTTCGCCGAACTCCGTGGTCTGGCCGCTCGCGAGTGCCTGCATGACGTTCGGCGTCATGTGCAGCACCCCCGTGTACGAGACGTAGAGATTCGCGCCGTCGTGGGTTTCGATCGTGGCGCGCACGTCGAGCCGACCGACGCCGTCGTTCCCGATCAGGATCCAGTCCGCGCCGCTCGGCAGGACGCGCCCGCGAAGACGCGGCCCGGTGACCTCGCCTCCCGTCACGTCGAAGATCTGCCGCATGCCGTACGGTCCGTTGCCCACCACCACGGGCGGCTTCAACGTCGCGTAGTACTCGCAGAGCAACTCGAGCTTCGGTGCGTTCTTCATCGCGCTCTCCTCGCGCCGGCGCCGGCCGGCGTGAATCGGTGGTTGCCGTCCCGTCCGACGGCGCACGGTATCGACCGGGGCTGCGCCCGGCGAACGTGCCGGCACGACGCCAGGGGCGACCGTGCTCCGACACGGGGACGACCTCGCGCGAGGCGGCTTCGGCGGGCTCTCGACCGATACCCCTACCGGGTATAGGCTGTGGGCTCATCGAGGAGTCGCCCCGCATGCAGCCCGACGTGAAGATCGCCGCTCTCGCCCGCCTGCGAAAAATCACGGGACAGGTCGAAGGCCTCTCTCGCATGGTCGAGTCCGATCGCTACTGCATCGACGTCTTGCACCAGATCGCAGCGGTGCAGTCCGCGCTCGGCCGCGTGGGGGAGATGGTGCTCGGCAGCCACGTGAAGACCTGCGTCGCCGAAGCCTTCACCCGCGGCGACGCGCGCGGGCGCAAGGCGAAGGCGGACGAACTGATGGACGTCTTCTCTCGCTACACGCAGCTGCGACGGAGGTGACGATGAACGCGGCGCGTGCGGCGAACGATCCCTTCGTCGACCCCGTGTGCGGGATGCGCGTCGCGCCCGACACGCCGCGCCGACTGACGCACGACGGTGTCGTCTACGGTTTCTGCGCCGACCGTTGCCGCACCCGCTTCGCCGCGGATCCCGCCGCATTTCTCGCCCCGAAATCCCCCGCGCCGGCGGCTCCGCCCGGCACGCGATTCACCTGCCCGATGCATCCCGAGGTCGTGCGCGACGGACCCGGGGACTGCCCGCTCTGCGGCATGGCGCTGGAGGCGATGGTCGCGACGCTCGACGACGGCCCGGATCCCGAGCTGCGCGAGATGACGCGCCGGCTGCTGGTGAGCGCCGCCCTCACGATCCCGCTCTTCGTGATCGCGATGGCCGGCATGCTCGGCGACACGCGAATCGCTCACGCCCTCGCGACGCCGGCGCTACTCCGGGTTCAGCTCGCGCTGGCGACGCCCGTCGTCTTCTTCGGCGGCTGGCCGTTCTTCGTGCGCGGCGCGCGCTCGCTCGTCACCCGACACTGGAACATGTTCACGCTGATCGCGCTCGGCACCGGCGCCGCGTTCGCGTACAGCGTTCTCGCGACGCTCGCGCCCGAACTCTTCCCGGACGCGGCGCGCGGCCACGGAGGGATGGTCGAGGTCTACTTCGAAGCGTCGGCGGTGATCGTGACGCTCGTGCTGCTCGGGCAGGTGCTCGAGCTGCGCGCGAGAGGCCGAACCGGGGCCGCGATCCGCGCTCTGCTCCGACTCGCACCGGCGCAGGCGCGCCGCCTCGACGACGACGGCGGCGAACGCGACGTGCCGCTCGACGAGGTTCGTCGCGGGGATCGATTGCGCGTGCGGCCGGGCGAAAAGGTGCCGGTCGATGGCGTCGTGCTCGAAGGGCGCAGCGCCGTCGACGAATCGATGCTGTCCGGGGAGTCGATCCCCGTCGCGAAGACGGCGGGCGATCGCGTCGCGGCCGGCAGCGTGAACGGCACCGGGAGTTTTCTGATGCGCGCCGAACGCGTCGGTGCCGAGACGCTGCTCGCCCGCATCGTTCAGCGCGTGTCCGAGGCGCAGCGCAGCCGCGCACCGATCCAGCGTCTCGTCGATCGCGTCGCGCAGGGATTCGTGCCCGCGGTCGTCGTCACCGCCGCCGTCGCCTTCGCGGCCTGGTGGTGGCTCGGCCCGGAGCCGCGCCTCTCGAACGCGCTCGTGCACGCCGTCGCGGTCTTGATCATCGCGTGCCCGTGCGCCCTCGGGCTCGCGACGCCGATGTCGATCGTGGTCGCCGCGGGACGAGGAGCCGAGATGGGCGTGCTGTTTCGCGACGCCGAGGCGATCGAACTGCTCTGCCGTGTCGATACGCTCGTCGTCGACAAGACCGGAACACTGACCGAAGGACGGCCGCGTCTCGTCACCCTCGAGCCCGCCGCAGGCGTCGACGCGTCGACCTTGCTGCAGCTCGCCGCGTCACTCGAACGCGGAAGCGAACACCCGCTCGCGTCCGCGCTGGTCGACGCGGCGGCGAGCCGCGGTCAGCCGCCGCTCGCCGCGCAGGAGTTCGTCGCGCACGCCGGACGCGGCGTCACGGGAATCGTCGGCGGCCAGCGCGTCGCCCTCGGAAACGCCGCGTTGTTCGAGGGCGGACCCTCTCTCGACGACGCGACGCTGGCCCGCGCGGAAGCGCTGCGGCGCGCCGGCCAGACCGTGATGTTCGTCGCCATCGACGGCGTGACGGCGGGTCTGCTCGGCGTCGCCGATCCCGTGAAACCGTCGACGGTGGAGGCGATTCGCGCGCTCGAAGCCGAGGGTCTGCGCATCGTGATGCTGACCGGCGACGCGCGCGGCACCGCCGAGGCCGTTGCCGCCGCGGTCGGCATCCACGAAACAAGGGCCGGCGTTGCGCCCGACGCAAAGGCCGACGCGATCGCCGCGCTCGAGGCCGAAGGCCGCGTCGTCGCGATGGCGGGCGACGGCGTGAACGACGCGCCGGCGCTCGCGCGCGCCCGGGTCGGCATCGCGATGGGCACGGGGACCGACGTCGCGATCGAATCCGCGGGCATCACGCTGGTGAAGGGAGATCTGCGCGGCATCGTGCGGGCGCGACGCCTCTCGCGCCGCACCGTCGCGAACATTCGGCAAAACCTCGTCTTCGCCTTCGGCTACAACGCCCTCGGTGTCCCGATCGCCGCCGGTGCGCTGTACCCGCTGCTCGGTCTCTCGCTCTCGCCGATGCTCGCTGCGGCGGCGATGAGCGCGAGTTCCGTGTCGGTGATTTCGAATGCGCTGCGACTTCGCCGCGCTCTGCTGTGAGCGGTCGAGACGTGATCGGCCCGGTCACCGATTCGTTTTCGGCCGCGCGAACGCGGCGCGCAATCGCGACGCGAAGGGAGATGCTCGATGTCGGGCCACCACGGATTCGTTCCCGCCCTCGGTCTTCGCGTGCTCACACCGCTCTACGACCGGTTGATCTCGTTCACCCTGCAAGAGATCGCGCTCAAACGCCGGCTGATCGAGCAGGCACGCCTCGCGCCGAAGATGCGCGTCGTCGATCTCGGTTGCGGCACGGGAACGCTCGCGCTGCTGCTCGCACGAGAGGGGCCGGATCTGAACGTCACCGGAGTCGACGTCGATCCCGACGTGCTCGCCATTGCGCGACGAAAGGCCGCGGACGCCGGCGTCGCGATCGAGTGGATCCTCGGGCGAACGGAAGAGGCGCCGATCGCCCCCGGCTCGGTCGACCGGGTGTTCTCGACGTTGATGCTCCACCACCTCGCGGCCGACGAGAAGCATCGGGCGCTGTCGGATGCACGGCGCTGGCTCGCGCCGGGGGGCGAGCTGCACGTCGCCGATTTTGGGCCGCCGCAGGATCCGCTGATGTGGACCACGTCGTGGATCGTTCGCCTCGCCGACGGGGCCGGTCGCGTACGCGATCAGCTCGAGGGGCACCTTCCCGAGCAGATTTGCGCGGCGGGATTCGCGAGTGTGCAGCGAACCCATCGCGCCCGAACCGTCTTCGGGACGCTCGACTTTCTGCGCGCCGTCTGACGCGAGGCACGACTACCGCACGCGCGCGAACCGTGGTCCCGCGATCCGCCGGCCCTACTTGAGCAGGCTGCGCAGCATCCAGGCCGTCTTCTCGTGTACCTGCAACCGACCGGTGAGCAGATCTGCGCTCGCCTCGTCCGCGGCCCGATCGACCGGCGCGAAGACGGCGCGCGCCGTGCGCGCCACGGCTTCGTGCCCCTCGACCAGCAGTCGCACCATCTCGAGCGCCGCCGGAACTCCTTCGGTCTCGGCGATCGAGGTCAGCTTCGCGAACTGTCGATAGGTGCCGGGCGCCGGGAATCCGAGCGCGCGAATCCGTTCGGCGATCACGTCGAGGGCGTTCCACAGTTCCGTGTACTGATCCATGAACATGAGGTGGAGGGTGTTGAACATCGGCCCTTCGACGTTCCAGTGAAAGTTGTGCGTCTTCAGGTACAGCGAATAGGTGTCGGCGAGCAGGCGCGAGAGGCCTTCTGCCACCTTCTCGCGGTCCTTCGCGTCGATTCCGATTTCGATCGACGGCACACCCGAACGAACTCCCCCGGTCTTCTTCGCAGCCATGCAGAACCCTCCGTTTGTGGTCTTCCCGATCGACAGTAGCCCGTGCATCGCGCCCGCCAGCGCTCAGTGCGCGCTCGCGATCCAGCGGTCCATCTCGCGTTCGAGCACTTCGAGCGGCAGCGCTCCGTTCGCGAGCACGGCGTCGTGAAACCCACGCAGAAAGGCCTCGTCGCCCGCGCGCGCCCCGAGCGCCACCCGCGCCCGTTCGCGAAGTTCGAGCAGCTTCATCTGACCGATCTTGTATGCGCAGGCCTGGCCCGGCAGCACGACGTAACGCTCGATCTCGGCCGTCACCTCGACTTCGCCCATGCCGGTGTGGGCGAGCATCCATTCGATCGCTTGCTCGCGCGTCCAGCGCCTCGCATGGATCCCGGTGTCGACGACGAGTCGCACGGCCCGAAACAGCTCGGCCTGCAGTTGTCCGAGCCGATCGAGCGGGGTCGGATGGAAGCCCTGTTCGGCCGCGAGCCGTTCCGCGTAGAGCGCCCAGCCTTCGATGAAAGCCGTGAACGGAATCACGCGCCGAAAGAAGGGAATCGCCTCTTGCTCGAAGGCGAGCGCGATCTGCAGGTGATGACCGGGGACGGCCTCGTGATAGGTGAGCGTGCGCATGCCGAACTTCACCACCTCGCGCGGCGCGCGCAGGTTGGCGAAGAACGTGCCAGGACGCGTGCCGTCGAACGAGGGCGGGTTGTAGTAGGCCCCCGCCGCACCCTTCTCCTTGAACGCGGGCACGCGTTCGACGACCACCGGCGCCTTCGGCAGGCGACCGAAGAGCGAGGGCAGACGCGCCTGCGCGTCGCGCAAGATCGCGGTGTAGCCATCGAGGATCTCGCGCCGACCTTCTTCGGTGTCGGGATGGAGCTGGCGCTCGTCGTGCGCGAGACGGTCGAGCGCGGCCCGAAGATCCGACGCATCGATTCCTTCTCCCGCGAGGATGGTGCGCATCTCGCCTTCGATCCGCTCGACCTCGCGCAGACCGATCGCGTGGACCTCGTCGGGCGTGAGCGAGGTCGTCGTCTCCGAACGGAGCGCCGCGCGGTAGTACCCGTCCCCATCGGGCAGTCTCCACACCCCGGCGTCGTTCGTCGCATCGCGCTCCTGCTCGGCGATCCGCGCATCGAGCCGCGCGTACGCCGGCACGATCGATTCCTCGATCACCCGATGCGTGCGCGCGAGCAGCGCAGAACGCTCGTCCGGCGCGACGCTCGGTAGCGCAGCCAGCGCGTCGTCGAGGTGCGTCGCGAGCGGATGAGCCTCCGGCTTCGGCTCCATCAACGCGGCGATCTGCCGGTGCACGCCGGTCAGCACGAACCGCGGCGGCACCACGCCGTGCTCTTCGCGCACCCGCACGCGCTCGCCGATTTGATCGAGTGCGAGCGAAAACCCTTCGAGTCGCTTCACGTAGTTGCGTGCGGCGCGCGGCGAATCGATGCGATGAATGTTGAGCATGAAGTCCGGCAGCAGTGTCTGCAGACCTTCCATCTGCTGCACGGGGTAGTCGTGGAAGCGAAACGAACCGTGCGCGATCCGGTCGTCGAGATACCAGCGCAGCACGTCTGCCGAGAGTCGCTGCCCCGCGCTCAGCTTCGCGGGATCCCACTGATCGAGTTCCTGACGAATGCGGTCCGTTTGTGCTTCGAGCCGGCGTTCCGCCGCGACCGAGAAGTCTTCGAGATCGTCGGAATGGAAATCGAGCCCCCAGGGCTCGAGCACCCGTGCGTACGAGAGCAACATCGGATGTTCGAGCGCAACCTCGACGAGCACACGCAGGAACCAGTGGTCGATCGACCACGGCCGGCCCCACAGCGTCGGCACCAGAAAGACCGCGAGCGCGACCGCCGGCAAGGCGAGCGCGACTCCGATTCGGCGCAACCAGCGACGCACGTGACGCCCCCCTGTATCGAGCGCAGTCGTTTCCGCGCGCCGCATTCTACGACGTCGCGCAGACCGGCGGTCGATCGATCGGCGATGTCACCGAACGCCCGGCGCGGCCCGCGGGCCGATCTCCGGACGCGCTTCCGGTTCGAGGATTCCGAGCCGCCACGGAATCGCGCCGTAGGGAACTCCGCGCATCTGCCCGTCGGTCGCTCCCTGAAACACGAACCGCAGGTCCGAGGGATCGACGAGCAGGCGTTCGTCCAGCCCCGCGCGGATCAGCTCGCCGTGGCTGATCGAATCGGCCCAGTGGGCGGCGGCGGCGCGCACATTCGCCGCGCTCGCGAACGGATTCGTCGCGCTCGCAGCGAGCGGGCGCCAGCGCCCGTCGAGGCGATCGGCGAGATGGGCTTTCTGCAGCCGGCGACCATTCGCACCGATCGCTTCGACGATGGCGAGAAACGCCCCCGACTCGCCGAGCCGGTAGACGTGTCCGGCTTCGAAGAGATCGCCCTCCAGCGCGACGACCGGCGGGCTCCAGTTCGACGGAAACGCGGTGCGCGCCGTCTCGGCTCGCCAGAGTCGCCCATCGAGCGTGCTGTAGAAGAGATGGACGCGCGTCTCGTCCGCGATCAGCCAGAAGTCGATGCCGCGTCGCATCTCGTCCGGCAGCGGATCGACGAGCGGGCGCAGCGCCGAGAACGAAGCGGGATCGTCGATGCGCGGCGAAGTCGAAAACGCGGGCTGCAGCCCTCCTCCCGGTGCGGGAATCTGGACCAGCAGCAGCCAGCAACCGAGCGGCGTGAAGAAGACGATCTGCGGCGCAGCGACGTAGCCCGCGAAGGAATCGAACCGCTGTGGAGTCGCGCTGCCCGCCTCGCTCCAGCGGGTGAAGCTTCGATGCTCGATCGAGTGCGTCCGCCCCCGACACCGTGTCGTCGTGAACAGATGCCAGCGCCCGTCGACCTGCACCAGCGATGGATCTTTCACTGCGACGCAGTCGTCTCCGTCGCGCGGCGCAGCGGCGACGAGCGGTGCACTCGCGCGCCAGCGAAACGCGACTTCGCCGGCGACGACCGTTGCACGCGGGGCCGGTCCGGCCGAACCCGCGAACCCGGTTGCGCGGCAGCCGAAAGCGCTTGCTGCGAGAAGCCCGCCAAGAAGGCCGGCCGCGACCGCGGATCGCGTGCGCGACATCGCCGCGCCGCTCAGCGCCCCGTGAACTTCGGATCGCGCTTCTGCAGGAAGGCGTCCATCCCTTCGGCGTGATCGTCGGTCGAAAAGACGAAACCGAATGCCGCCTGTTCGAGCGCGTGCGCCGTGCGGACGTCCGCGTCCTGGCCTTCCTGCATCACGCGCTTCGCCAGCGCGACGGCCTGCGGGCCGCGTCGCGCGATCGATTCCCCCACCTGAAGCGCGGCGTCGAGCAAGGCCTCCGGTGCGTGCACGCGGTTCGCGAGCCCGATCCGCAATGCCGTCTCCGCGTCGATCGCTTCACCCGAGAGCGCGAGCTCTTTCGCCCACGCGAGGCCCACCCGGCGCACGAGGCGACTGGTTCCGCCGAAACCCGGCAGCAGGCCGAGATTCACTTCCGGCTGGCCGAAGCGGGCCTTCTGCGAGGCGTGAATGAAGTCGCAGGCGAGCGCGAGTTCGCAGCCTCCGCCGAGCGCGAATCCGTTGACGGCGGCGATCGTCGGCACGGCGAGCGTTTCGAGACTCGCCAGCGCGCGATGGCCGAGTTCACTGAACGCGCGCGCGCCGGCAGGATCGAGCGCACGCATCTCCGCGATGTCGGCACCCGCGGCGAACGCGCGCCCTTCGCCCGTCAACACCACCGCGCGAAGCGAAGCATCCGCGGCCAGCGCGCCGGTGTGCGCGAGCAGGCATTCGAGGGTCGCGCGATCGAGCGCGTTCAACACCTGCGGCCGGGCGAGAACGAGCAGCGCGACCGCCCCCCGGCGTTCGAGTCGAATCGGATCTGCCACGCAGCCCTCCTTCGCGATCATTGCGTCGCAGGATCGACGATCCTCGGCGTGCCGTCGAGCGCGCTGCGCAAGAATCCGAGGCGTTGCCGGCGCGCCTCGATCGCTTCCTGCGCGCAGTCGTGTCCTTCGAACCGATGCGCGACGTCGAGCGCGCGACAGCCGGACGTCGGCGCGAGCCCGGGCACGCCGTCGGGCACGAACTGCACCAGCGCGGCCGTCGTGTCGGGGTCGACGTTGCCCTCGATCGGTCCGGCGACTCGCTCGAGATACGGCACCGCGCGCCCTGCCGTCGCCAGTAACGGAATCGGGCCCAGCGCAAAGGCGAGCGATTCCGTCGCGTGATTGGGCACCAGCGAGTCGTCGATGCCTTCGACCAGCAGCACGCTCGCTCGCTGCGACGACGATGCGATCGGCAGCGGTTCCTGATGAAGAAACCGCGCGTGATTGTGGCCGTCCTGCGCGTCGAAAAGCATCTGAAACAGCGACAGCGCGACCAGCGCGTCGACCGGTGCGAGGCCGGGAAAGATCGCCGTCGCGGCCCGAACGAGCGCCTCCGCCTGCTGGTGAAGCAGCACTTCGACGAGGCGCGCTCCGCCGCCCACCAGCGCGGCCGCACGGATCTCGGGCGCGTAGGCGAGCAGACCCGGCGCCTGATTCGCACCTTCGCTGATCCCGACGAAACCGAGCGGCGCCGTGAGATCGAGATCGACCACGCCGTCGGGGGCGCCGATCGGAAGCAGATCGCGCAGCGCCGGGTCGCGCGCGATCGCCCCGAGGGCGCGCACGAGCGCGATCTGTTCCGCGTGCGTCTGCAGCCAGTGATCGGGTATCCGCCCGTGCGCGAGCAGCGCCGAGAGCACGTTCGCGAGCTGCGCGCTCACCCGGTCGAACGGATCGCCGATCTCGGGTGGCGACACTTCGCGGTTCAGCACGTCCGTACACCCGATCACTGCGAAGCCGCCCGCCGCGAGCCCGCCCTGCGCTTCGGTCACCACCTCCTCTTCGCTTCCCGGGTTGCCGTGCTGGTACAACACGACGGGAGCAGAGGTGAGTGGAGCGTTTCTCGGCAGCGCGAGCGTGAACGAAACCGGTCGCATGCGCACTTGACGCGGGCGATCGTCCCGATCGCGCTGGAAGTGGAGTCCGCCGGCGCGGTAGTCCGGCGCCTCGAACGTACCGCGAACGACCGCTGCGACCGGACTCGTCACCGGCTCCGGTGTGACACTCGTGAGTGTCACCGCCGGCAGGGGCGCCTCGAAGACGTCTTCACGAATCGCCAGCAGGTCGTCCGGCAGATCGTCGAGCGTTCGGACCGAAAACCGAATCGCGAGTGCGACGTCGTCGCGCGGAATCGGCAGCACCGCGTCCGTGCCGACGGCATCCAGCACTTCTTCCGCGAGCGGCCGGGCACGCCGCACGGCCGCCGGATCAGCCGGCGATGCCGTTCGCCCGAGCGCGGCAGAGAACGCCGACGGCGCGAACGGCCGCGTCGGGTCGACGGCAACGCGCGTGGTGACGACGAGCCCGTAGCGACCACCGGGCTCGAGCGGCACCGACGGATGGAGCAGCAGGCTGAACGAGTGCCGACCGCCGAACGCCGTGTCGTCGCGCAGATCGGCGCGGAACGGAACCCGGGCGCCGAACTCCGCGCTGCCCGGCGCGAGATCGAAGAGGCCGATCGTCGCCAGCGGATCGAGTGATTCGGCGGGCGTGCGCGGAATCGACGCGGGGTCGGGCGCCGCATCGAACTCGAGCACGATCGGGGCGAGCGGCGAAAACCCGTCGAGCACGTGTGTCTGCGCGAGCAGCGAGCCGAACAGCTCCTGCACGTCCGCGCTGCGCGCCGGTACCGGCATCGCGAGCCGAAGGCCGGTGCGCAGCGTGGCATCGGGACGGGTCCAGTAGTCGTCGGGAAACGGCGTCGTGCGCCCTGCATCCGTTCGGTCGTGAAGCACGTGTGCGGGTTCGCCGGCCCGCGCCGTCGCGAACGCGAGGCGCTCGGGCCCCGACGGCCCGCGCCAGGACAGTTCGCAGCGCGAATCGGCCGGCAGCGCCCCGTCCGGATTGACGATCAGCACCGACGGTGCGAGCGCGTGCAGACCGAAGCGAACCGCGCGCTCGCCGTCCGCTCCGGCGCAGCGCAGCGCGATCGTGCCGCGCCCTTCGGGCGTCACGGCCGACGCGAACTCGAGACGCAGCCATGCGGTTCGCAGCACGTTCGTCGACGCGGGAGACGGCGTGGACGCAACCAGTGCCGGCAGCCGCGCCGGCGCGCGAAGCGAACGCGTATCGGTCTGCCTTCGTACGCCGGCTTCGCCCGCGACGAGCGCCGTCACTTCGAGCCGATGCGCGCGAGAGGCATCGAGCGGCAGCGTGCCGAGTTTCCCGCCCGGGCCGGTCGCGAAGGCCGCCGTCACCTCGACACCGTCGAGTGTCGCGCGGAACGAGCCCTCGACGAAGCCGGCTGCGAGCGCGATGGAAATCCGGGCGCGATCGCCCGCACCGAACGTCACGTCGGAGATCGAGAGCGGCGGATCCGCCGGAGAGCAGGCGAGCGAGAGACCGAGCACGAACGCGGCCGTCAGCGAACGCAGCGCGCGACGGCTCGTCGCTCGACGCGCCGTGCCGGCGCGCTGCTGCGTGCGCGGCGCGGCATCGCCGTGCGGCCTCGTCGCGCGCGCCCGGTTTCGCCGCCGCATCCCGGCCTCCTCGCCGATCGGGTTCCGCACGAAGCGCGCGGAGTGGCCGAGCGTATCACGAGCCGCCGCGGCCGAACGGGCGATCCGCGGGGCCGCGCGCTGCCGCGTCGCGATCTCCGGCCGCGACCAGAGCGGCAACTCGGCGCGGCATCCCCGGACGAACCATCCGATTGTCTCGCGCCGCGTTCGCTCCGCGCGCGTCAGCGACCCTCGACGCCGCGGCGCGCAGTGCGGGGCAGCCGACACCGCGCCGTGTCAGTCCGCGGCCGCTCCGAACGCGGCCAGCGCCGTCGACTTCGCCCAGCGGTAGTCCGCCTTGCCGCTCGGCGAACGCACGATCTCGTCGACGAACACGAACGCACGAGGAAGTTTGTAAGCCGCGAGGTGCAGGGCTGCGCCCCGACGAAGAGCCTCCTCGTCGCGCGCAGCGTTCTCTCGCAGGCGAACGATCGCCGTCACCTGCTGCCCGAAACGGACGTGCGGCGTACCGACGACCACGGCGTCGTAGACCGTGGCGTCGTGCTTGAGCGCGTGCTCGACCTCTTCGGCAAAGACCTTTTCTCCGCCCGTGTTGATGGTCACGGAATCACGCCCGAGCAACCGCAGCGTGCCGTCGGCATCGACCGTCGCACGATCGCCCGGCACGGAGTATCGACGTCCTTCGATCACCGGGAAGGTGCGTGCGGTCTTCTCGGCGTCACCGAGATAGCCGAGCGGCACCACGCCCTCGCGCGCGAGCCAGCCCCGCTCGCCGGTGCCCGGCGCGAGCGGTGCACGGAGGTCTTCGGTCAGCACGAGATTGCCCGGCGCGACGGAGAAATCGCCCGTCGTCGCCGGAGCCTCGGATCCCGTCATCCGCGTCGCCTGCGCACCGCTTTCCGACGAACCCAGTGCGTCGAGAATGCGCAGGCCGGGAATCCGATCCAGCAACTGCTGCTTGAGCGCCGCGGTGAGAATCGCGCCGCCGGTGGTGAGCAACGAGAGCGAGGCGAGGTCGTACGACCGCTCGTCGAGCGCATCGAGCAGCGGCCGCGCGAACGCGTCGCCGACGATCGTCATCGCGTTCACGCGTTCGCGTTCGATCGTCGACCAGAGATCGTGGGGATCGAGTCGGCGCACGTCGCGCTGCACGACGACGGTGCCGCCCGCGTGCCAGAAGTTGAAGGCCGACCAGTGCGCGGCGCCGTGCATGAAGGGCGGCGCAGGGAGCACCCGCGGCCCGCCCGCCCGCGCGCGTTCCACGATCTCGGAAGCCGAACGGCGCGGGTTCTGTCCGGCGAGCGCCGCCGCGTAGATGTCGGCCTGTCGCCAGAGCACACCCTTCGGCATCCCGGTGGTGCCACCGGTGTAAAGGACGTAGAGATCGTCGGCCGAGAGCGCATCGAGGTCGATCGCATCGTCGGCGGCGGCGAGCGACGTTTCGTAGTCCAGCGCACCGGGCAAGAGCGGCGTTCCGGAACCGTCGTCGACCTGCAGCAGCAGTTGCAGATCGGGCAATCGAGAACGCAACGCAGCGATCCGCGGCGCGAACGACGCGTGGTAGATCAGGCCACGCGCCGAAGCGTCCTGCAGCAGGTAGAGCAGCTCGTTCTCGACGTAGCGGTAGTTGACGTTGAACGGAGCGACGCGCGCTTTGTAGGCACCGAGCATGCCTTCGAGATACGCCGCGCCGTTCCAGAGGTAGAGGCCGACGTGGTCCTGCCCCGATTCGTGATTCGCGAGGCCGGCACGTTCGCGCCGACAGCCGAGCCCGTGAGCGCGAAAGACGTTCGAGAGGCGTCGCGTCCGCGTCGCCACCTCGGCCCAGCGGTAGCGGCGATCACCGTCGACCAGCGCCTCGCGCGCGGGAATCGCCGCCGCGATCCGTTCGTGAATCAGACCGAGGTTGAGGGCGTCGTTCTGCGAGACGGACATCGGGCCTCCGGCGATGCGGGACGGGCGAACGAGCAGGCTCGCGCGCGCGGCGTCAGCGCGCAACGAGGACGGGCGCGCGCAGGCCGGCGAGCAGAATCAGAGCGACCAGCGCGTGCAGGGTGGCCGCCGGATCCGATTCCGTCAGCGACGCCGCGCTGCGCCAGCCGCCATCTTCCTGCTGCGCCGCGAGCACCGCACGCACGAGTTCGAAGCGCGCGATCCGCGCGCCCGGCAGGGCGCTCGCCTCGCAGCGCGTGAAAACGCGGGCGACGCTCACGGCGTCGATCGCGCCGGTGCGAAACCCGCGTTCGAGTTCGCGTCCGCACCATTGCAACGCTTCGTCGCGCAGGTCGTGCTCGACGGCCGCGAAGAAGTGAAGGAGCGCGGCAAGGCCATCGGCGTCCGCGGCCTGCACGAGATCGACCGACCAGCGCTCGGCGAGCCAGTGCGTGGCGGCTTCGACGCTCCCGGCGTGCGCCATCCCCGAATGAGACAGGCAGGCTGCGATGGTTGCGGTCAGCGTGACCGGATCCGATTCGCCGGCGGCGAACGGAGGCAGCGACACACTCGCGTCGACCCCGGCGACCCGGGACGAGCCGTCCATCC
>CAZDHU010000167.1:0-10712 GCA_964505355.1 uncultured Myxococcaceae bacterium | reverse complement strand
TCGGTCTCGAGCGCGAGTCGCAGAAAGCCGAGCCCGAACCGCTGAAGCTGGTACCGCTTCGGCCACGGCTTGACGAAGCCGCGCTCGCCTTCGGGAAAGACCATGATGGCCTCGCCGTGTTCGAGGAGCTGCGTGCAGTTCGACGGCGTCCCGACGACCGACCCCATGCGGTGCATGAGGACGTTGAAGAACGGGATCTTCGGCAGGTAGTACTCGGCCATTCCGCGCACGATCCGCGGCGGTCGTGCTTCGAGCAGCATGGCCATGCCGAGCATCGCTCCATCCCAGGCGAAGGTGTTTCCCGCGTGATTGCCGACGAGCAGCACGCGTCCTTGCGGGACGTGCTCGATCCCGTGTGTCTCGACGCGCAACCAAAAGCGATAGACGAGTGCGGCGGCCAGCAGCACCGGCACGCCCGAACCGGGATCGAACCCGAACGGATCGACCCCGTACTGATTGATGCGCGTCGGCAGTTGCTGGAGACGATCCTCGATCTCGTCGCGCACTCGCGCGAGCCCGGCCGGTAGCGGAAGCATCGGAAGCCACCCCTCCGGCACCTCGGCCTTCGGCGCGCGGCGAGGTCGTTCGCGATCCGGGCGCGAGCGGCGCGGGGTCGAGGGTGCGCTCATGAGGCGAGCATACGCGCGAGCGGTGGCGACGTCCGCAGCGACACGACTCGGCGGCGAAGCGCGACCGGTGTCGCGCCGGCAGTCGCGAACGAGACTCGCGCTAGTCGCCCCGCCCCGGCAATCGCGGTGCACCCGGCGGAAGGCCGATCACCGCGGGGGGCTCGAAGACCGGCGTCGCGACATGCGGAGGCGACGACGGCGGCGACCCGCCGCCTCCTCCGCCACAGCTTCCCGGAACACTGCACGAGGGCGCACCGAGCCCCGACGGACGCCCGGGCGATCCGACCATTCGTCCCGGCCGCCCGCCGGCCGCCACGTCGAACGGAGAGAGCAGGTCGCTCGCATTTCCCGTCACGCTCGCGAGATCGCAGCTCGCGTCCTCGGCTACCGCGAGCTTCGACGCATCGCCGGCCGCCCGGAAGATCGAAAGATGCGGTCGCGCCGTCGCGCACTCGCCCGGCCGCGCGATCGCTTCGCTGCCGTCGCCCAGCGCGCGCACCCCCACCGCGGTACCCCATTCGCAGAGCATCGAATGCACGCGATCCGGACCGCGCGTCACCAGCGCCTCGGTGTCGCTTCCGTCCGCGATGATCTCGGCGTCCGGCGTCGAAATGCGGTGCGGCGCATCGCTTCCCCCCGGCATCTCGGTGTCGATCAGTCGCACGCGCCCCTGCAGTACGGCGATGTCGGGAGCGCCCGCCGGAGTGCGCGAGAGGCGCAGTTCGCTCTCAGCCGCGATCTGCGCGTAGACGTCGCCCGCAAGGATCGAGGCCCGCCCGCCGGCCTGCGTGATCACGCGGTCGTTCTCATAGAGGGCGGTGCCGCACATCATCGGGCGGCGCTCCCCGTCCGCCCCTTCGAGGATCGCGTCACCGCTCACCCCGATCACGTGGCCCATCAGCACGCGCTTCGCTTCCGCGCGCGCGAGCTGCGGCCAGACGGTGAGCAGTGCGAAGGCACAGCCGACGACGAGACGAAGCAGCGAGGGGTTCTGCATGACGTTTCTCCTAGTCGTGGAGGCGCAGCGTGAGATAGCCGCCGACGAGGTGTCGCTCGTAATCGAACACCTTCGTGTTCGAGTGATTGTTCACGTACGCGTACCGAACCGACGCCGAAAGCCAGCGTGTGAGCGCGTGCTCGAGCCAGACGTCGATCTGCCCGACGTCATCGCTGCGCCGCGGGCCGCTCAGCAGCACGGGGCGGGCGAAGCCGTCGCTGGCGAGCTCTGCCGCTCGGGTCGCCGCGTCGATCTGATCCTGCGAGGGATAGCTGGAGCGATCCCGGAACGGCCGGTACGCGTAGCTCGCCGTGATCTCCAGCCGAAAGTCGAAGGGCAGCGTGGTGCGCGTCCCGAGCCGGAACTCGTGACTCTGCCCCGACCACTCGAATCCGCGCGTGCGGGGACGCTGAAACCGGTAGCCCGCGGTGAGATCCGTTTGCAGCAGGCCGAGCGGAAGAACGTGATCGATGCCGATGGCCGGGCTCCAGCCATCCCGATTGCGCGCCTTCTTCTCGTCGAGGCCGGCGGGACCACAGGTGAACTCGCCCGCCGGGCAGCGTCCATCGGCCGCAGCGTCGACGAGGTCCGTTTCGGGGAAGATGAAGTTGTTCCAGAGCAGCTCCGCATAAAGCCGCGTCGAGCCGAAGCGCCCGAAGTCATGCGCAAAGGACGGTGTCAGCGTCCAGGTCGCGAGAAACGGATCGTTGTAGACCCAGCCATAGGCAAAATCGCCCTGCACGCGCAGCACGTCGGCCTCGCTGACGCGGTAATCGAACCATGCGCCGACGCCGGGGTAGTGGGTGTTGTAGGCGTAGAGATCTTCTTGTTGTGTGCCGTACGCCGTCACGCGCGCGCCGGCCGTCCACGGCCCCGCATGCCAGAACTCGCTGCCGAGTTCGCCCGACCAGACGAGGCGCAGATCGCTCTGCGTGCCGAAGTCCGCCGGCAGTTCGACGCCCGAGCCACGCAGCACCGTGTTGGTGTCGTATTCCGTGCCCGCATCGAGGCGCAACCAGGCCGTCGCGCTCGTTTCGGCGTCGAGCTGTGCGAGCACACGCTTCGCGGATTCGGCCCAGCCCGTCGCCGGCCATCCCTCGACGACGCGCTGCAAGAGCCGGCGAGCCCGATCGATCTCTCGGGCATCGCGCCAGGCGAGCCCGGCGTAGTACGACGCGGCGGGTTCGACCGAGGCCGGCTCTGCACGCCCTGCGCGCTCGAGCGCGGTCGCCGCTTCGCGGGCCTGCTGGCGCTGCAGGAAGAGCAGCCCTTCGTAGAAGTCGAGCTGCGCGCGGGCGGGCCCCCGACTGCGCGCGATCGAGAGCGCACTGCTGGCGCCGGCGAGATCACCCCGGTGATACCGGGCCATACCGAGAGAAAGGTCGACGTCCGCCAGCTCGGGGTCGATCGATTTCGCACGTTCGAGTTCGGTGATCGCGTCGTCGTAGCGGCGCAGGCGGATCAGGCACTGACCCATGACGAGCGCGATCCCCGCGTCGTTCGGCGCCGCGATCGCCGCCTGTCCGAGTTCGCGCAGCGCTTCTTCGCATCGTCCGGTGGCGGCGAGCCGCTCGCCGCGAACGCGGAGGGTGTGTGTGGCCGATCTCGTGTCAGAAGCGGATTGGGCGGCGGCACTCCGCTCGCCAGCGCCGAACACGGTCATCGCGAGTGCGGTCCCCATCAGGACGATCTCGAGCCGACGACCGAGTTTCAACGACCGGCCTTGCGACGTTTCATCGCGAGGCCGATCGCACCGGCTGCGAGTAGCCACACGCTCGCCGGCTCGGGCACGACCGTGACCAGCCCGGCGACACCAAACGGCGGCATGACGTACGACCCCCCGGCGAACGGCAAATCCCCCGCGACGATGTAGCGCACCGTCAACTGCTTCGATTCGCCCGGCGCCATCGAGCCGAGCGACATCGCTGCGAAGTAATAGTCGGTTCCCGCGTCCGTGTACTTCACGACATCGACCAGAAAATCGTCCATCGCGACCGGGATGTCGGGATAGCCACCCGGCAGGCCCGTAAACGGCGACCGACTGACGAAAGTGAACGCGAGCCAGACGCTGGTGAGTGCGTCCCCGCTGTCATTGCGAATGGTCCAGAGTGAATCCGCCACATACGGCACCGCCATCGTCGGCGAACCGGTGGGTGTCTGCGGGTTCAGCGAATCCGCCGGCGCCTGCGGATGCTGGTGAACGGGCTGCTGCAGCGACTGGGTGATCGACAGCTCGGGCGCGTAGATCTCGTTGCCCGCGGTGAGAAAGTAATCGCCGACGCCCACCACGATGTCGGGCGCCGGCGCCGGAGCGGCGAGACCGAATGCGCCACCGCCGTTGTACCAGAGCGGGGCGACGTCGAAGGGCGCCGGACCGCCGCCACCGATCGTGAGCGCAAACACCGGCGACGCGAATCCGACCAGCATCGCTGCGGCGACGAGCAGTCGGGAGATCGAACGGCTGACGTGAAAGATCGGCGGGCGGCCCATGGCGTACCTCGTCAGTTGACGGCCCGAGCAAGGCGGCATCCGCCCGCTCGCCGTTCGCCGGTGAGTGCCCTGGACCCGCCCGGAAGTGACACCAGAGCCCGGGGAAACCCTGTGCGCAACGCGTCGAGCCCGGGATTTGTGGCACGCCGATTCCGTGCGCCCGAACCGGCGGTTATCGCGCGATCTGCACGCACGGCGCAGACCGTCAACGCCGGCGCGGCGGTCGCCGTGCTCGCGCGCGCGAAGGCACCCCTCCCGGACGTTTTGCGGCCCCCGCCGGCTTCGCGACGTTCGCCCGGCCGCCCGAGCGACGCACGCCCGGGCCCGCCGTCCGGACGAACACCCCCTCGAACGGGTCGCCCTCGGGATACCCGTCGAGCGAAGGGAAGTCGGCGCCGGCCCGCGCCGGGACGATCGAACCGAGCGAGATGCCGGCGCTCGCCGCGATCGCTTCGATCTCGGCGCCGAGGCGCCCGCGCGCGCTTCGGTCATTGCGCGTCACCAGCAAAGTGCCGCCCGGCACGAGCCGACCGAGCGCCCGCGCGACGAGCGGAGCAAGATCACGGCGCACCGACCAGAAGCGATGCCCGGCCGACGCCGCGGTCGGCGGATCGAGCACGATGCCGTGAAATCGCTGCTCGGGCGCCAGCGTTTCGAGGACCCGGCGACCGTCCCCGCGCACCGCGAGATGCCTCGCGCGGTCGAGATCGTTGCCGCGCAGGTTGTCGTCGAGCCAGCGTAGATACGATGCGGAGAGATCGACGCTCGTCACCTGCGCAGCGCCGGCCGCCAGCAGTGCGACGCTGAAGGCGCCGGTGTGCGCGAACAGATTCAACCAGCAACCGCCGCGTGCGATCCGTGCGAGGCGCGCGCGATTCTCACGCTGATCGACGAAGAACCCGATCCCGAGACCCGCCGGGTGCGAACGCGCGCCGGAACACTCGACGAGTCCGGCCTCGGCGAAACCCGGATCGACCAGAAAGCGCAATCCCCGTTCGCGGATTTCGAGACGACCTTCGGCATCGAACCATCGGCGATCGATCGCGCCCCGCAGCAGTGCAGAGCCGCGCCCGCGCGATCGCTCTCGCAGATGGACGACGCGCAGCACGGGCGGATCGGTGCCGATCGCCCCGCCGAGTCGCTCGAGCAACGACTCGACGACGCGCGACACGAGGGGCTCGGCCGCGCGCCCGCTGACGACGACGCGCAGACAGGGCCCCAGTCGGTCGACGACCAGACCGGGCAGCGCGTCGGCTTCGGCGTGGATGAGGCGCATCGCGTCGGTTTCCGACTCGCGCCCGGCTTCGCTCGCCAGCAACGCTTCGCGCCGTTCGAGCGCACGCGCGACGCGCGTCTCGATGCCCGCGCAATCGGCGAGCCGCGTGGCGCCACGCGCCCAGACCCGGGCCGCGACCACACCCGTGCCTTCGATGCGCGCGAGCAACCCGGTCGAACGCGACGATGCGGAGGGATCGGACGCGCCGGGCCGGCGCTTCGAATCGCCGCGCGCACGCGGTCCGGCACCACGCGATGCGCTCGGTGCCGCGGGTCGAAGCCAGACCAGCGCCCCCGGCGCGAATCGGCCGGCGTCTCCGGTCTCGCCATCCGTCAGCACGAGCGGATGTCCGCGCGCGAGCGCACGCAGCGTCGCCTGCGAAACCTCGAGCCCGGCGTCGCCCCCCGAGGCGAGATCCGGCGCGTGCAGCGGTTCGAGCGGCCAGGCGTCGTCGGGCGGCTTCGCATCCGGCGCCGTCGCGCGCCAGAGGCGGAGCCCGCCGGCGACGAGGATTCCTCCACTCGCCGCATCGCCGAGCACGGGCATCTCCGCAGCAGCGAACATTCGGCGGATGCGCGCGGTGTCCGTCGACGTGTCGTCGACGCGCACGCAGGCGACGTCGTCCCGGCGCGCGACGACACGAAACGGTGTCGCGGAAGCGGCGTTCTTCGCATCGATCAGCGATCCCGACTCCGCGGCGGGAGCTGGCACCAGCGCCAGCCATCCAGTGCTGCGATCGGACCCGGCTGGCGCCTCGCCGATCCATCCGCACTCGAACCCGGCAGGCGCGGATTCGAGGCGCAGTTCGACGCGTACCGACGGCGGAACCTTCTGTCCGCCGTCACGCGCGACGCGTCCATCGACGCGAACCTGCCCCGCGCGCAGCGCGTCCTCGATCCGCTGTGGCGCGGGCGAGACGAGCGCGCGTGCGAGCAGATCACGCAGAACGAGCGCGTGGCCCGGAGCCCGAAAGCGAAGCGGGAACATGCGCGGGGTGTACCACGCACGCTGCAGCGCCGCCGGTACACTGCGCCGTCATGTCGAACCCGCCGTCGAACCCGCACGAAGCCGCTCGCGATCCTGCTCCGCACGCGCTCTCGCGCGATCGACTGCCCCGCGCACTGTGCGACCTGCTCGACCGACTCGCGCGCGCCGGTTTCGAAGCCGTCCTCGTCGGGGGATGCGTGCGCGACGCGCTGCTCGGACTCGGCGTGCGCGAGTACGACGTCGCCACGGCCGCCTCCTGCGAAGACGTGCTGCGCCTCTTCCCGCGTGCGATTCCCACGGGTTTGCGTCACGGCACCGTGATGCTCCCGACGCGCGAGGGACCGATCGACGTCACGAGTTATCGTGCCGGCCCTCGTCTCGAAGACGATCTCGCGCACCGCGACTTCACGCTCAACGCGATCGCGTGCCGCGAGGGCTGGTTGATCGATCCGTTCGACGGACGCCGCGATCTCGCCGCCGGCCGCCTGCGCGCCGTCGGCGACGCGCGTGCCCGCCTCGCCGAGGATCCGCTCCGGGCGCTTCGCGCCGTGCGGATGATGGCGCGCTTCGATCTCGCTCCCGACGAAGCGCTGCGCGACGCGGTGACGAACGCGGCCCCTGCCCTCGCCGGGCTCGCGCGCGAACGCATTCGGCAAGAAGTCGAACGGCTGATCGTCGCCCCGCACGTGACGCACGCCCTGCACTGGCTGCGCGAGAGCGGCCTCGAGCGCATGCTCGTGCCCGACGCACCGGTCGACGCTCCGGAGGTCGTCGGCCTGCTCGAGCCCGATCTCGCGCTGCGGCTCGCAGGGTGGCTGCGCGGCACTCGCGCTCGTGCAGCCCTCGCGCGCTGGCGTTCGTCGCGACGCGTGATCGAGGAGGTGACGCGCCTGCTGGCCGCTCATCCCGTCGATCGAGACGTCGTTCCGACCTCCGCCGCATCGGTCCGTCGATTGCTGAAGCGGGTCGGAGACGATTCGTTCGAATCCCTGGTCGCGCTGCGTCGCGCCGAATGGGAAGCCGCGGCCGCGAAGACGCCCGAAGCGGCGCGCGCCGGGCTGGCGACGCTCGTATCGCTGATCGAAGCCGTCGAGCGGGTGCGCCGGGTCGGAATCGTGTCGGGGCGCGAGGCGCTCGCCATCGACGGGGAGGCCGTGATGCAGGTGCTCGGCTGTGCCCCCGGCCCCCGCATCGGGCGCGCGTTGCGTTTTCTCGAAGAGGCCGTGCTCGAACGACCGGAACAGAACACGCCGGCTCAGCTACGAGCGCTGCTCGCGAACTGGGACGATCCGACCGGTCTCGCTCCCGCACCGGCCGTGCGCTGATCCGCCCGGCGGGCGCGACGGCCTCGCGGTCAGGACGGGCCGGGGCCATACTGCGACGCGCCTCGAACCTTGCGATCTCAACACGCGCGCTCGCGCCCCGAGAGGAGAGATTCGTGCCCCAGTTCCTGTCCGATTCCTGGTTCGACGCGGTCGATGCGCTGCGGGCGGCGGCCGGCGAGATTCCGGTTCCCGAGATGATCAAGTCGCTGCGCCTCAACGTCGTGATCAAAGGTCATCCGGAAGGCGACAAGCAGGTGCACATCGCCGCCGGCGAGTTCAAGCGCGGCCTGACCGATGGCGCTCCCGCGAAGATCACCGTCCCCTACTCGGTCGCGAAGGCGATCTTCATCGACAACGACCAGTCCGCCGGCATGCAGGCCTTCATGTCCGGCCAGATCCAGATCGAAGGCGACATGGCCGTGATGATGCAGATGCAGGCCGCCGGCCCGCCGAGCGCGGAGGCGCTCGCGCTGCAGGCGAAGGTACGCGAGATCACGCAGGCCTGATCGGAATCGCGCCAGCGTGACGCCACGAATCCGCGACATGACGGCCGCGCGTCTTCGGACACGCGGCCGTTTTCGTCGCCACGGGCGCACGCGTGAGAGACGAGCGTTGCCCGGAGATCGGGCAAGACCCGGCGACCGAGGCGGTTTCTTCGCCGGCTCTCAGTTCACGCGGCGCTGTGCGTTCCCCCAGTACCGCTCGCGCAGCAAGAACTTCTGCAGCTTCCCGGTCGCGGTACGCGGCAGCTCGGTGACGATCTCGACCCGAGACGGACACTTGAAGTGAGCGAGCCGCTCGCGACAGAACACAATCAGATCGTTCGCGGTTTCCGCCCGACCGGGTCGCAGCACGACGAGCGCAAGCGGCGTTTCACCCCATTTCTCGTGCGGAACGCCGATCACCGCACACTCCAGCACGGCGGGATGCTGAAAGAGCGCATCTTCGATCTCCGGTGAGCTCACGTTCTCGCCGCCGGTGATGATCACGTCCTTCTTTCGATCGACGATGTGAATGCTGCCCGTGGAATCCCAGACGGCGAGATCCCCGGTGTGAAACCAGCCCTCGCGAATGGCGTCGGCGGTCGCTTCGGGCTGGCGCCAGTAGCCGGCGAAAACGACGTTCGATCGCGCACAGATCTCGCCGACGCTGCGTCCGTCCTTCGGCACGACGCGGCCCGTCTCGTCGCGCAACTCGAGCTCGACGCCGAGACCGGGCACGCCGGCACGCGCCCGGCGCGGCCAGTCGTCGGCCCGGGTGGTCGAATCGGGCGCCGAGATCGTGAGCAGCGGCGAGGTTTCCGTGAGTCCGTAGATCTGCAGGAACTGCCAGCCGAGCTCCGTCTCCAGCCGTTCGATGAATGCCGACGGCGGTGGCGCTCCCGCGACGGTGAAGCGCGGTCGCGTGCGGAACTGGTGTTGCTCGCGGCCCGGCGCATCGAGAACGGCCCGCAGCACGGCGGGCGCCATGCACGCGAAGCTCACCCCTTCGTTCGCGATCAGCCGAAGGATCTCGCCGCCATCGATCTGCCGCAGCACGACGTGAGTGCCGCCGAGTCCGGTCAGCGCGTAGACACCGCCCCAGCCGTTGCAGTGAAACATCGGCAGCGTCCAGAGCTCGACGTCGTCGTGACGCAGCCCGAGGTGCGCAATCAGGTGATACGCGTTCAGCGTGCAGTTGCGATGGGTGAGCATCACGCCCTTCGGGCGCGCCGTCGTTCCCGACGTGTAGTTGATCGACACCAGATCGTTCTCGTCGATCTCGACCGGCGGCGGGGATGCGTCGCTCGCCTCGGCGAGCAGCGCGTCGTAGGACAGGAATCCCGGCGGCACGTCGCGCACCGGATCGAACGACGGATGCGACACGATCCAGTGTCGGAGGCCCGGCAGCCGATCGCGCAACGGGGCGACGACCTCCGCGTACTCCCGATCGACCAGCAGCACGGAGACGCCCGCGTGGTCGAGGATGTATTCGTGGTCGGCGGCGACCAGCCGGTAGTTGAGCGGCACCAGCACCGCACCGATTCGGCTGGTGGCGTAGAAGCTCTCGAGAAACACGTGCGAGTTCGGGCTCAGAATGCAGACGCGATCGCCCTTGCCGACACCGAGCCCGTGCAGCGCGTTCGCCAGCCGGTTCGTTCTCGCCTCCCACTGCGCGTAGTCGAGGCGAAGCGGTCCGTCGACGATCGCGAGTTTCGCGGGGTAGAGCTGCACCGCACGACGAAAAAAATCGTTCACCAGCAGCGGCACCTGCATCGACGGTCCTCCCTGCGGCATTCGCCGGCCGGCCGAGGATACCGCCCGACGCTCGCGACGCGTCTGCCTCGTTGCGCGGCCTCGTGGATCGACGCGTGCCGCACCGTTACGGTTGGTCCGTGCCGCGGCCGTCCTCCGATCGCTCGTCCTGCGTCTCCTCCGAACGCCGCTGGCGCGACCTGCACCGAAGTCTCGTCGCGCTGCCGGAGTTCGATGCGTCCGCACTCGGGCTCGACCTCTGGGAGTCACGACTCGCGCTGGTCGCGTGCCGGCGCGACGTCGCTCCAGACACCCCGCTGCTGACGGTGTTGCTCGGTCCGACCGGCGCAGGAAAGAGCACGCTGCTCTCGGCGCTCGTGGGTCGCGAGGTCGCCATCGCGAGCCCGCTGCGCCCATGCACGACGCGACCGCTCGCGATCGGATCCGCGTCCGCTCTCGCGCGGCTCGCGAACGATCCTTTCCTCGCGGGCCGCGCCCCCGACGTCGAGTGGCGCGCGGAAGAACGTCTGCCCCCCGGCTTCGCGGGCCAGGTCGTCGTCGACACCCCGGATTTCGACAGCGTGAACGACGAGAACCGCGATCGCGCCCGGCCCCTGTTCGAACGCGCAGATCGCCTGATCGTCGTACTCACTCCCGAGAAATACGGCGACGCGATCGTCTGGCAGACGATCGACGCGCTCCGCCCGCTGGGCAATTTCGCCGGCGCGGTCTTCAACAAGATGGAAAGCCCCGCCGCGCTCGACGACGCGACCC
>CAZDHU010000166.1:0-9099 GCA_964505355.1 uncultured Myxococcaceae bacterium | reverse complement strand
CTCTCGCACGTCGTGTCGGCGGCCCCGATCGCGCCGCCGACGACCGGACGAGCGGTGGCGACGACGTCGCCGGTTGCGCCCGCAGGACCCGCGACCGCGCCGCAGCGCCGGGCGCGCGACGTTCGATCGCATGCCGCCGCCAGCATCCCCGGCCCGCTCGCGGCGACCTTCAGCGCGGAAGAGCAGGACATGACCTTCGCGGGTCGCGTGCCGGGGGACAAACCGCGCCTCGGCAAGGACGCCGCGCTGCTCGGCGGCTTCGAGCTTCCCGACGCGAACGCCGCGAGCGGCGTCCACGCGCGGGCCACATCGGCGAGCCCGACTCACGCGACGGCGCGCGGCGGAGAGCCGGACAGCGACGTTCTCGAACTCTCGCAGCCGCTGCTCGACGGCGAACTCGAATCCGGCAACACGACGGCCGACGACGCCGTCGTACTCGACGTCTCGCCCGAATCCGGCGAAGACGAGCCGCTCCGCTTCGACGAAGCGTTTTCGATCGGCGAGCCTCCGAAGGACGACGCAGCGGGCGACGGCGACGAAGAAGACGATCTCTTCGCCGGCCTCGTGATCGACGAAAGCCGCTGACGAACTCGCACGCGGGCCGGCGCAGCTCGATCACCACCCGAACGAAGTCCGCCCGGTCGTCGCGAGATCGCACCTTGCCCGCGTGGATCGGCCATGCCACCCTGCCGCCGAGCGCGGGAATAGCTCAGTTGGTAGAGCATCAGCTTCCCAAGCTGAGGGTCGCGGGTTCGAATCCCGTTTCCCGCTCCAGAATTGTCGCAAACGCCTCCGAGCACTTGTGCCGGGGGCGTTTTCGTTGTCGGGCGCCGCGTGAACGGGCGGAGCCGGATCGAGCCCGTCGCCGCCACGCACCGGGGCGTTCGCGCGCGCCGCTGTTTCTTTCCTTTCCCTCGCTCCTCGCGCGGCTCAATGTGGTTGCCGGACACGTGATCCACGGGATGCGGAGCAGGTGCCTTCGCGGGCCACGCTGCTCCGTGGGCCCGCGCGGCCTCTCGGCCGCGGCTGCGCGTGACTTCCGCTCCGCGTAGCCGTCGAAGGCGCTGGTTCCGGCTGTCTTCGGTGACCCTGTCAGCCCGTCATGCGGTGCAGCGCGCAGATTTTGTTGCCGGCCGGATCACGCAGGTAGGCCAGGAACATCGAGCCTATTCCACCGGTGCGCACGCCCGGCGGGTCTTCGATGGCGATGCCGCCGTTCGCCACGCCGGCCGCGTGCCAGGCCCTGGCCTTCTCCGGTGAGTCGGCCGTGAACCCGATCGTCGAGCCATTGCCGGCAGTGGCTTTGCCACCGTCGATCGGCTTCGAGATGGCGAAGATCCCCGTCGGCGTGAGGTAGAAGACGCGGCCCTTGTCGTCCTGCACTCCGGGCCCGATGCCGAGTGCTCCGAGCACCGCGTCGTAGAACCGCTTCGACGCCGCGATGTCATTGGCGCCGACCATGATGTGACTGAACATTCCGAGTTTCTCCTTCTGCGGGTTTGAACGCGCGAGCGCATCGCAGCGCCTGATACCGCAAATCGGGCGAGCTTGCGCGGCTCGGGCGGGTGGTGCGATCCGCAGCACGCTGAATCCGTCGGGCTCGAGATCGAGGATGCCCTGCCGTTCGCGTCCGTGACCAGTTCGCGCGCGCGCCGGTCATCGCGCAGCGGGCCTGCGGCCGCAGACGCTCGACTCGCAGCATCTGCAGGCCCTCGCGCCGCGGCGCCGGTGCCGTTGCCGCGCGACGTCGCCATCCGCGCGTCCTCGCGATGCAGGGCGTGCATCGTTGCGTCACGTCGAGGGCCTCCTTCGTAGGCCGGGGCGGAGGGGCGCGGGTTCGAATCCGGTTTCCCGATCCAGGATTTCGCGGCGCCGCGGTGAGTCTCTCCGAGGCCGTCCTCGTCGTCCGCGTCGCCCTCGTCGGTCCGAGCCGAACCGAGTCGCGCGCGGCCGGATTCTGTTCGCGCGAATGCCGCGAATGCGAGGTCGCACGGTTCGCGCGGGTAGCGCTTGCGTGTACACACGCCGCGTCAGCCCGGCGTTCGCGTGGCCGCGTGATTCGCGCACGAGACTTCTTCCGTCGGTTCAGTCCGCGCGGAGCGATTGAACCTGGTCCTCGCACCGTGATAGAAAGGGCCTCGCCGCGCGGAGGTGACGCCGCGCTCGCGGAGGTGAGCCCCGTGCGGCAGTTCCGGATCAATCAAGGGATCGGTCTGCTGCTTCTGCTGGTGTTTTCGACCGCCCCGTGCGGCGCTCGCGCGGCGGCCCCGAGCTTCGTCGAGCTGGGAGATCTGCCCGGCGAACCCGGCGAACTGTCGGCTCCCGTATTCATCTCCGCCGACGGCGAGGTGATCCTCACGACCGGAACGAGCGAAAGTGGTTCGCGCGCATTCCGCTGGACGGCAGCGACTGGCGCGGTACCGATCGACTCGCGCGAATCGAACGCGCTCTGGCTCGCGCCGGACGGGAACGCTGCGCTGTACTCGGCGAGACGGCCGGATGGGATCGTCTCGCTCTGCCGCTGGAGCGTGGCGCACGGAAGCGAGGAGTTGATCGTGCGGCCGGTCGCGGTCAGCGAAGGTACGGAGAGCACGACGGAGGCGTGGCGAGTTCTGCGAGCGTCGGACGACGCGAAGCAGCTCATCGCGACGTACTGGCAGATGGATCGATTCGAAACGAAGACCCTTGTCTCCGCGACGCTGCGCTGGGAGCACTCGAAAGGAGTCACGGTCTTTCCTGCGGGTCCAACGATGTGGTTCCAGGTGTCGCACTGGATCTCGGCGTCGACCGATCTGTCTGTCGTCCTCGTAGCCGGAGACGTCGGTTTCATGCATTCGCAAATTTATCGGATCGAGGTGGGGCCGGATGGAGTGCCGTTCTCGGCGGACGATCGGGATATCCGCGGGCTGGGCCTCTTCCCGAGCAACGTCGCGTGGATCTCCGAGGACGGCCGTGAAGCGACGTTCAACGCAGCCTCCAGGCTATCGGAGCCTGCCTTCGCGCGGCGCTGGGAGATCGGTCCCGATCTCGTCGCAGGCACCGCGGATGACGTGAACGTGACGCTCGCTCTTCCGGGCGAGCCGAACGCATCCTGCATCGCGCGTGGCGCGAGCCCGATCGGCGGCGCGGTGGCCGGGCGATGCAGACCGGCAGACGGGTCCGTCTCGTATGTCGGGTGGACCCAAACAGGCGGCTGGGGCTGTCCCGTCGCCGGTCTCGCCGAGGGTGTCGCGATCTCCAACGATGGCAGTCTCGTGGCTGGCATCTTCACGAAAACGACGGATTCACCGGCACCGACGACCCGGCTTCCCGCGTTCGTCTGCACGGCAGCCGGAGGCCTGATCCCTCTTGGCGTCGAAACCGACGCGCGCGGTCTCGCCGTCTCGCGAGACGGCTCTACGGTCGTCGGCCTCGCCAGTCGGGCAGGCGGCACGTCGCTCTTCCGGTGGCGATCGGCTCGCGGGATCGAATGGCTACCGGAGCTCGCCGGCTCTCCTCGATCAGCGACGGCCGTCGCGATTTCGCCGGACGGCGCGTCCGTACTCGGCACTGCCCTCGCGTCGGACGGAGACCATCTCGCTCGCTTCGACGTCACCGGCGCCGCGATCGACGCGGGGGTAAGACTGGGCGGTGTCAGTTCGGAAGTCGTTGCTTCGGTGCATGCGACGGCGCTCGCGGGCATAGCTCCCACGATCGGAGATCTCCTGACGGAGTCCTGGACGTGGTCGGAGAACGGATCGACGCTGGCGGAGCTCGGTGCCATCCCGCAATTCTGGCAGTCCTGCGCGCCGCAGTTCGTCTCCGACGATGGCTTTCACGTCGCAGGAACATGTCGTGCTTCCTCGCCCGGCTACATCTTCGCCAGCGGGTTGCGTGTCCTTCCGTGGGAGGCCGCGGCTCCGTTCGTCTGGAATCGCTCGCTGCGTCGGATCGAACTTCTGGAAGCGTCATGGCCGCCGGGCGGGACCACGTCATCGTTTCCCCCGTCAACGCACTGCGAGAGCATGGCGTTCGCGGCGGACGGCCTCACGCTGCTCGAGCGCTGCGAGGAAAAATACAATGGCCAGAACGGACCGGTATTCTCATATCTCTGGCATCTCGATTCTCGGACGCGGGTTCCGATCGTGCGATCCGACGGAACGGGGAGTTTTGTTTTTGCAAGCGTCATGACGCCCGACGGTCTCACGGTTGCTGGTATGGCGGCCGACTCCTCTTCCGCGGCCGGCGTGTTCCGCTGGAGCGAGACCAGCGGGTGGAGCGACGTCGAGCGGTTCGCCCTTCCGTTCGATCTTTCGGATGACGGTTCGGTGGTGTTGGTCCAGAAGATCGGCGGCGAGATCGGCATCCAGGGCTGGCCCGGGCATGCTGGAACCGCGTGGTTCCCGCGCCCGCGTGTAACGGTTGGAGGGCGACTCTCGGCGGACGGCCGCGTCGCAGCGATCTTCGCCGGCAGCACGGTGACGCGTGCGACGGGCTCACCGCCTCGGGTTCTCACGGATAACCTCTTCACGATCGATCCGATTCACGGCTTGCGACGGGTCGATCCGGATCTCCTCGGCTTCGACCCCGGTGATCTCACGGTCTCCGACCTCTCCGCCGACGGTCGACGCATCGTCGGTAACGCGACGCAGGGGGCGCGCCGCTTCGGCTGGATCCTCACGCTGCCCGACGTCGGCGACTTCGATCTCGACGGCACCGACGACACGCTCGACACGTGCCCGGCGGTCGCGAACCCCGATCAGCTCGACCGTGGCGGCGTCGGCGAGGGATCGCCGCCCGACGGGATTGGCGACGCGTGTCAGTGCGGAGACGTGAACGGCGACGGCCGAGTCACCGCGGCTGATTCTCTCGCCATCCTCGGCTCGCGACTCGTGCCCCCGGCCGCGAGCATTTCGTTTCCCGAACGCTGCGACACGGGCGGCTCGGTCGGATGCACGGCCGCTGACGCCGTCATCATCCGCCGTGCGCTGCTCGCGCCACCGACTGCGACCATCACGCAGCAGTGTGTTTCCGCGAGACCCTGATCCACGCCCGAGCGGCGGAGATCGCTGTGATGGAGTTCGCAACGACGGATTCCGCAGGAGGCGGACGATCGTCCCCGAGAGCGCGGCAACGACGGAACGAGTCACGGGAAGCTTCGGGATGGCTCAGTTCGTACCGCGCGCCGGGTCAGATGCCGGCGGCGAAGAGGACGGGGGCGGGGTCGCTGCGGGCGTTCCGCCGCGGCGCCAGCCCGGGCCGCGCCCCGGGCCCATGCCGAGGCCGGAGCAGCCGGCGGGGTTCAGGGGCACCCCGCGCTCCTGCGCGCGCTTCAGCATCTGCGCGTGGTGCTCCGTGCGGTAGGCATCGCGTTCGGCACGCGTTCTTGCGCTCCGCATCTTCGCGCGATGCTCGGTGAGTTCCTCGGCCGTCATCAAATCTCGCCCGCAGATGGATTCCTGCGCAGCAGCACTCGTTTTTTCGGGATTCCGGGCGTGCGCGGCCGGCGGGTTGGCGGCCACTGCGAGGAGGAGCACGACGGCAAGGCGGATCGTGCGAGGCATGCGATTTCTCCTTCTCAGTGCGCGAAGGGCGATGCATCGGCCGTGCCGGCGGATTTTCCGGCTGTTGGCGCACGTCGTGCTGCGCGGCGGTGTGCATCGTGACGCGTCGCCTCGGCCGTCGTGCCGGAATCGTCCAGCGGAGAGTCTCCGACAAGCCCAACGGAACGAGTCCAGTCTCGAGGCTGGACGTCGACTGGACCATCAGGCCGCTGCCCACTTCTCCCGTTGCCCGACGCTCGCTGCATACGCAGCGGGCGTGAGCTGCTCGAGCGCGCCATGAGGGCGCTCTTCGTTGTACTCCGGGCGCATCGCTCGACGACCAGCCGTGCTTCTCGGGCCGAGACGAAGAGCCACCGGTCCAGACAGCCGTCGCGGAACACGCCGTTGAACGACTCGTCGTGCCCGTGCTGCTACGCGCTGCCCGGCTCGATGAACCGGGTCGAAATCCCGCGCTTCGAGATCCACTTCTGAACCCGATCGACGACGAACTCCGTCCCGTCGTCGCTCCCGATCACCCCGGGGAACCCCGTGGAGTTCGAGAGCCCGGCTCCGATCTGGGCCGCGCCCGCTCAAAACGCGTACGCAGCGCGAATGCCGGCGAGCCAGCTGCGTCCGGGAGCGGGTTCGTAGTAACGCTGATTGGTGTCACCCACGATCACCGAACCGATGAAACGACGATCGAAGACGTCGTCGACGCGAACGAACTCCGAGAGACTCCAGCCGCCTCGCGACTGACTCAGTCCGAGCCGCAGATGCGCGAGCAGCGCGCCCGGCGCCGGAGGCTGCTGGTTCGTGTCTTCGACGAAGATGCGGCTGCGATAGACGCCTTCGATCGCCGCTTCGAGGCCGCTCGGCGCGTGACGCCAGACGAGATCGACGTAGGCACTGGTCGCGGGAACCCCGGGCAGACGGTTTCCGGCCGCGATCCGTGCGCTCCCGCCGGAAACATCGGCGGTGTAGGTCGCGGCCAGATGAGTGAACGCGAGATGGCTCGATAGGCCGGGTGTCCACGTGGTCTCGGCCTCGAGCTCCACGCCACTGCGTCGCGTGCGGCCCGCATTTCGGTAGCGGGTGCGCCCGCCGGTTGCGCTGTCGACCACGAGTTCGTCACGCGTGCGCACTTGAAAGAGCGCGAGTCCGACGCGGGTGTCGCGGGCGGTTTCGAGTTTTGCGCCCGCCTCGACGTGAAGACTTCGCGCCGGTTCGAGGTCGAACGCGAAGCCGCCCCCGCTGCCCGAATAGAACAGCTCGTTCAGCGTGGGCGCTTCGAAGCCGCGCGCCACGCTCGCGTAGAGGTGAAGCGCGGGCGAGAGGCGATAGAGCACGCCGAACACGGGCGTCAGCGCGCCGAACGAAACGTGGCCGCTGTCGTCGCCGTTGCTTCGGTATCGATCGTCGACTTCGAATCGCAGGTGGCTGTAGCGTGCGCCCGCGGTCAACCCGAACGCGCCGCGATCCCAGCTCGCCTGCAAATGCGGCGCGATGCTGCGCACGTCGTCGCGCTCGCGGCGGCGCAGGGTGCCCTTCACGCCGAGCCGATCCCCGCGAAAGTTCTCGAAGCCACGCCGTCGATCGAGGCTCGCCTCGGTTTCGATGCCCGCGCTCCAGTTCAGCCGGCCGGCGAAGGCGTCGCGAACGCCGTTGACGCGCAGACCGAGGCCGAAGAAATCGCGATCGAACTCGATCACGCCGCCGGAGTGGCGCGCGCTCGCCAGCTGAACGGCCTTCGGGATCGACTGAAACTGGATCACGCGGCGATTGCCGCCGTACGCGTCGACGTGCAGTCGATGCGCGCCGAAACGACGCTCGAAGGCGAGCCCGCCCTGCAGATGATCGATGCTCTTGCGCGTGTCGTAGAGCGATGCGGCGGAAACGGCCTCGCGCGGATTCGAGCGCGCGGTGTGCCAGTCGAGGCCGAGCGGATCTTCGGTGTCGTGCTGGCGCAGCAGGTTGCCGGTGAATCGAAGCCGGGTGTCGTCGTCGAGATCGACGCCGAGGCGTACGAGCCCCTGTTCGCGGCTCGCCGCGCTGTGCGCGCGGAAACCGTCGGTCTCGAAATGCGAGCCGTCGACGAGATAGTGAAACGGACCGGTGCTGCCGCGAAGACTCGTGCCGGTCTTGAAGAGACCGTCGCTGCCGCCCGCGAGCCCGCTCTCGAGAACCGGCGGCCCCTCGCCCTCGCGCGTCACGAGATGAATCACGCCGCCCGCATGATTGCCGTGAATCGCCGAGAAGGGGCCGCGCAGAATCTCGATTCGATCGAGTTGATCGAGATCGAAGGTGGCGACCTGCCCCTGGCCATCGGGCATCGACGCCGGGATGCCATCGGCGACGAGACGAATGCCACGCACGCCGAAGGCCGATCGCGCGCCGAAGCCGCGCGACGAGATCTGAAGATCCTGCGCGAAGTTCTGACGGTTCAGCGCGACCAGTCCGGGGACGGAGGAAAGGGCCTCGGAGGCATTCACGCCCGCCGTCCCGGCGACGACGCGATCGCGATCGATCACCGTGATCGAGGCCGGTAGATCGAAGGGCGATCGCTCGTCGCGCGTTCCCGTGACGACGACGGGACGGGCCATGGCGTCGTTCGCGGGAGCGTTCGCCGGATCCGCGTGCACGGGAGCAAGCGCGGCCGGCAGCAGAGCGAGCGAGAGCCAGAGGGCGCGAGTCCGACGCGAGATCGATCGCGCTGCGGCACATCTCATCGAAAACGGCATAGCAGCGCCGCCCCGCACGCGCCGCGATTGCGGTCGGTGCGCGGCCGGTGCACGATGCGCGTCGCGGTTCACGGCGGGGGGAGAATCGGTGGGCGAATCGTCGGTGGCATCGGCACGTTCGACCGGGGCGCAACCCGTCGATCCGCGGCTCGGCAAACAATCGGCCGCGCCGGCGCGCGTTCTCGACTGGCTGGCGAGCCTTCCGTTTCTGTTCGCGTTCGGTGCGATTCTCGCGCTCTTCGATCCGTTGCAGCGAATCGCGCGGATCTTCGGTCGCCGGCCGCACGAGATCGTGGTCGGTGCCCTCAACACCTCGCTGGTCGCCGCCTGCCGGCTCTGCGGAACCCGACTCGAAGTCGAGCGGCCGGCGAGCCTTCGACCGCACACGCCGTATCTCCTGATCGCCAATCACCAGAGCATGTTCGACATCCCGATCGTCGGTTCACTGCTCTTCTCGAATCATCCCAAGTACGTCTCGAAGCGCGAACTCGCCCACTGGATTCCCAGCATCTCGTACAACCTGCGTCGCGGCGGCAACGCCCTGATCGACCGCGACGATCGCGGTCAGGCGGTCGATCGGATTCGTGAACTCGGAGCGTCCGCGCAGCAACGCGGCGTTTCGGTCGTGATCTATCCGGAAGGCACGCGATCACGGGCAGGCGAACTGAAGGCCTTCAAGCCGGCGGGGGCGATTGCGTTGCTCGAAGCCGCGCCCGAGGTGGAAGTCGTCGCGATGACGATCGACGGCTCGTGGCGGCTGCTCTGTCACAACCTGCTGCCGGTTCCGTTCGGTACGCGCATTCGCGTGCGCTTCTCGGATCCCGTTGCGCGCAACGCCG
>CAZDHU010000165.1:0-8814 GCA_964505355.1 uncultured Myxococcaceae bacterium | reverse complement strand
ATCGCCCCCGCGCGCGAGCGACGCTGTGGTCCCCCACAGCGTGCGAGCAGGAAACCCCACGCCCGACGCCTCCCCCCCCCCCCGCGCGCGCGACGCTGTGGTCCCCCACAGCGAGCGAGCAGGAAACCCCACGACCCGAGCCTCCCCTCCCCCCCGCGCGCGAGCGACGCTGTGGTCCCCCACAGCGAGCGAGCAGGAAACCCCACGACCAAAGCCTCCCCTCCCCCCCGCGCGCGCACCGGCGCGTGGGGCGCCCCGAGCGCTAGGAGCGCGAGCGACGCTGTGGTCCCCCACAGCGAGCGAGCAGCGACGACGCGATCGGGGATGCCCCGCGCGCCGGTGTCAGTGCATTTCTTGACCGCCCGTGACATTGACGGCCTGCCCCGTCATGTAGTCCGCATCGTCGGAGGCGAGAAAGGTGACGAGCTTCGCGACGTCCTCCGGGGTCCCGATGCGTCCGAGAGGAATCGGCGGGAAACTCTTCAGCGCGAACTCTTCGAACGAAACGCCCTGCGCGGCGGCGAAGAGTTCGAGTCCGCCCCGGAGCAGCGGGGTGTCGATGGTGCCGGGACAGACGGCGTTGACGAGGATGCCGGCGCCGGCGAGTTCTTTGGCGAGCACCTGGGTCAGCAGCAACACGCCGGCCTTGGCGGCGCAGTAGGGCCCGAGCAGCGGGAATCCCGTCTTTCCGGCCTGCGACGACACGTTGATGATTCGTCCGCTCCGACCGCGAGCCACCATGCGTCGCGCGGCGGCCCGCGCGCAGAGAAAGACGCCGCGCAGGTTGACGGCGATCACGCGATCGAAGCCTTCGTCGCTGGTCATCACGAGCGGCGTGCCGTCCCCGCCGACGCCCGCGTTGTTCACGCAGATGTCGACGCCTCCGAACTGCGCGACGGCATCGTCGAAGAACCGCTCGACGTCGGCGGTGCGCGAGACGTCACCCGGAAAGCATGCGAACCGCGCGCCGGCCGCGCGCAGTCGAGTTGCCGTCTCGTCGAGAAACGACGGATCGACGTCGACCAGCGCGAGCACCGCCCCCTCGCGCGCAAAGCGCAGCGCGATGCCCTGACCGATGCCGCGTCCAGCCCCCGTGATCAGTGCGACTCGATCCTTCAGCAGCATTGCGTCACTCCCTGGTTCCGATCGCTGGAGATCCCGGATGCGATTTCGCGCGCCGGGCCAGCAACGACCGAGCCCCGGCCGCCGGCGCGAGGCGCGTCAGCGTTCGTCGCGATGCCCGCCCGCGAGATCGATGACGAAGCCGCGCTCGCGCAGGAGATCCTTCGCGATCGTCAGTGCCTGAATCTCGCTGGTGCCGGCGGCGATGGTCCAGAGCCGGATGTCGCGGAACAGCCGTTCCGGCGCCGCTCCCTGCACGTACCCGGAGCCGCCCATCAACTGCATGGCGTCGAGCGCGACGGCGGCGGCCGCCTCGGTGGCGTACAGCTTCGCGGCGCTGACTTCGCGCTCCGAACCTCGATGCGCACGTTGCAGCCAGTTCAGCTTCAGCATCAGGTTCTTCACGTTCTCGTGCGCGACCGCCATCCGCGCGAGTTTCTGCTGGATCAACTGAAACGCCGCGATCGGCTTGCCGAACTGCTGGCGATCCATGGCGAAGGCGACACAGTCGTCGAGGCAGCGATCGATCACGCCGAGGCAGGTGGCCACCACGATCGCTCGCTCGGCGGCCAGCGTTCGTTCGGCCAGCTCGCGCGCGGGCCGATCGGGATCTCCCAGCAGATGCGATCGCGGGACGCGGCAATCCTGCAGAAAGATCTCGCCCGTCGGCACCGCATGCATGCCGAACTTCTGCATCGGTGCGCCGGTGGTCAGACCGGGCGTCCCGCGTTCGACGAGCACGGGGAAGATTCGCCGCTTGTCCTTCGAATCCCCCGCGGACGATTCGAGTCGCGCGTAGATCAGAAGGACGTCCGCCGCGGGCGCGTTCGAAATGAACGTCTTGCTGCCGTCGAGAACGACGGAATCTCCCTCGATCCGTACGGTGGTCTTCATCGCGAAGGCATCGGAGCCCGAACCGGGCTCGGTCAGCGCCCAGCAGCCGACGCGGTCGAACGAAATCACGGGAATCGCGCAGCGTTCGATCAACTCCGCGTCGCCGCCGGCCCCGATGGTCGCGGCGCAGCCGAGGTTGCTCATCAGACAGAGGGCGAGCCCCGGACTCGAGCGAGCGATCTCCATCACCACCACCGACGTCAGCGACGGATCGCCGACACCGGACGCCGCACCGCCTTCGCCCGCACCCGCCCGCGCGCGCGACGGTTCGCCGTCGCGCAGCCGGCGCGCGCGGGCACGCATCGGCGCTCCGAGGAGTTCCGGCAGACCGAAGGTCGCTGCGAAGCGGCGCAGCACCTCGAAGGCGCTCGCCTCGCCGGCCTCGATCGCCGGCAGTGCAGGCTCGATTTCGTGCGCACAGAAACCGCGCACGGCATCGCGCACGGCGGTCATCGTCTCGTCGAACTCGAACATGGCTTCGGCCTCGCCCTCTCCGCAGCTCCTTCAGAGCCGTCGCTGCAACATCGCGCCCTCGGGAAACTGCGTCGCCGTCAGGTGCCAGTCGACGAGTACGCCTTCCGTGATCGGAGGTCGCGGCGGCGTCCACGCGGCCAGTCGGGACGCGATCGTCGCCGCATCGAGCTCGACGTCGAGCCGCTTCGCCTTGCAATCGATCTGCACGAGGTCGCCCTCTTCCACCACGGCGAGCGGCCCCCCGACCTGCGCTTCCGGCGAGACATAGCCGACGCAGAGAGCGCCCTCGGTCGCGCCGCTGAACCGCGAATCGGTCACCACCGCGACGTCGTGCAGACCGAGTGAGCCGAGAATCAGCGGCACGCGGAAGTTCTCGCTGAATCCGGGGCCACCGCGCGGACCCTGATGGCGAATCACCAACACGTCGCCCGAGCTGACCTGCCCGGCGAAGATCGCGATCACCGCGCGCTGCTGACTGTGAAAGACGCGCGCGGGCCCTCGAAACATCTGATCCTGACCGCCGGTGATCGTGTAGCGACAGAGCGAGCCGTCGGGGGCGAGGTTGCCGCGCAGCACCTTGATGCCGCCGGTCGGATAGATCGGCTTCTCCGCCGGCAGAATCACCTCGTCACGCAGCACCCGGGTCCGGTCGAGCAGCTGCCCGATCGAGGCGCCGCACACGGTCGGCCGATCGCGATGAATCTTCGATTCGATGCGCTTCAGAATCGCCATCGCGCCGCCAGCCTCGTGAACGTCGACCACCGTGAACGGACCGCTCGGACGCACGGGGCAAAAGTACGGCGTGTCGTCGCTCAGGAAGTCGAAGGTGTCGACGTCGATCGCGAGCTGGAGATACTTCGCGAGCGTCAGCAGATGAAGGATGCCGTTGGTCCCCGCCGCGAGCGCCATCACGAGCCGTCCGGCATCGCGAATCGATTCGGCGGTGACGAGATCGCGAAACCGCAGCCCCTCGCGCACGAGCTGCACGGCGCGAAAGCCCGTCTCCTTCGCCTGACGCAGCTTCTCCATGTCGTTGCCCGGCGTGGTGGACGCCATCGGCAGACACAGTCCCATCACTTCGGTCGCCATCTGCACGGTGTTCGCGGTGGTGAGTTCGGGACAGGCGCCGCAGCCGGTCACCCACTTGCCTTCCATCTCGTGCAGCTCGGCCCGCATTTGTTCGGCCGTGATCTGATCGGCCAGGTATTCGTTCACCAGCTTCAGCGCCACGTCGGTCGGAAACGCCGTCGCTTCACCCCGGAAGCTGCCCGCGCGCGCGGGCCCGCCCGGCAGAAAGATCGTCGGCAGATCGAGACGCGCCGCACCGAGCCAGTGCCCGGGCACGATCTTGTCGCAGGTGCCGATGCAGACCAGCCCGTCGGCGTTGTAGTTCCGCATCTGGATCTCGACGCTGTCGGCGATCGCGTCGCGTTGCGGCAGGTCGTAGAGCAGCACCTCGTCGGCGCTGCCGAGATTTCGACAGTGCCCCGCGCAGGGAGCGATGGTCGAGAACTCGATCGGGACTCCACCTCCGAGCAACACGCCCTGCTTCACGGCATCGCCGAGCTGGCGCAGGTGCATGTGCCCGAGACCAACGTCCTGCGGGCTGTTCGCGATCGCGATCACCGGACGCTCGAGTTCGGCGTCGGTGAAGCCGCTCGCCTTCCAGAAGAAGCGGTCCACCTTCAGCTGCGCGAAGACTTCGGCGGACTTCAGGATCTGCTGTCGGTCGAGCTTTCGAAACGTCTTCACGACTTTTCCCTTCGGTGCGACGGCTCAGTGCGAGCGCTTCGCGGTCGGCCAGCGCTCGAGAAACCGCTCGCTCAGGTTCAGGCACAACGCCATCAGCGTGAACTGCGGATTGGCGTGCGTCGAAGCGGGAAACAGGCTGGTGTCGGCGACGAAGACGTTCTCGCTGCCGTGCACGCGGCCTTCCGGGTCGCAAACCGCGCGGCGCTCGTCCGCCCCCATCCGCGCGGTTCCCATCGGGTGATAGGCGGACACCTTCAAGTCTTCCGCCCGCCAGCGCCGGGTTTCGAATGCGTCGACATCCGCCGGCGAGCGCAACCGGGGTACGGCCGGAACGCCGGGGTAGACCTCGTTCGCACCCGCTGCGAAGAGCACGCGCGCCGCACGCGCGATCGCGCGTACCGCTTTCGCCACGTCCTCGTCGCAAAGCCGGTAGCGCATCGTTTCGCCGAGCAGCGGCAGGCGCTGCACGCGGCCGGTGCCCGTGTCCGAAACGATCGAGCCGATGCTCGCCATCCGCGGATATTCGTCGAGCAGCCGCGCGTGCTCCTCGCCGACCCCCGGCAACGCGCCCGCGCTGTAGGTCATGCCGAGCGGCGGGAAGGTGGCTTCGAGCAGAATGCCTTCCTCCAGCCACTCTTCGATCGCGAACGACTGCATCACGCCCTGCCAGCCGTTCACGATCTCGTCGAAGCGTCCGGTGACACCGCTGCCGGGATGGATGCGCAGATGCGCGCCGAGCGCGGAATGCCGGTGCGCGATGCCGGAACGTCGCAACAACGAGGGCGTCATCAACGCCCCTGCGCAGACGAAGACGGCGCGCGCGTGGACGGTCAGTGTCCCGCCCGTCGGTGCGCCTCGCTCGTCGAGAATCCGGGCGCGCACGCCGGCGGCGCGCGTCGTGCGGCCGAAGATCGCATCGACTTTGCAGCGCGCGAAGATTCGTGCGCCGCGGGCGACCGCAGCCGGGAGCGCGGTCAGATGCATGGCCTGTTTGGCGTCGCGCGGGCAACCGAATGCACACTGCCCGGTGCCCGCGCAGCCCGAGACCGGGCGCGGGATGGGCCGCGCACGCAGCCCGAGCGCTTCCGCGCCGCGGCGCACGACGAGCCCGTTCCGGCCCATGATCTCGTCGCTCACCGGCTCGACGTGGAGCTGCTCGGTGAGCCGTTCGTATCGCGGCGCCATCCGTTCGGGCGCTGCGAGAAACGCGCCGTGATCGCGCGCCCAGCCGGACAGCACGGACTCGGGCGCGCGCAGGCAGGTGCCGGAGTTGACCACCGTCGTGCCCCCGACGACCCGCCCCATCGGGACGGGAATCACCGGCCCCCCGATCGCCGTCGTGAACCCGTTGTTGCGGTAGTAACGCGCCGTGCGACGGAGCGCGGACTCGCTGAAGTCTTCGCGCGCGACGGGGCCACCCTCTTCGACGACCACCACTTCGAGCCCGGCCTCGGCGAGCTCTCGCGCGATCGTGGCGCCACCGGCTCCGCTGCCGATCACGACCACGTCGCAGTGCACGGTTTGATTCCCGCTCAGCCCGGGATGCATCTGCACGGGCAGCGGTGTTACGGGCGGAATCGGCCGGCCGCCAACGAGCGGCAGATTGTGATCCCCCACGTGCCTTCGAAACCGCGGATCGCCGGCGAAGAGCATCTCGCAAAATGCGCGCAGCGAGAGAACCACGTCGTGGTCGAGCCGGGGGCCGCCGAGGGCCTTGCGCAGGTAGGCCTCGCGTCGCGCGGGCGAGAGTCGATCGAAGGGTCGCCATTCGCCGTACGCGAGCGGTGCGAGGCGAAGCAGGTCGAGCAGCAGACCGAGCGTGCGCCGACTGGATGGGTCGAAGCTCGCCAGCATCTCGTCGGCCTGGTCCGCGACGGCGAGCTGTCGCACGTCGATGGGAAGCGCCGCACAGGGCGGCGCGACCGATTCGGCGAGCGCGGCGATCGTGCGATGCCGGGCCGGGGTCAGCGCATGGGGCATGGCGTTTCGCTTCCTGCGGTGGAACCGTTGTCTCGACGCAAGTATCGCAACCGGGCCGGCGGCACCAGATCCGCCGGACGACGTTCGTCTTCGACGGACGACGAGGAGTGAACCGATGACGACGCTCACGCTCGCGCCCGAAGAGGTCGAGGTCCGGGACTCCTTCGATCTGCTGGTGATCGGTGGCGGATCGGCCGGCGTCGCGGCGGCGGTGACCGGCGCGCGTCTCGGGCTGCGCACGGGCCTCGTCGAAGACATGCCCTTTCTCGGCGGCATGAGCACGGGCGGCGCCGTCGGCACCTTCTGCGGATTCTTTCACCGCGCGGCCGGCGGCGCGCTGATGCCGACGGTCGGTGGATTCGCGCTCGAGATCGCGCAGGAACTGCTGCGCCGCGGGCACGCGATCGGACCCATCGCTCATCACGACAACGGCGTCGTCCCCTACGTGCAGGTCGGCGTGAAGCGGCTGCTCGAAGAGCGCGTGCTCGGCGAATCCAGCCTGCGTGTTCGGCTGCACGCGCGGCTCACACGCGTGCTCGCCAGCGACGGCATGATTCGCGGCGTCGTCGTCGACACCCGCGGCGAGCGCATCGGCCTCACGGCGCGCGTCTACGTCGATGCCACCGGCGACGCCGTGCTCTCGCGTCTCGCGGGCGTCGACACGTTGCCGGCGGAATCACTCCAGTATCCCTCGACCATGTTCACCATGCAGAACGTCGACGTCGGCAAGGCAATGGCGGCCCTCGCCGAACTGCCGCGCATTCTCGAAACCGGCTTCGCATCGAGCGGTCTTCCGCGCAAGAGCGGGAACCTGTTTCCGACCGGCCGTCCCGGCGAAATCGTCGTCGCGCTTTCGCGCGTATCGATCGATGGGCGGCCGGTCGACGCCGCGCTGGCGGACGAGCTCACGCGCGCGGAGTTCGAAGGTCGAGCGCAGGCCGTCCGGCTTTCGGAGTTCGTTCGGCGCGAGGTGCCGGGCTTCGCGAACGCCTTTCTTTCCGACACGGCGACGCGCCTCGGTGTGCGCGAAACGCGAAAGATCGCCGGCGAGTACGTGCTGCGCGAAGACGACGTGCTCGGAGCGCGCGAGTTCGCCGACGGCATCGGGCGCTGCAGCTGGCCGATCGAACGCCACGTGCCCGGCGGGTTGACGCAATGGACGTTTCTCGAACCGGGGACGTCCTATGCAATTCCCTACCGATCGCTCGTCCCGCGTGGCATTCGCAACCTGCTGGTGGCGGGCCGCTGCCTGTCCGCCGACGGTGGCGCCTTCGCGTCCGTGCGCGTGATCGGTCCCTGCATGCTCGAAGGCCAGGCGGTGGCGATCGCGGCGCGTGAAATGCGCGACGCCGATCTCGCGGCGTCGGCCGTCGACGTCGATCGGGTGCGCGCGGCGCTCACGGCGATGGGCGTCCCGCTCTGATGCGGCGAGGGAAGACGGCCGAAAGCGGTCGCCTTCAGACGATTCCGCAGCGCGCGAGTGCGGCCTCGAGTTCGCCGCGCACGATCGGCTTGCTCACGTAATCGTCCATCCCGGCCGCGAGGCAGCGCTCGCGATCCCCCGCGACGGCGTTCGCGGTGAGCGCGATGATCGGCAACCGGCGCCCGTCGGGTTCGCGTTCCCGAATCGCGCGCGTCGCTTCGAATCCGTCCAGCTCGGGCATCAGACAATCCATCAGCACCGCGTCGTACGTCGCCTTCGCCACTGCTTCGACCGCTTCGCGGCCGTTGCGGACGACGTCCACCGTGCAGCCGAGTCTCTCCAGCAGACGCGACGCCAGCAGGCGGTTCACGCCGTTGTCCTCCGCCACCAGCACGTGCGCTCCGAGCGATGCACGTGCAAGCGGTACGACTCGAGGCGAGCACGCCGGCGCACCGGCCTGAAGCGCCCGCTCGATCGCGCCCCGAAGTTGCGCGGGACGAGCCGGCTTCGCGAGCACGGCCGCGAACCCGAGGGAGGCGAGGCTTTCGCGGCCGTTGCGGTCTCCGATCGAGCTGTAGAGCACGAGAGGAGTGCCGCCGAGGTCGCGGTCCGCCCGAATCGCGGCCGCGACCGCTTCTCCGTCCGTTCCCGGCATCTGGTGGTCGAGCACGACGAGATCGAAGCGCCGGCCCGCGGCGAACGCTTCGCGCAATGCGCCAAGCGCCTGCGCGGCCGATCCGCAGCCGCTCGCCTCGATGCGCCAGCTCGCGAGCCGCTCGCAGAGCACTCGCACGTTGAGTTCGAGATCGTCCACGACGAGGACGCGAACACCGGCCAGCGAGGCGACCGGCGGCAGCGCGAGCGCATCCGGGGCCGACAGGGCGAGCGGCAGATCGACCGAGAACGTCGAACCGGCACCGAGTCGACTTTCGGCGCGAATCACGCCCCCCATGCACTCGGTGAGTCGGCGCGAGATGGCGAGACCGAGTCCCGTTCCGCCGAAGCGACGCGTCGTCGACTCGTCGGCCTGCGTGAACTCCTCGAACAGCGCATCGATCCGTTCCGGCGCGATGCCGATCCCGGAGTCTCGCACGGTGACGAGCACCCGCGCGTGCCCCGGTGAAGTTTCGGTTCCGTCGAACTCGAGCAGCACGAAGCCCTGCTCGGTG
>CAZDHU010000164.1:0-1677 GCA_964505355.1 uncultured Myxococcaceae bacterium | reverse complement strand
AGCTGATCACGCCGATCGCGATGGACAAGGAGCTGCGCTTCGCGATCCGCGAAGGCGGCCGCACCGTCGGCGCCGGCGTCGTCTCCGAAATCGTCGAGTAGCGAGTTCGGGCTGGTCGTAGCCGAGGACGAAGGCGCGTAGCACAACTGGTAGTGCACCGGACTCCAAATCCGGGGGTTGGGGGTTCGAGTCCCTCCGCGCCTGCCAGTTCTTCTCGAGGGGTGGACGTCGTGCAGGCAAGTCCCGCGGAATGGATCGATCAGGCGCGACGGTTTGCGAACGACGTGCGGGCCGAGGTGCGAAAGATCACCTGGCCGACCCAGCAGGAATACGTCGGCGGCACGATCGGCGTGCTGGTGATCGTGGCTCTGCTGACCGTCGTGCTCGGGCTGATCGACTGGATGCTGGCGTTCGGCATCCAGCAGGTGATGCCGTGATGGCCGAGGGGGGGGCGATGGCGAAGCGCTGGTACATCGTTCACACGTACTCTGGCCACGAGGCGAGAGCGCGCCAGTCTCTTCTCGAGCGGGCGAAGCTCGAAGGCATGGAAGATTCGTTCGACGAAGTGCTGATCCCGGAAGAGCAGGTCGTCGAGATCGTGAAAGGCGAGAAGCGCACCTCGAAACGGAAGTTCTTTCCCGGGTACATCCTCGTTCACATGGAGCTGAACGACGAAACCTGGCACGTCGTGCGTGGAACCCCGAAGATCACGGGTTTCGTGGGCGGCAACACGGCGCCGACGCCGATCTCCGACGAAGAGGTCGCGCGGATGACGCAGCAGATGAAGGAAGGTGCGGTCAAGCCGAAGCCGAAGATCCGCTTCGAAGAGGGCGAAAACGTGCGCGTGATCAGCGGCCCGTTCGCCAACTTCGCCGGGCTCGTGGACGAGGTGAGGCCAGAAAAAGAAAAGGTACGGGTGATGGTGCAGGTGTTCGGTCGGGCAACGCCGGTCGAACTCGATTTCATGCAGGTCGAGAAGGCCTGAAAACGCTCGCGTGAGCACCGCGCCCCGCGCCTTCGTGCGTGCGGGAAGCGGGAGCGAGGGAGACGAAAGCAGTGGCGAAGAAGATCACGGCGGTGGTCAAGCTGCAGTGCCCGGCCGGTGCGGCGAACCCGTCGCCGCCGGTGGGGCCGGCGCTCGGTCAGCACGGCGTCAACATCATGGAGTTCTGCAAGGCGTTCAACGCGCGGACGCAGGATCAGGCCGGGCTGATCATTCCCGCGCTGATCACCGTCTACTCCGATCGCACGTTCACCTTCGAGCTGAAGACGCCGCCGGCGGCGATCCTGCTCAAGAAGGCGGCGAAGGTGGAGAAGGGCTCGGGAGAACCGAACCGGAACAAGGTCGGCACGGTCACGAAGCGTCAGGTTCGCGAGATCGCCGAGCTGAAGATGAAAGACCTGAACGCGCACGAGGTCGATCAGGCCATGCGCAGCATCGAAGGCACGGCGAGGTCGATGGGCCTCGACGTGGTGGAGGGCTGAGCCGTGGCCAGCAGCAAGCGTCTGAAGGAATGCGCGTCCAAAGTCGATCGAGCCAAGCTCCACTCGCTGGTGGAAGCGGTGGCTCTGCTCAAAGAGCTGCCGAGCGCGAAGTTCGACGAGAGCATCGATCTTTCGATCAACCTCGGCGTCGATCCGAAGCACGCGGACCAGATGGTGCGCGGCGCGATCGTG
>CAZDHU010000163.1:0-3129 GCA_964505355.1 uncultured Myxococcaceae bacterium | reverse complement strand
CTCTGAGCTGCTCACCCGTCGTCTGGTAATCAAAGGTGAACTCAGTCCCGCGCCGCGCGTGCAAATCCTCAAGTAAAGTCTTGCCGGACTCGTTCTTCCACACCAACTCGTTCACGGCAAACGGCTTGATCACGGCATCCTGAAAATGCTCCACCGCCGTACGGATATTCAAAGAACGGAAGTTGTCTTCGACAAACTTGGCATGAGCCTTGTGCTCTGCCGAATCACTCGCGGGCTGCACTTCCCATGTGAGTTTCGAGACCGACAAACGGCGCGTGCGCACACGGCCCACAATCGCCTGGTCATGCTCGATCTCCTCACCGATCTGCATCAACACCCGCACGTCCCCACGCCGAGCCGAGGCCCATGCGGCCTTCAAGGCTTCCGGTGTCGTGAACTGGCTCGGACTTACAGCCGTCCTCTTGTCAATCGGCACCGCGCCGCCCCGTCCCATCGGCGGCTTACGGTTTGGATTGATTGGCTGTCCGAACTGGTCATACAAAACCGGCATGAACTATATCCCTCGAAAATCCACTCGTCTTGAAGTGGATTCGTATTTTGATTTGCTCTTGCCGTCTCCCGGCAACCGTTCACAAAACTCAACCCCCATTTGAAAAGCATCCGGTCCGTCGTCCGGCTTTCCGGAGGTCGGAAAGTAGGTAAACTGCTCGATCAATTCGTTCTGGTCCGAATGACCCTTGATATAGTGGATCCGTTTCTGCTCTGCTATCGGCTCAACAGTCTGAATCCGAACCTCTTTACCGATGGCCTGCTCGATACACCGCACGGGCAGCCGCACTCCCCGCGCCCTGTCCTCATCCTGAATCAACTTGATTAACAAAATTGCAAAAGCCACCGTCTCAACAATGACCAGCCTTGAATGGTACACCAAAGCTTGATCAAAGAGCTGCTTGATAAATTCTGCCGTCGTCCCCCGCCGAATCCAAGCATGACGGATGTAATAAAACCGCGTCTTCGGATCAAACGAAATCGTGATTACGGCCTTCGTGTCACTCGTCGTTTTCGCCTTGACACTTGGATCAGCCATCGTAACAGAAACCAATCCGGAAGTCGGCAAATCTTTCGGCAGATACGGCACAAACCAAGCATCGTGAAACATCCCGCCGACCATCTCGTACAGATGCTCGAACTCGTTGTTGAATGCCGTCGTACCAATCGTGGCCCGCTCCGCTGACAACCGTGCGTCTGACCAAACCTCCGGCCAAACACTTTGACCTTCCGTATTCCGCGCCGCAAACGACAGTCTAACAAAGTTCGGCGGATCTTCAGAATCCGCATAGCTCCACTCCGGATCGAGTAACAAGGCAGTCGGTGACTTTCCGGCCAGTCCGGTTCCTAACCACACCACCGTCGCATCGCGCGCGCGCGCCGGAAGTACAGACTGCAGGAACCATTTCAACACCCGCTTCACCCGCGTCGGATTACGGACCAACTCTTCGTCTTCAAGGTCGTCCGCTAAAATCAAATCCGGTCGCTGTGAAACCATCTTACGGCCACGAATCGGCTGCTCTCTGCCCAGTGCGCGAAAGAAAGCTCCGCTCTTCAAACGGAAGCCGTTCTGAGCTGACCACTTCGAAGTTCTCTGCTCGCCGAAGTCTTGGATCAACCGCTCGTTCTCTTCCAGTTCGAGCACCAAAGTCTCGACCAATTCGTCGGCCACCGACTGGCTCTTGCCAATCAGGATCACATACTTCTTCTTGCCAAAGAGCAAACACCACAATGCGAAAATCTGTCCCAGCGTCGTCTTGCCAAACCCGCGCGGCATCCGGAAGATGATCACTCCGGGTTCGCTCGCCGCTTCAATGAACTTGTAATGCATCGAAGCTGGATCAGCCGAAAAATGGTGCGGGAAATAGGTCTTGGCAAAGAAGAAAAAGTTCTTATCGGCCTCGGCTAATCTGGCCCGCTTCTCGGCTTCTCCTCCCGGCAACCGTGTGGCACTGCTGCGGATCTTCCGAGCCAGTTGCTCAATCCGGGCTATCGCTTGCGATTCGGAAAGTTTGCTTGTTCGCTTTAGCCCTTGCGTGCCAGTGCCCATACCGTAAATCCGTTTAAGAGTTCACCTAATTCGGCCAGCAAAGACTCTTGCTTTGAAACCCGCAGATATTCCACAAGAAGCTCTAAGCTCTTCGATAAATGGCCGGGGAAATAAGCCTCGCCGGATAATTTCTCCAGCACACTCACACCCTTTTGCAACTCGTCAAAAGATCCTTTCCACGGGGTATTTCCCTTCTTCACATGCTCGGTTAGATTCTGCACCAACTTCTCAACTGCCCTCAGCACGTCGGCATGAAGGGCCTGCGGTCCGCGAATCTTCGTCTGCCGTTGAGCTTCCAAATTCTCCCGCTCGAACCAGCGGCGCATTGTTCCATAAGAAACCGGCAACAGCTTCTGATCCGCAATCTGCCGCACCGGAACATTCTGCTCCACCACCAGCACACGGAAAGGCTCGAAGTATTTTTCAAAGAGCGGCGCACGCTTCGCGGAAACTTTCAGTCCCCCTCCGTTCACGGGGGGGGTAGGGGGGGTCTGCTTCTTCTTCGACGCGACAGAGGATGTCGTGTGCTTAACAGGCACCACCTGCCCCTTGCGCTTAACACTTGAGGCGGAGGACTTAGCTTTTTTGCGCGTAACCTTCGCGGCTACCTTTTTTTTCATCGTGTCCTCGGCCTTTGTGAGTTGCAGGGGCTTTAGACCCCGGCAACCCGGTTCATGCTTAGGCCGACAACTGAGCTGCGGCTTCGGCAAGTTCATTGAAGAAGGCGTCGTCAATTGGCGTCGCTGTCTTCTCGGCATAACGGATCGCGTACTTGATCCAGATCTGGATCGTCTTCGCGATGTCGCGCACCAACTCTTCGGCGCTCTCCGGAGCTTGGCCCGCGATCAAAATCAACACGTAATCAATCTGGCCAATCAGCCAGAGGATTACCACGTTCGACTTCGACGGCGCGCTCTGCAGCTTGGTCTTCAAAGCCGACAACTTCGCTGCCGGAGACAGAGCTTGAAACTCCGTTTTCGACACACCTAAAATTTGCTCTTCCATCACTCGACTCTCTTTCTTGTTGTCATCCTGCGGCACCGGCTGCCGCTTGCCTTTGAATATCCCGA
>CAZDHU010000162.1:0-9341 GCA_964505355.1 uncultured Myxococcaceae bacterium | reverse complement strand
TGAAGCTCTACCACGACGATCTCTCGCCCTTCGCGGCGCGCTGTCGAATCCAGATCTACGCCAAGAACCTCGCCATCGCGCTCGCGAAGCCGCCGGGCGGGATGGGCTCGGATGCGTGGCGTGCGATTCATCCACTCGGCAAGGTGCCGGCGCTCGACGTCGGCGGCGCGATCCTTCCCGAGAGCGAAGTGATCTGCGAGTACCTCGAAGATTTGCATCCCGAGCGTCCGCTGCGCCCCGCCGATCCGCTCGAACGCGCGCGCGTGCGGTTCGTTTCGCGGTTTCTCGATCTCTATCTGATCCCGCCGCTGACGGCGCTCTTCGGGCAGATTCATCCGAAGACACGCGAAGAGAAGGTGGTGGCCGAACGCCTGCGCGAGCTGGCGTTGCGACTCGATCAACTGGAGGCGTTTCTCGCCGGTTCCAACTTCGCGGTCGGTCCTGCGCTGACGCTCGCCGATTGCGCGCTCGCGCCGTACCTCTTTTTCCTCGTGCGCGTGGTCCCGATGCTCGGCGGCGGCGAACCGCTGGCGTCGCGGCCGAAACTGGCGGCGGTCTGGACGGCCGAGCAGCGCGATCCGGCCGTCGCGCGCGTGCTCGCCGAAATGGACACGGCGCTGGCCGAAATGTTGAAGGCGGGCCCGCCGATCGTGGCGCACGACTGACCGGTTCGGAGCCGCCTGCGCTCAGGGGAAGACGCCGCGCAGCTTCTTCGCGCTCGCAACACGCGTCAGCCCGCGGATCAACGCCGCCGTACGCATGTCGATTTTTCGCTCGACGGCCACGTGCAGGACGTCGCGAAAAGCGCGCTGCATGATCGCGATCAGCTTGTTGTTGACCTCTTCTTCGGTCCAGAAGAACTGCTGCCCGTCCTGCACCCACTCGAAGTACGAGACCGTCACGCCACCGGCGTTGGCGACGACATCGGGCACCGTAAAGACGCCTCGATCACGCAGGATGTCGTCGGCCTCGAGCGTGGTCGGCCCGTTCGCGCCTTCGACCAGCAATCGACAGGAGAGCTTCGCCGCGTTGTCTGCCGTGATCTGATTCTGGATCGCCGCCGGGATCAGCACGTCGCAGGGCAGCTCGAGGATCTCGCGGTTCGTGACGTGATCGACGCCGGGAAAGTCCGCCAGCGTTCGGTGTTCGCGCAGCCACGCGTCGACCTTCGCGAGATCGAGCCCGCGCGCATCGTGAATCCCGCCCGCCACGTCGGAGATCGCGACCACCTTCGTACCGAGGTTCGCGGCCAGTCGCGCCGCCGTGCCGCCGACCTGCCCGTAGCCCTGCACGACGACCCGCGCACCGTCGAGCGCGAGGCCGAGGTGCCGGGCCGCCTCGACCATGCAGGTGACGACGCCCCGCCCCGTCGATTCGCGCCGCCCGAGCGAACCGCCGATCTCGATTGGCTTTCCGGTGACCACGCCGGGCACTGGATGTCCGACCTGCTGCGAGTACGTGTCCATCATCCAGGCCATCGTCTGCTCGTCGGTGCCGAGGTCGGGCCCGGGAATGTCTCGATCCGGGCCGATCATCGAGACGATTTCGGAGGTGTAACGGCGCGTGATGCGCTGCAGCTCCGTGCGCGTGCAGCCGTGCGGATCGATTCGCACGGCCCCTTTCGCGCCGCCGAAGGGCAGCCCCATGATCGCGCACTTCCACGTCATCCAGATCGCGAGCGCCGTCACTTCGCCGAGGTCGACGTCGGCATCGAAGCGCGTGCCGCCCTTGGTCGGCCCCATCGTGAGCAGGTGCTGCACGCGATACCCGAAGACGGTGTCGACCGTCGAGTAGTCGTCGCGGCGGAACGGAAACGAGACCACCAGCGCGCGCTGCGGCGTGCGCAGTCGCTCCCAGACGTTCTCGTCGAGGTGCATCACGGCTGCCGTGCGATCGAGCTGGCCGACCGCCAGCCGGTACATCGGAGTGTCCCACTCGAGTTTCGCCGGTGCGTCCATCCTCCCCCCTCGTGCCGCCGAACCTATCATGCGAACCGCGAGACGGGCGAGCGGCGGGTCGACGGATCTGCAGGGAGGCGAGGATGAGTACGCAGGAATCGAACCGGGGCGGAGCACGCCGAATCCTGATCGCGCTCGTGCTCGGCGCGACCTGCGGAGTGATCGCGCGCGCGACCGCCGCGGAGACGAAGTGGCTCGATTTCGTGCTCTCGTTCGTCGCCTGGCCGATCGGGCAGATCTTTCTGCGGATGCTCTTCGTCGCCGTGCTTCCGCTCGTCCTCTCCTCGCTCGCACTTGGAGTCTGCGAACTCGGCGACGTTTCGACGCTGGGCCGTGTCGGCCTGCGGACCGCCGTCTTCACGGTCGCGATCTCGGCCGTCTCGGTCGCGATCGGACTCGCGCTGGTCAACGTCGTTGCACCGGGCGCCGGCTTCTCGGCCGACGACCGGGCGCGCCTGATCGACACGCTGGCGCCGCAGGCGGGTGGTGTGCTCGAGCAGGCGACGCGGTCCGTGTCGCCCGTCGAGGCGCTGCTCTCGATCATTCCGCGCAATCCCTTCGCAGCCATCGTGCACGCGTTCGAGGGCGAGATGCTCGGGGTCTTCTGCTTCGCGCTCCTGATCGGCGTGGCGCTCGCGACGACGCCGCGCGAGCGGACGGTGGGCCTCGTTTCCGTACTCGAAGGGGTCTATGCGGTGTCGCTGCGCATCATCGGCTTCGCGATGGCGATCGCGCCGCTCGGCGTGTTCGCCCTGCTCTTCTCTCTCACCGCGCGACTGGGCATCGATCTGTTGTGGACCCTCGGCCGCTACGTCGCCGTCGTGCTGGCCGCGCTCGCCGTTCACCAGCTCGGCACCTATTCGCTGCTGGTGCGAGGGCTCGCCGGCATCTCTCCGCGCGAGTTTCACCGCCGGCTCGGCGGCGTGATGGTCACCGCGTTCTCGACCTCGTCGTCCGCCGCCACCCTGCCCACCGCGCTTCGCGCGACGCAAGAGCGCTTCGGCGTCCCGCGCGACATCGCGGCCTTCGTCCTCACCATCGGCTCGACCGTGAATCAGAACGGAACCGCCCTGTTCGAAGGCGTCACCGTCCTCTTTCTCGCACAGGTGTTCGGTCTCGATCTCTCGCTCGGTCAGCAGGCGCTGGTGATGGGCCTCGCCATCCTCGGCGGAATCGGGACCGCCGGAGTGCCCGGAGGCTCGCTTCCGATGGTGGTCATCGTGCTGCAGGCGGTGGGAATCCCGGCCGAAGGCATCGGCATCGTCCTCGGCGTCGATCGCCTGCTCGACATGAGCCGCACCGTTCTCAACGTGACAGGCGACATGACGGCCGCCGTCTGCGTCGCCGCGGGCGAGGGGCGGCTGCGCTGGCCGGAGGAGCCGAGCATCCGCGTTCGCGAGTGAAGCGGTCGAGACGAGAAGCAAGCGGCCGCACAGCGAGCGCAAACGTTGCGCCGTGCGCGCGACGCAGGGCCTGCCGACGAGATCCGACCCCGCGGACGCGGCGAGCGCGCTCCAAAAGGAAAGCGGCCACCTCCGAAGAGGTGGCCGCCGCGTTGTCCCGGACGTTCCGGAGTCGCCTCCGTTACGCCCGATCGGATCTCAGGCGATCAGAGCGCCGGTGTGCAGACCTGCGCGATCGTTGCCGTCGGCGGGGTCAGCAGCGAGCGCTTCATGATCGTCACGTCCGCAATGTTGCACGCAGAGTTTCCGCCGACATTGCACTTTTCCGGGAACGCCATGGTGGCGGTCGGCGGGACCAGCAGCGAGCGCGCCGTGATCACTGCGTCGGACGTCGTCACCTTGCCGTCGCCGTTCACGTCACCGCACTGGCACACATCGCCGATTCCGTCGGCCGGAGCCGCACTGCCCACGCCGCCGCGGTCGAGCTGGTCGGCGTTGGCCGCGTGCGGGCAGTTGTCGGTGTTGTCCGGCACGCCGTCGCCGTCGCTGTCCGGCTGCGCGCCCACGAGGTCGAGGTGAAGCACGGTCACCGTGCCGAGGCGGCTGAGGCCCGCCGCGTTCACGTGCGCCGGCGTCACCAGCGTGAGCGAACCACCGCCGCCGGCCGTGATCATGTTCGTGCCGGCGATGTTGGTCGGAGCCTGCGGCGGGCCGGTCGTGATGATCTGCGCCGCCTGATCCGTCCAGGGCGCGCCGTCGACGATGATGCCGCCGGCCGCCGCGCGGCCACCATTGCCGACCACGCCCACGGGCACCGGAATCGCGAGGGCACCCTTCGTGTTCACGACGCCGTTCATCGGCATCTGACCACCGAGGCCGCCACCGCTCGTCGTGACGTGATTGACCGGGAACGCCGGCGCCGCGCTGTGCGCGTCGTAAGCCGCCCGCGGACTCGAGAACGAGCCCGCGCCGTTCGACACGGTCACCACGAGGCCGGTGATCAAGTCGAGAGAGAAGCCGGTCACTCGCAGGAAGAGACCAGTCGTTCCTGCGACCCCGGCGGGAACCGTCAGTACGCCCGCCGTGTAATCGAGCTGCACCGGGCCCACCGGCAGGTTGATCGCCGGCAGCGTGCCGATCGTCATCGAGAGCGAGCCGCTCGCCGTCACCGGGGCCGCCATCGCCGGGGCCGAGACACCGGCCACCAGGGCCATAGCCGTCATCCATCCAATCAACTTGCGCATCGAGATTCTCCTTCTGGGCCGCATGAATCGCTTTGCGCAGGGCGCCACCGATCGTCGGTGGGCAACGCGTGCGCCTCATGAGCATGTGGTCGCGAGCGCGCGGAAGTGTCAGCCCCCCGCGAAGAAAGTCGCCCCGGGCCCTCGGCCTGTTGCTGCCATTCCTGCGTCGCGTCATGCGGCCGCAGCGCCCCTCCTTCGTTGCGCCGGAATGCGGGCAGCGCGGTCTCTGCGGGCCCGGTGCAGCAGTCGGGAGTTGGTCGATCTGTTTCGATTTTCTTGCCGCCATCCGGTCGCGGCTCAAAGCGGCCGGCGTCGCCGCGTCGCGGCAGAAGTCCTCTCCGTTCGGGCGGGCGGGCTCGCCGTGGCCGGGTCATCCCTTGCTCCCCGTTTTCCCTGATCCGCCCCGTCTTATTTCTCGGGTTCCTTCTTCGAACCGTCCGCACCGACGGCGTAGCCGAGCGCCCGGAGCTGCTCGAGTCGCATCGCGTCGATCTCCACTTCGAGCGGCTTGCCCCACGGGGCCTCAGGCAGACTGCGGTACTCGGTGAGCCGCTGCCGCAGGCGATCGGCGACCTCGGGCAGCTCCCTCGCGAGGTTCTTCTGCTCGCCCGGGTCCGATCGATGGTCGTAGAGCTCGGCGAACTGCGGCTGGCTCTCGTACTGCACCAGTCGATACGGGCCGTCCGTCACCGAGAGCAGCGGCTTTGGCTCGGCGCCGGTCGTTCCCCAGCTTCGGTCGAGTTCCGCGATCGCGACCCGGTCCCGGTCGTTGGTCCGCTCGCCGCTTGCCGGGCCGTTCGCCGCCGCCTCGATCGCGGGCAGCAACGAGACGCCCTGCGCCGCCGGCAGCCCGGGCATTCCGAGCAGGTCGAGGACGGTCGGCCAGATGTCGACGCTCTGGACGCGCGGCTCGACCACCACCCCGCGATCGAGCACGAAGGGCGGGATCAGGATCAGCGGCACGTCCTGCACCTCGGTGTAGAGCGTGCGGGCGTGCCCCTCGCTGCCGTGCTCGAGGAACGACTCGCCGTGATCGGCGGTGATCACGACCAGCGTGCGGCCGAGCAGTCCGCGCTCCTGCATCGAGCCGAAGAGCGCGTTGAGATTGCGATCGACCCAGGCGATCGCGTTGTCGTAGAAGTCGAGGAAGGTGGTGCCGAAATCCGCCGAGTCGTCGTAGACGTACTGGTGGATGTCCATGTAGTGCAGGTAGAGCAGGAAGCGCTGCTGGCCGACGCCCTTCAAGAACTCCACGGCCGAAGTCGTGATCTCGTCGTCGGAACCGCCGAGCTTCCACGACGAGACCGTCTGGCGCTGCAAGAACTCGGGCGTCGAGAGCGAAGCGGGCCGGTGATAGAGGTCGAAGCCCTGGCCGAAGCCGAAGTTGCTCGCCACCCAGCCGTTGCGCCAGATCCCCGCCGTATAGAACCCCGCATCGCGCAGAATCTCGGCGGGCGTCGTCGCGTCTTCAGGCAGACCGTGCGGATAGCGAAGCACGCCGTGCGAGCCGGGCGCGAGCCCCGTCCAGATCGACGCCATCGATGACTTGGTCCAGCTCGACGGGGCGCTCACGTGCGCGAATCGGATCCCGCGACCCGCCAGCAGATCGATCGTCGGGCTGGTCTTGCGGCGATAGCCGTACGCGCCGAGATGATCCGCGCGCAGCGTGTCGAGCACGATGAAGACGACGTTCAGGTCGCGTCGATCGCGCAGGCCTCGCAGGTCGGCGACGCTGCCCGCCGGCGGCTGCTCGGGCGCGCCGCGCATCGATCCGCGCCACCAGACGGCGACGCCGGCCACCAGCAGAAGGCCGGCAAGGATGCTCGCGATCCAGCCGATTCGTCGAGAGGTTTCGGACACGCGGTGCGCACCCTAGCACCGCTCGTTTGCGGAACGAAGCGCCCCGCAAACGAGAACGGCCCCTCCGCACGGAGGGGCCGCACCGTTCGAGCAGTTCGGTTCAACGCCCCGTCGCCGTCGCCGGCAACGAAGCCTGCGAACTAGCGGCTGATGCGCTTGCGGCTGATCGCTGCGAGGCCAGCGAGGCCCGCGCCGAGCAGCAGCATCGTGCCCGGCTCGGGAACGATCTGCAGCGTCATCGTCGAGAACACGGGAAGGCGCGTGAGGCCGGCCGCGTTCACGTGCGCCGGGGTCACCAGCGTGAGCTGACCGCCGACGAGGCCGTTGTTGGTGCCCGTGATCTGGTAGTGCGCGCCGGCGCCGTTGGTCGTCACGTTGGCGACGCCCGTCGTCCACTTCGCGCCTTCGACGGTGATTCCGCCGGCGCTGAGGCCGCCGCCCGCGCCGATCACCGAGATCGGCAGGTTGATGGCGAGCGCACCCTTCAACTGCACGACGCCGTTGATCGCCATCGTGCCGCCGAAGCCGCCGCCCGCGATGTTCGCGAAGCCAGCGTCCGAGGGGCCGGGAACAGCGAACGAACCCGCGCCATTCGAAGCGGTCACGACCAACCCGGTGATCAACCCGAGCGGGAAACCGGCAACCGGCTCGAAGTGACCGCTGATCGAAGCTGCACCCGCCGGAATGGTGAGTGCGCCGCCCGTGACATCCACCATCGTCGTGAACGGAATCGAGATCGGGGGCAGCGTGCCCACGATGATGTTCAACAACCCGCCGGCCGCGTAGGGCGCAGCGCTCGCCGGCGCCGAAGCACCGAGCGTCAGTGCACCCGCAACGATGAGGCCCATCCACTTGCGCATCAAAGTCTCCTTCTGGCTCTGCGGAAACCCGGTGCCGGGCGCCCATCGCGCCCTCGTCCGGTCCGTCCAGCCTGCTGCGCTCCATCAGCAATCGGTGTGCCAGCTCGCGATCCCGTCACGGTTCATCCGCCGACTCGCGGGGCTGAGGAATCTCTTGCGCCAGAAGACGCCCACGCGACGAGCCCGGGCCGGATCCGGCCGCGGGCGCAGCAAAGAACTGCCCTTCCGCGCGCGCCGATCCGCGCAGCGATTTGCGCAGTGCCCGCGCCCTCGCGGGGTCGCGCGCGGACGGCGCGCGCCGGCACCCGCTGCACAGGATTCCGTCGTTTCAGCCGACACGTCCGCTGGTGAACTCGCACCATCGCCCCGGAAAGCTCCGGCGGACCAGCGGGCGGGCGAATACGGACGGGAATTGCTCCGAGGCGGCGCAGAGTCCGGCGGGGGCGTTGCGTATAGTCGACGGGTTCCGGGAGGCTTCGACAGACATGCATCGCGCGCTCGTTCCGCTTCGAGATTCGGACCAAACGCGAAGCACGGGCGAATCGCGTGCCCCGGGCCGCAGTCGTTCGATCCGCCTGCTTCCGCTTGCCGTCGCGCTCGTGCTCGTCGCCTGCGGGAGCTCAGTCGAACGGCGCCTCGACGACGCGCGGGCGCTCCAGGAAGCCGGCCAGTTTCGCGAGTCGATCGAGCCGCTGAACGAGATTCTCGAAACCGCGCCGGAGAACCCCGACGCGAACTATCTGCTCGGAGGCGCACTGCTCGAGCTCAACGATCCCTCGCGCGCCATCTACCCGCTCGATCGCGTGCTTCGCGCGTCGGGCAGCCCGCTCGCCGCCGACGCCGGGTTGCTGCTCGTCTCGGCCTATGTGCAGACGGAGTCGTACGAAGACGCCGTGCGGACCGCCGATCGTGTGCTCGCGATCGATCCCTCCCGCGATCGCGCCATCTATTTCCGGGGCCGCGCGAACTTCCTCGCCGGCAAGAAGGAAGAGGGACTGATCGACGCCGACCGCGCGGTCGCGATGATGCCCGACGACTACTCCGCGCTGCTGCTCCGCGCGGCGATTCTGCTGGACCTCGGACGGCTCGAAGAGTCGGAACGCGCGTACGTTCGCCTCAAGGAGGTCGCGTCGACGGCAGACGCGACCACCGCTGCGAAGGGCTGGCTCTCGCTGATCAGCTTCTACTACGGGCGCAAGAACTTCGAACGCGCCAATCAGGAGTTCGACGCGATCCGGAAGGTCTACCCGAACGACCCGATCTTCCTGCAATACGCAACCCAGTTCTACGACGAAACCGGGCGTTCCGACGAAGCGACCGGGCTCTGGCGCAGTGCGATGCAGGCCGTGCCCGAGAATCTGTCGTTCCGCGTGGTGGTCGCGAATCGCCTCGCGGGATCGGGGCAAGTCGACGAAGCCGATCGCGTGCTCATCGAGGGCACCGAGCTCTTCGGCAGCGTCGATGCCTGGCTTCGTCTCGCCGAGTTTCGCGATCAGCGACGCAACTACGAAGGGGCGATCGAAGCACTGGAGAAGGCGATCGATCTCTCCGGAGGCGGCAACGACGGGATTCGGTTCAAGCTGGCCGACGTCCTCGCCAACGCGGGACAGCGCGAGAAAGCCCGCGCGATGGCCCCGCAGATCACCGATTCGGCGTACCGCGATCTGCTCGAGGGCCGGCTGCTCTTCGACGACGAGAAGTACGACGAAGCGCTCGCGAAGCTGGATGCAGGAATCCGGCGCTGGCCCAACAACTCGGCGGCGCGCCAGCTCGCGGGACAGGCGGCGATGAAGCTCGGCGACTTCGAGCGCGCGGCCACCGAGTTCAAGGAATCCTTTCGCGCGGACCCCACGTCCAGCGACGCCGCACTCGCGCTGGCCGCACTGGAAGCGAACCGCGGTCGCTGGAACGAAGCGGATTCGTTTGCCGATCAGCATCTGAAGCGCCCGGTCGGGCGACGCGCAGCGAACGCGGCCGACGCGCTGTTGATCCAGGCGCGCGCGCGCAGCGCCCTCG
>CAZDHU010000161.1:0-16538 GCA_964505355.1 uncultured Myxococcaceae bacterium | reverse complement strand
GCATTCCCGGCCCCGGCGAGATCACGAGACCGTCGGGCCGACGCGCCAGCAGTTGCGCAGCACTCTCGACGTCGTTGCGCAAGGTCACGACTTCCGCGCCCAGCTCGCCCAGATACTGCACGAGGTTGTAGGTGAACGAATCATAATTATCGATCATCAGGATGCGCATCAGCGATCGTCCTCGCGCGCGAGATCAATCGCCCGAATCACGGCCGCGGCTTTGTTGCGACATTCCAGGTGTTCGAGGCGCGGATCCGAATCCGCCACTACGCCCGCCCCCGCCTGCAAATGAATCCAGCCGTCCTTCACCACCGCGGTGCGAATCGTGATCGCGGTGTCCATGTTGCCGCCGTAGTCGACGTAACCGACGCAGCCGCCGAAGGGACCACGCCGCAGCGTTTCGAGCTCGTCGATGATCTCCATCGCGCGCACCTTCGGCGCGCCGGTCAGCGTGCCGGCCGGAAACGTCGCGCGCAGGCAGTCGAGCCAGTCGAGACCGGGGCGCAGCCTGCCTTCCACGTGAGACACGATGTGCATGACGTGCGAGTAGCGCTCGATCGTCGCGAGTTCCGTCACCTTCACCGAGCCGGTTTCGGCCACACGTCCGACGTCGTTGCGACCGAGATCGACCAGCATGACGTGCTCCGCGCGTTCCTTCGGATCGGCGAGCAGCTCGCGCTCCATCGCGAGATCGTCGTCGGGCGTGCGACCGCGCCGGCGGGTGCCGGCGATCGGGCGCACCTCGACCGTCCCGTCTCGCAATCGCACGAGAATCTCCGGCGAGGCGCCGATCAACACGGCCCCCTCGCAACGAAGAAAGAAGAGATAGGGACTCGGATCGACCCGGCGTAGCTGTCGATAGATCGAGAACGGCTCGATCTGCAGCGGCATCCGCCAGCGCTGGCCGAGCACGACCTGAAAAATGTCGCCGGCCTCGATGTATTCCCGCGCCCGCTTGACCGCGTCGTGATACTGCTCGGGCGTGTGACTCGGCAGCACGTCCATCGGCTGTCGCACGGCCGCGCCGTGCGGCCGCGCGGGCAGCGGTTCACGCAGGCGCGCCACCACCGCGTCGAGCGCAGCCGCCTCGCGACGATACGCGGCGCGTGCATCCTCGCCGGCCGCGAGCGCGACGTGCCGAATGATCAGCGCGCTGTGCTTGACGTTGTCGAAGGCGACGACCGTCTCCGGAAAAACGAAGAACAGATCCGGCAGGGCGAGTTCGTCGGGATTCCGGTCGGGAATCCGCTCCACGAAGCGAACCCAGTCGTAGCCGACCATGCCCACCGCGCCCCCGGAGAACGGAGGCAGTTCGAGTCCGGCGGGCTGAACGAGGCGAAGCGCAGCGAGGCGGGCACGCAAGCCTTCGAGCGGGTCTCCGGCGACGCGCGTTCGTTCGACCCGTCCCCCTTCGACCCACTCGACCTCGTCACCGCGGGCTCGAAAGATCGCGCGCGCGCCGGTGCCGATGAAGCTCCAGCGCGCCCACTTCTCTCCCCCCTGCACGGATTCGAACAGAAAGCTGGTCTGCCCGTCGTCGAGGCGAGCGAAGAGCGAGAGCGGGGTATCGAAGTCGGCGAGGATCTCGCGCACGAGCGGGATCAGATTTCCGCGTGCAGCGAGTTCGGCGAAAACGTCCTCGGACGGGGACAGCACCCTTGCCTCGGGCTCCAGGGGTTCGGAAGGAGCCGCCAGCCCCCGGAGTATCAGAGGGGTTTCTGGGCGTCAAGGAAGCTGGTCGCGGAACGCGAACCCAGCGCACCCGGACCCGAGAAGGGCCGCACCGAATCCTCGCCCAATCCGACCAGTCGATAGAGGATGTTGTACGAGAACCCGCGCGCCCGGTCGTGATCGACTTCGAGCCGAACCGCCCAGCACTTGCACTGTGAGAGGTACTCGACTCCACCCTGATTGCCGAGCCAGAGCGAGGATTCGAAGCTGTATCCCATGCGATAGGTGACGGCCCAGCTCCGCGTGAGCGCGATGCGCGTCGCGAGACTCAACTGGTTCGCGCGATCGAAGCCGCCATCGAACTGCTCGAAGCGATGGGGAGCGTTGCGGAACGATTCGAAGAAGAGCGGCAGGTCGCGCAGATAGCGATAGGTGATCGAGACGTCGTGCCCTTCGGGACTCGACCATCCGGCCTCGGCCAGCCCTTCTTCGACCACCGCCTCGTCCGGGTCGAAGCCGCCGATGAATCGCGTGCCGAAGCCGCCCCCGGGCATCAGCGAGCCTTCGAGGTAGACAGGGTTCACCTCGGTGCGCGAGAAGTCGTACTCGGTGGAGATGCGCAGATCTCCGAGCAGACGCGGCGTCCGGTCCTCGCCCGCGGTCCCGTAGAAGCGGTTGCCGAGGCCGAGCGTCACGCCGTTGAACCGCGGCACGCGGTCCGCGCTGTCGAGCGTGCGGCTGTCGAGATCGAACTGGCGAATCCGTTGTTGCGGATACTCGGTGCCGGGGACGAAGAGCGGATCGCCGTCCTGCACCGTCGACTGCACCACCGCGTAGCCGATCGACGGCTCGAGCAGATGCGTCGCGCGCCGATCGGTGAACGGGATCTCGAAGCCACCGCGCAGCCGCGTACGCAGGTCGACCCGGCCGGTCGCGAATCCGCGGGTCGCGAACCCGACCTGCCGCGTGTCGTAGAACGCCTGCTGCATCCCGATCTCCGGGAAGAGTTCCAGCGCCTCGCCGATCCGCGTCGGAAAGGCGAGGCGAGGCGTCAGCAACAGGCGATGTCCGCGATCGTTCAGGGGCTCGCCTTCCTGGAACACGCCATCGCCCTCGGGCCCTCCCGAACTCGCGAAATTGTCGTTGTGCGGATCGGCCGCCAGCAGCCCGACGGTCTGGCCCGTGCCGTCGCGTTCGTCGGCGTTCTGGATGCCGTCGATGCCGGTGTCGAGGAACTGGCCGTGACGGCCCGCGCGAATCGCGCTCGTCAGTTCGTTCTCGGCCTGCTTCCACGGGCTGAACCACGTGTACCGCGCACCCATCGTCGCGAGCAGCGGCAGGCTCTCGTGAATCGGCGTCGGCAACATCGAGAGCGCGACGTCGGGCAGGCGCTGCATCACGAACCGGTCCCGGTCGCTGTCGTCTGGATTCTGCAGATCGTCGGCGATCCAGCTCGACGCCGTCAGGCCGAAGCGGCCCGACGCACCGAAGTGTCGAAAGACGAACGCGCGCGATTCGAGATAGCGATCGATGCGAACGCCCGAGAGGTCGGAGAAGTCCTGCGGATAGGAGTTGTCGGAGATCGCACGCAGATCGAACTTCGCCCGCCACTCGTCCGGCAGGAACTGGTCGTGCCGCCAGCGAACGCCGTACCGGTCGGCATCGAACGGCGTCGCCGTGTCTGCGCCGTCGATGTCGATGTCGTGCAGGAACGAGGCCGTGAGACGGCCCTCGGTCTCGCGGCCGAACACGTACTCGAGATCCGTTTCGGGTTTGAAACCGCGCCGCGTCAGATAGGACGGAGTCAGCGTCAGGTTGACGTTGTCGGTGACGGCCCAGAAATACGGAAGGCCGACGCCGAAGCCGCCGCGGCTCGAGTGACCGAGATTCGGCAGCAGGAATCCGCTCTGACGCTCCGTCTTCAGCGGATAGATCATCCATGGCAGCCAGATCACCGGCACGCCGAGCACGTCGAAGGTCGTGTTGCGCGCGGTGCCGTAGCCGCCGATTTCGAGATCGGCCTTGCCCGCGCTGATCGCCCACGGGTCTCGCTCGCCCTCTTCCGGACATCGGCAGGTGGTGAACCGGCCGTCTCGGAAGCTGTAGGTCTGCGCGCCCGTGCGCTGCACCTCCGCGCCTTCCATCCGGAAGCTCGAACTTTGTGCGTCGAGACGGCCGTCGAAGACGATGCCCTGCAGCGTGTCGATGCCGAACTGAAGGAAGCTCGCGTGCAGCGTGTCGCCCGCCTCGACGATCACGACGTTGCCGCTCGCGACCCCCTGCCGGGTGACGTTGCTGAAGGTCACCCAGTCCGCCGTCAGCGTGCGCCCGGTCTGCGTGATTCGAACGTTGCCCCGCGCGGTGTAGAGATCGCGGTCACGATCGTATTCGACGACGTCGGCCGAGATGTCGTACGGCGCGACGGGATCCCCCTTGCCGAATGCCACCACGTCGGCACGCGCGAACGCCGGCGCGAGCACCCCGAGCAGAGACGCGAGGAGCACGACGACCGCGGCCACCGCACTGCTCCGCTCGCGTCCGTTCCGACGACGTCGCCCCGCTCGCAACGATCCCCTCCCGCCGATCGGCGCACGCTACCCCAGCGCGACGGCGAGGGTCAACGCGCGTCGCAGACGCGGGTCAGTGCGGAAGAACGCGGGCGAGCGCGTCGAGATCCGGGGCGTGAAGGACATCGTCGACCAGCAGCAGCAGGCGCCGGTCGATCCACTGTTGCAGCGCCTGGTGCGCATCGATCATCGAGATTTCCGCCGCCTGCGCGAGACTGCGCAGCGTGCCGGGGATCCTCGCCCCGTCTGCGGTCCGCTCCGCCCGGCCGAGCAGCACCTGCAGCAGCGGTGCGGCCCGCTGCTCGAGACCATTGGCCGCGAGCGCCGCTTCCGCGTCGTCGAGACGCGCCGCGATGCCGCGCACCACCCGCAGCGCGATCAGCGGTGCGTCCAGACAAAGCGCTTCGAAGGTCGCACGATCGAGTTCGAGGACGCGCGTCTCGCAGCTCGCGACCGCGGTTCCTCCGCGTTCGCCGCCGTGCGTGGCACCGTGTTCGCCGAACGCGCCGCCCGGCCCGACACAACCGAGTGTCACCGCGCCGCCGGGCCCGGGTCGACTGAGCAGCACCTCGCCGGCGCGCACGATGAAGAGCGTCTCGCCGGGTTCGCCGGACTCGTAGATCGGCTGGCCGGCCGCAAAGAGCCGCTCGTGCTTCGCCAGCACGTCGCGCAGCACTCCGCGCGCCTCGTCCGGGGAGGCGGCGACGAGCTCGCGCGCAGCGTGCTCGACGGGTCGTTGCGATGACTCCACGAGGCGCGCATCGACCGCCGCGACGGCGCGCTTGAGTCTGCGCTGCGCGCTGCGGAGGCGCTGAAAATTCGTTTCGCGGCCGAGGGACGCTTCGGCGCAACGTCAAGCGCCGCGCGAGCGCCCTCGCCGCGAACGATTCAGCCCGGCCGCGCTTCCGAACGCGCCCGGGCGACGATCGATTCGAGTTCCGCCTGCTCGATCAGGCCGACGTGCCGGGAATGGATCTTGCCGTCGGGCGAAACCACGATCAGCGCCGGAAAACCGGGCGCACCAAAATCGCGGGCCAGCGCCTCGCTGCCGAGCAGAATCGTGTACCGAACACCGTGCTCCTCCGCGTAGGCGCGTACCACCTCCGGGCCGTCGGTATCGACGCTGATGCCGATCACGTCGACCGGCTCACCGCGGTGGGCATCGGCGAGCGCGCTGAGAACCGGAATCTGAAACTCGCAGGGAGGACACCAGGTGGCCCAGAAATCGATCACGACCACCCGCCCGCGCAGTGCGGAGAGCGTGACCGTGTTGCCCTGCAGATCATTCAGCGAGAACTCCGGCGCCGGAACGGCCGCGGCCGGCTCGGTCGCCGCGGCGGCGGGCGCGCCGGCCTCGCGATCGCCGCAGCCCACGAGCGCAATCGCGATGCTGGCCAGCAGGATCCCGAGACGCCGAACGACCCGTGCGCCCCGTGCTGCGTGCGTCACTGCAACCAGCCCTCCGCCGCCGTCACGAAGCGGCTCATGAACGTGAAGTAGCTGTTCATCCGCGCCATCTGATCCGTCATCACCAGCAGGCCGACGCCGATCAGCAGCGCGCCCGAAATCAGTTCGAGCGTGCGGAAGTGTCGCTTCACCCGGCGAAACGCCCCGAAGAACCACTCGATGCTCCAGCCCGCGAGCAGAAACGGAACGCCGAGCCCGGCGGAATAGACGGTCAGCAGTCCGACTCCCTGCAGCAGCGTCTCACGGCTGCCGGCAATGGTCAGGATGCCCCCGAGAATCGGTCCCACGCACGGCGACCAGCCGAAGGCGAACGCGCCTCCCACGAGATAGGTGCCGAGCATGCTGGTGCGGCGCAGTTGCACCGCGACGCGGCGCTCGCGATAGAGCCACTGAATCGGAAGCAGTCCCGCGATGTGAAGGCCCATCACGATGATCACGAGGCCGGCGAGCTGTGCGATTCCGATGCTGGCGCCGAACAGACCGAACTGGAAGCTGCGAAGCCAGCTTCCAAGAAGCGTCGCGGACGCGCCGAGCACGATGAAGACGGTGGAGAAGCCGAGCACGAACCCGACGCTCCCCGCCATCACCCGCCGGCGCACGCTGCCGCGTGCAGCCCCGTCCTGCATCTCTTCGACGGAGAGCCCGGAGACCAGCGAGAGATAAGCCGGCATCAGTGGCATCACGCAGGGCGAGAACACCGAGAGCAAACCGGCCGCGAACGCAGCACCGAAGGAAGCCAGCGTGAGGGCGTCGGTCATCGGGTTCCGCACCACCGCATGGACCGGCCCGCGGGCCGGCGTCGGGACTCGCCAAGGATGCCCGCCGCGCGCGGCCGATGCCACGCGGGGAAGCGCCGCATCGCGTCAGCAAGCCGGCGCGGAGCGTCTGGGACGCAGGGAGCGCCCGGTCCGGCTGTTCCACGGAGCCCGCACGAGGCGTCTTCGCAGCCCGGCACTCAGAAAATGAACGGGCTAGAAGCCGTCGCCGCCCTCGGGCGCCGGCGCATCCGGCACGCCGTCGCTCGCGACGCCTCGCGCGTCGGCCGCACCGCGCCCGACGAACTCGATCGACTCTTCACCGCGCAGCACACCCGGCGTCACGTAGTAGTCGCCATAGACGGCCGGCTCGAGAATCGAGACGGCCACCTCGCTGTTGCCGCCGGTGAGCAGCCAGGCGAGCCCGCCGACCACGCCGCCGGTCGCGGCATACGCGAGCTTGACGGGTCCGTAGACCAGCGTGGTCAACATCGCCGCCGCGCCCATCCCGGCTTCTTCGAGGCTCTCGCCGTCGTCCGCCCGTGAAGCCATCGGTGCCAACGAGAGCGCAACCGCCAGCAACACCGCGACGGTCGTCGCCCGAGATCGACTTTGAATCATCTGCGTCCCCTCTTCCTTCGCGATGCGAAGCACATCGCGCGTTCGGAATCCCCCGGGCGCACAATGTGCGGGGCTCTTCCCCCTTCTTCAAGATGTTTCTGCGATCACCGGGTTCGATCGGCCCGCCCGCTCAGAACTGCCTCGACGTGTCGAGCAGCAGCGTGACCGGCCCGGCGTTCACGAGGGCGACCTCCATCTTCGCCCGAAAGCGCCCGGTCTGAACGTCGACGCCGCGCGCGCGCGCGGCATCGACCACCGCTTCGACCAGTGCCTCCGCCACCTCGGCCGGCGCCGCCGCCGCAAACGTCGGACGGCGTCCGTGCCGGGCGTCCCCGAGCAGGGTGAACTGCGACACGACGCAGAGACTGCCGCCGGTTTCGACGAGCGATCGATTCATGCGCCCCGACGCGTCCTCGAAAATGCGCAGGTGTGCGATCCGGCGCGCGAGTTCGACCGCGTCAGCCGCCACGTCCTCGCGCGCAACGCCGACCAGCGCGAGCAGGCCGTCACCGATCTCGCCGACGAGCTCGCCGTCCACGTGCACGCTCGCGCGGCGCACGCGCTGCACGACCGCGCGCAACTACAGCCGTTCCTGATCCGCGAAGCGGCCGCGGTACCGCGCCTCGCCTTCGGCGCGCATCACCACGAGCTGGCAGATCCGAACCCCGGCGTGGATTTCGAGCGGGTGCCCGGAGACGTTGCTCATCTCGAGCACCTGCCGGTTCGAGACACCGGGCTGCACGAACGCGCTGGTCACGTGAATCATCAGACCAAGACGCGCAAACTGGCTTCTGCCCTCCAGAAACCCGCAGAGATCCGCGGCGAGGCTGACCCGCTCGCGGGTGATGCCGTGAATCGTGTCGCCGGGCGCGAGGACGAACGGTTCGCGGAGCGACTCGACGCGCGTGTGGTCGCGATAATCGGTTTCTTCGCGGATCGCGATTGGACGAACACCGGGAACGATGATGCGAATCTCGTCGCCGAGGGTGAGATCGATCGAGGCCGGGCCGACCTGGTCGGGCGAACAGGGCTCGATTCGCAGGCGCCCGGCGTTCATCTCGCGCAGCAGGACATCGCGGGTGAGGACGGGCATCGCGTCGCACGATACCGTCGGTCGCGATGTCGCACCCCTACTTCGATCTCTCGACGCCCCTCGTGATCGGCCACCGCGGTGCCGCCGGCGAGCGGCCCGAAAACACCCTGCCGTCGTTTGCGCACGCGCTCGCGCAGGGAGCGGACATTCTCGAAACCGATGCGCATCCGACTGCCGACGGGCACGTCGTCCTCTTCCACGACGAGACACTCGAGCGCACGACCGACGGGCGCGGCCCGGTCCGCGCGCAGTCGCTGGCCGCGCTTCGCGCGCTCGATGCGGCGCACCACTTCACTCCGTACCCCGCGGCCGGCCGGCCGGCCGTTTCGTTCGACGCGCGGATTCCGACGCTCGACGAGGCGCTCGACGCCTTTCCGGAGGCGCGGTTCAACATCGAACTCAAGGAGCACGCCCCCGGCTTCATCGAGCGAACGCTGGCAATCCTGCGCGATCACGGCCGCGAAGAGCGAACGCTGCTCACCGCCGGCGACGATCCCGTGATGGATGCCCTGCGCGCCGCCGTGAAGACCAGCGGAAGTCGCGTGGCGCTCGGCGCCTCGACGGGCGACGTGCTGCGCTTCGTGCGCTGCGCGATCGACCGCAGCCCGCCGCCCGCGGACGTGATGGCGCTGCAGATTCCCGCCGAATTTGCGGGGCGTCCGCTGGTGACACCGGAACTCGTCGCGCACGCGCACGCGCACGGCGTGCAGGTGCACGTCTGGACGATCAACGACGAGCCGGAGATGGAGCGCCTGCTCGATCTCGGCATCGACGGCATCGTGAGTGATCTGCCGGGACGTCTCGCCGCGGTCATCCGCCGGAGATCACTCGCTGCGCGGCGGTGACGTGAGCCGCACGAGCGCCCAGCGTGCATGTTCTGCGAGCAGCGGATCGCTCCCTTCCGCGTGCCGTTCGAGAAGTGGCCGCAGCGAGAGATCGCCCGCGTTGGCGGCGGCCACGATCGCGTTGCGCAACAAGAAGCGGTGTTTCGCCCGGCGCAGTGCGCTGCGGCGTGTCGCCGCGCGCCAGGCCTCCTCGTCGAGCGCGAGCAACCAGGCCAGCGGCGGCGCGCGCCAGGCCTCGCGCGGCGCGAGCCTCGCGCGCAGGCCATGCGGATCCGCGAGCGTCTCGCGCTGCGCACGCCGATTCCACGGACAGACTTCCTGGCAGAGGTCGCAACCAAAGACGTTCGTGCCCTGCGCAGCGCGCAGCGGCTCGGGAATCTCGTCGCGCAATTCGATCGTCGTGTAGGCGAGGCAGCGGCGCGCATCGAGCACGCCCGGCTGCACGAACGCTGCCGTCGGGCAGGCGTCGAGACACGCCGTACAGCGACCGCAGTGCGCGCTCGCCGGCGCGTCGGCCTCGAGCGCGAGATCCGACAGCAGCGCACCGAGGAAGAGCCACGAGCCGAGACGCGGATGAATCAGCAGCGTGTTCCGCCCGATCCAGCCCAGCCCGGCGCGTGCGGCGAGGCGCCGTTCCAGCAGCGGCCCGGTGTCGACGAAGGCACGAAACCGAACCGCTCGCCCGAAGAGCGGTTCGAGGGCGACGCCGACGGCGATCAGCCGTTCACGCAGCACGTCGTGATAGTCGTCACCACCCGCGTAGCGAGCGACGGCCCCCGTCGACGGCGCGGGCGGCCGGCCGGGAACCGGGGCCTTGGCGGCGTGTAGGCGCGCGGGCGGACACGACCCGCCGCGATCGTGCGCAAAGGCCACCACCAGCACGCTGCGCGCTTCGGGCATCACGCGCCGCGGATCCATCCGTTCGGCGACGCGCTGACCGAGCCAGCGCATCTCGCCCGCGTAGCCGCGCTCGATCCACTCCGGCAAATGCTCGGCCCCGGGCGGCGGATCGGCCGGGGCCACGCCGGCGAGATCGAATCCGAACGAACGCGCGAGCGCCTTCACGCGCTCGCGCGCGTCGCGTCCCGTTTCGCCGGGCGCTGCGGGCGGCACGAACTCGCTCAGTGTGCGCGCTCCGTCCGTCGCAGCGCGGCACTCACCGCGAGGAGCGCGGCCGAGCCGAGCAGCACGGCGAGCAAACCGACCGACGCGTGCGCCCCGCCCTCGGTCGCCGCATCGACGCCAAAGCGGCGTGCAGCCTGCACGGTGACGAGTACGCGGAGCAGATTGCCGCCGAGAGCGATCGGCACCACCGACGCCACCATCCCCACGCGTCGAGAGATCGTGCGCAGTGAGAGCGCGGCGAGCAGCACGGCGAGCGGCGTCAGCGTGACCAGCGATGTAACGCCGCTGCACGCATCGGCCACGAAGAGCGTGACGTCCCCCGGAAGGACCAGCACGTTGCCCTCGCGCGCCACCGGCACCGCGAACGCCTGCAGCAACGCGACCGCCACGCTCGTCACCAGCAGGCGCAGGCGAATCACCGCCGGCGCGAGCCACTCCGCGGGCAGCGGCACCATGAAGAACAGAAAGCCGAGCGGGAATGCGAGTGCGCGCAGCCAGGCCGCGCCGCGCAGCCACCAGAGCGCGCCGGTCAGCGCGAGGAGCAAGGCGAGCCCCTGCGGAAAAATGAGCCCCGCACTGCTGCCGAGGCCGTAGAGCGCGAGGCCCGCGGCCAGCGCGAAGAGCCCGCGCGGATCCGCGCGCACCGGAAGGCGCGCAAGGCGCCGGCGGTCGCGCATCGCGATCCAGAGCGACACCAGCGGGACCAGTCCGCCGTGGGACATCTCCTCGCGGCTCGTCCATTCGGTGGACATCGCCACCAGCGCCGGCGCGAACGCGAGCAGCAGACCAGCGCCGACGAGCCATTCGCGACGTCGAAGCGCGAGCACCGAGGGCGGCCTCCTGCCTCTTCGCTCCCGGGTTTCGCTGATCACGGCGCCCGCCTCGTCGGCTCTCATCCGCTCCTCTTCGACCGGCCGGGCCGGCCCGGGTCGACCGACCGTCTGCTTCCGCACCCGCCGATCGCGAGAGTCTGTCCGATCCGCCGCCGAACGCATCCCGGCCCGCGAGCCCGGTCTCCACGCCCCTCGGGCGTACGCCTCAAGTCGGGTGCCGCAGCCACCGAAACCCGCGCAAGGAGGCACAGCCGCTCCATGCCGACCACGAATCGAACGCCCCGACCGCTGTCCGGCGGGATGGACTTGCGCGGCGCGCCTCGCGTCGGCGCGGACTATCCGGTCGAACTCTTCGTCAACGACCTGCCCGGACCGCTCGCGGGAAGAACGCGCGATCTCGGCATCACCGGCCTCTGTGTGGCCACGCCTTCGGTCTTCGCGATCAAGGCGCTGCATCGCGTGGTGATCGCGCTCCCGAACGGCGAGCGGCTGCGCGCGCAGGCGGAAGCGCGCTGGCAGCGCGAATCCGCCAGCGACCCCTCGATTCTCACCGGCGTTTCGCTGGTCGAGCCGCCCGCCGAGGTGATCAATGCGCTGTGGGACGTCGTCCTCGACGCCGGCAAAGAACTCGCCCGCTTCCTGTACGCGCATTCCGATTTGCACGGGCTCGGTGTCGAAGAAGCGCTCGGGATCGCGCAGATCTCCCGGTATCGCGATCTTCCGCCGGGCGCGACCATCTACCGGCAGGACTCGAGCCGGCCGGGCGACGACTCGATCTTCGTCGTCACGAGCGGATCCGTGCTGCTGCAGGTCCGTGTGCGCGGCGCGAGAGAGACGTTGATCGCGCGACTCGGGCCCGGGCAGATGTTCGGCGGCGCGCCGCTCGTCGCGGAGTCGCCCCACCCCGAAACCGCGCTCGCCGACACCAACGTCCGGCTGCTGGAGGTGGACCGCGACGCGTGGTCCTATCTCCAGTCGGCGAGGCCCTGGCTCGCCCAGCGTCTCGCGAGCAACTTGAACCGAACCGTCGCCCGCCGGCTGACCGACGTGCTCGCCCGAGTCCGCGACCAGCTCTAGTCCCGCCGGCCAGCGGCGCGCATCGCCCGTCCGCACCCGCGAGTTTGCGCTCGCGCCGGCTCGCCCGTGCTAAAACGAGGCGGCGCCGGACGGGATCGCCTGCCTCCGGCAATCGGCTCGCACCCACGAAACGTCACTCGGAGGTTGGCGGCGATGGCGATCGAGGAGGGCAAGAAGGCGCCGGCCTTCACGCTGCCGGACGAGGAAGGCCGGCCGGTCCGTTCGAGCGAACTCACGGGACGGCACGTCGTGCTCTACTTCTACCCGAAGGACGACACGCCCGGCTGCACCAAAGAGGCCTGCGGGTTTCGCGACGCGTGGAAAGATCTCGCGCGACTCGACGTCGCGGTCTTCGGCGTCTCCGCGGATTCTCCCGAGTCGCACCGCGCCTTTCGCGCGAAGTACCGCCTCCCCTTCTCGCTGCTCTGTGATCCCGCACGAAAAGTGATGACGAAGTACGGCGCGTTCGGCGAGAAGATGATGTACGGCAAGAAGGTGACGGGCGTGATTCGCTCGACGGTCTGGATCGGCCCGGACGGGCGCGTGAAGAAACACTGGGCGCGGGTCGCGAAGGCCGAGACACACCCCGCTCAGGTGCTCGCCGCGTTGCGCGAGGAGATCGAGGGATGACGGAGATCGCCTTCCCCAAAGGATTCCGCTGGGGTGCCGCGACGGCCTCGTATCAGATCGAAGGCGCGTGGCAGGACGACGGTCGCGGAGAGTCGATCTGGGATCGCTTCTCACACACGCCCGGACGGGTGCAGGGCGGCGATACCGGCGACGTCGCCTGCGATTCCTGGCACCGTTACGCGGAGGACGTCGCGCTGCTGCGCGCGATGAATCTCGACAGCTATCGCTTTTCGATCGCGTGGCCGCGGATCCAGCCCTCGGGCCGCGGGCCGGCGAATCCGAAAGGGCTCGACGGCTACCGGCGCCTCGTCGACGCGCTGCTCGACGCCGGCATTCGCCCGTTCCCGACGCTCTACCACTGGGATCTCCCGCAGCCGCTGGAAGACGCCGGCGGCTGGCCCGAGCGAGATCTCGCCGGCCGTTTCGCGGACTATGCGGAGCTCGTCGTCCGCGCGCTCGGCGATCGGGTGCAGGAGTGGATGCTGCTCAACGAGCCGGCCGTCTTCACCACCTGCGGTTATCTGCTCGGCGTGCACGCGCCCGGCCGGCGCGAACCCGATGCCTTCTGGCGCGCGGTACACGTCGCGAATCTCGCGCATGGAGACGCGTTTCGCGCCGTGCGTGCCGCGAAGCCCGATGCCCGCATCGGGACCGCCTACAGCATGTCGCACTGCGAACCGGCGACCGACACGCCCCCTGATGTCGCCGCCGCCGAGCGCTGGCACGGCTTCGTCAACGATCTGCATCTGCGGCCGGCGCTGCGCGGTGAGTATCCGAAGATCTTCACCGAAGCCTCGCTGGAAGACGCACTCGGAGTTCGTGCGGGCGATGCCGAGCGAATCCGCGCGCCGCTCGATTTCATCGGCATCAATCTCTACTTCCGCACGCTCGTTCGTGCCCTTCCCGGCGACCCGCGACTCGGTGCGATGCCCGTCGGAGGCTTCGGCGGCGAGGTCGGACCGAAGACGGACTTTGGATGGGAGGTCTGGCCGGGCGCGCTGCACGACATGATTCTGCGCGTCGATCGCGACTACGACCGGCCCGCAATCGAGATCACCGAGAACGGCTGCTCGTACGCTGACGGCCCGGGCCCTGACGGGCGCATCCGCGATTCACGACGGATCGCGTTCTACCACGCGTATCTCGAAGGGGTGGCCCGCGCGATCGAAGCCGGTGCCGACGTTCGCGGCTATCACGCGTGGTCGCTACTCGACAACTTCGAGTGGGCATCGGGCTATGCGCAGCGGTTCGGGCTGGTTCACGTCGACTTCCCGACCGGAGCCCGAACGATCAAGGATTCCGGCCACTGGTTCGCCGAGGTCGCCCGAAACAACGCGATCCCGACATCCGCGACGCGGGCCTGACCCGCGCCCGATCCTGCCCGCCGTCGCGCGCCGCGCCGAGAAACGAAAAGGCCCGGAGCGTGCTTGCTCCGGGCCTTCGCAATCTGCCTCACCGGCCGATCAGATTCGCTTGCGCCCCGAGAGAGCAAGCCCCGCGAGCCCGGCGCCCAGCATCAGAATCGTGCCGGGTTCCGGAACCACCGTGAAGTCCTGCCGGATCACCGAGATTGCAGCGACCGTTCCGAGGATCGGCTGCTGGTCCACATTCAGCGCCCGCGCATCGACCAGGATGTCCTTCTCGACGTAGATCGACTGCTGCGGAACCGCGAAGACGAGCGAGGCGCTGTTGACGTCGAGGCCGCCGCCCGTGCGGGCTACGAACAGGCTGCCGAGGGTCGGGAGCTGAAGCGGCGCGCTGAAATAGTCCTCGGCGATGCTCGCGCCCAAACCGGGAATCGCGGGCAGCGTCTGGCCGTTGAAGAAAAGCGACGCGCCGTTGATGGCGTCGGTCTTCCCGGCCACGGTGTAGCGGAGGAACATGTCGCCGAGTTCGCCGTCGGCCGCGCCGAAGGCACCGGTCAACTGGAAGCCGGTGGCCGTCACCGCCACGTTGTAGTGCGTCAGGTCCTGATCGAGGGTCGGGGTCAGGGTCGCCTGAAAGCCGCTGAAGGTCAGCGTGCCATTGCCCGAATCGAACGACTGCCCGAGAACCACGAGGTCGTGCAGCGTGAGAGCGCTCGCCGCCGAGCCGACGCCGAGCGCGAGAACGAGTCCGGCAACCAGTCCGCGAACCGCATGAAATCGCATGAGCAGAACACCTCCGTGAGTCCCTGCGAGCCGGGCGGCGCCGTCGATCGACGCCGGTCGTGCGGTCTCCCGCACCGCACCGTCGCGATACACCACCCCTCGGCCCATCTGAGGGCTCAGCAGTGAGTGGCCCGAACGTCGCGATTGTGTCAGGGAAGCGCGAAAAAACCCGGAGCGATGCCTCGTATTTTCGGGGACCGGTCAGCCTTCGCGGCGCAGCAGTCTTCCCGGGGCCAGAAACTCGAGCGTCCCGAACCCGGCCGCGGCCCTGCCTTCGAACCTGAGGCAGGCGACGGCGCCGCGCGGCATCGGGATCGCGGCGCTCACGGCACCGAAGAGAAGAAATGAGGCGAGATGGCCCATCGTCGGCTCATGGCCGACCGCGGCCACCGACTCTCCTTCGGCACCCAGTCGCGCGATCAGCTCCGGCATTGGTTCTGGCGGGATCCCGAGCGCCGGCAACACGACCGGAGCCGGGGCAGGAAGGTGCTGCGCCAGCAGCATCGCCGTCTGCTGTGCCCGGGCCAGCGGGCTGCTGAGCACGAGGTCGAGCGTGACCCCCTGCGCGCGCAGCCCGCGCACGCTCTCGACCCACCGCGCCACTCCGTCGGGGCTGAGCCGGCGGCTGGCATCCGATCCATCCGGACCCGCGTTCTCGGCCCGGCCGTGTCGGATCAGATAGAGACGCATCACTCGCCGAGTCTACGCGTGCCGATCGCGCCCTGCCGGCCCGTCGACTGCCGATCTGCCAGCCGCGGATCAGAGCGCGCACCGTTGCAGCGCCCGCGACTCCGTTGTCACACTGGGCGCCCTCGGCGGCGAAGGAACTCCATGCAAGACCGTCTCGTCTTCTTGATCGGATCTCCGCGCTCGGGATCGACTCTGCTCGCGCGCATGCTCGGCGCGCACGGCGCGATTCACGCCCCCGCAGAACCTCATCTGATCACGCCGCTCGCACACCTCGGCCATTTCGCCCGCGTCGACGAGGCGCCCTACGACCCGATCATCACCGAAGAAGCGATGCACGCGCTGGTGGCCGCGCTACCCGCGGGCGAAGCCGACTATCTCGACGCGATGCGCGCGCTCACCGACACCCTCTACGGGCGCCTGCTCGGCGCTTCCGGGCGCACGATTCTGCTCGACAAGACACCGGCCTACGCGCTCGTGCTCGACGTGCTCGCGCGCCTGTACCCGAAGGCGAAATACGTCGTGCTCACGCGCCATCCGATGGCGATCTGGTCGTCGTTCGTGCAGTCGTTCTTCGATGGAGACCACGAGGCCGCGCACCGGCGCAATGCGCTGCTCGAGCGATACGTCCCGGCGATCGCGCGCTTCTTGCGCGAGCGACCGGTGCCCTTCGTCCACGTGCGATACGAGGAGCTCGTCCGCGATCCCGAGACGGAGCTTCGACGCATCTGCGATCACATCGGCATCCCATTCGAACCCGCGATGATCGAGTACGGGCGCGAGCCGGCGAGCGCGAAGGCGGCCTCGCGCGGCCTCGGCGATCCGGTGACCGTCGCCCGCGAAACCCGGCCGACCACGAAATCCGTCGCCCGCTGGGCGCAAGAGATGGCGGGCGACGCCCCGAAGGTCGAGCAGGCGCGCGCCATTCTCGCGCGCCTCGCCGACGAAGACCTCGCCACGTGGGGCTACTCGCGTGCGGAGATCACGACCGCGCTCGACGCCGTGCCCGGCGTGGCG
>CAZDHU010000160.1:0-3498 GCA_964505355.1 uncultured Myxococcaceae bacterium | reverse complement strand
GCCAGTGCCGCACGGCCGCGTCCCCGGCCTCGACACCCGCGTGTGTCGCGGCGATCGCGCGCACGGCCGCGCACTGTGCGTCGACCAGCGAGGCCGGGCCTTCGTGCAACCAGAGCGCGAACGCGCGTCCGGCCGGACAATGTTCGCCGAAGCTGCGCTCGGCCTCGCGGGCGTCGTAGAGCCGAACGACCGGCGGACGCCAGCCCGCCGCGATCACCGCGCGAATCGCATCGAGTCCCTGTGCGAACGAAGGGAAATGCGTGCTCTGTCCGACGCTCGCTTCGGGCAGTGGCCGCAGCGAGAAGGTCGCTTCCGTCACCACGCCGAGCGTGCCTTCGCTGCCGAGAAAGAGCTGGCGCAGATCGGGCCCGGCGGCGGCGCGTGGCGTTCGGCGCGTGCGCAGCACGGAGCCGTCGGGCAGCACGACTTCGAGATCGTGCAGGACGTCTTCGACGTTTCCATAGCCGGTCGAGTACTGTCCCGCCGCGCGGGTCGCGACCCAGCCCCCGACGGTCGAGAGCGCGATCGACTGCGGCCAGTGTCCGATCGTGAAGCCGTCTCGCTGTACGCGTTCTTCGGCTTCGAGTCCGTTCGTACCCGCACGAAACGTCGCCAGCAGATCGTTCGCGTCGAGCGCGACGAGCCCGCTCATCGCGCGCGTCGAAAGAACGAGCTCGCCTCCCTGCACGCGAACGCCGCCGCACACGCCCGAGCCGCCGCCTCGAGTGACCACCGGAACACGGGCTTCGCGCGCGAGCCGCAGCGTCGTCGCGACGTCGTCGGTCGACGCGGCTTCGACCACGGCACAGGCGGTCGCGCCGAACGAGCCCTCGAGATCGTCGAGTTCCGAAAGCACCCACCAGTCGCGCGCGTGCGCGCGCAGCGTCGCGTCGTCGCGACGCACGCGATCTCCGAGCGTGGACTCGAGGCGCGCGAGAAAATCGTCCCGATTCGTCGTCATGCGGATTCTCCTCCGGTTGGATGCGGCGTGGTTCGAAAGGCGAGTTCGGCATCGAGTCGAGCGGCCGTGTGCGCGATCTCCGCGCTGCGCCGTGCGGCGTCCCAGCCGAGCAGCGCGGACATTCGCGCGGCCGCTGGAACGAGCGCGTGCTCGCGCGTGCCGGGCTCGAACCACGCCGCGCGGGTTCGTCGATAGACGACGTCTTCGAGGTGCAGGGCGCCTTCGTGGAAGACGGCGCGATCGATCTCCCCGCCGATCAAATCGAGGCCCGGGGCGAGCGGCTCAGCGCCCGCCCGCACGACGTCGACCGCCTCGCTGCCGTGCAGTCGCACGAGCCGCTCGGCCGCGCGCATCGACAGCCCGCTCTCGCGCGCGAGCCCGCGGGCGAGCGATGCGAGATCACCGTCGAAGGCGCCACCGGGCAGCACGGGATCCTGTTCGGGGGCGCTGCGGATTCGCAGGCCGGCGTGTTCCGCCGCGCGTTCGAGCGTGGCCCGCGCCATCGGCCGGTATCCCGTCAGTTTGCCGCCCGCGATCGTCACCACGCCGGCGCGACCGATGCCCGTTTCGTCGCGACGTGAAATCTCCGCCGGCGGTCGGCCCGGCTGCGCGATCAAGGGACGCAGGCCCGCGAACGCACCGATCACCTCTTCGGGTGCGACTTCCGGAACGCTGAACGTACGCGCGATGGGTTCGAGCAGATAGGCGACGTCGTCGCGGGTCACCGGCGGCCAGAGCGCGTCTTCGCTTCCCGGGCGCGGCACGAAGCTGGTGTCGGTGGTTCCCACGTAGATCGTGCGCCCGCGCGGCACGGCGAACAGCGAGCGTCGATCGGCGGCGTCGAGAATCACCACGTGGCGCAGTGGCAACCGCTCGATCGGCAGCACGACGTGCACGCCCTTCGAAAGATGGAGCAGAGGCGTCGCTGCACGATCTTCCAGCGCGCGCACGTCGTCGACGAAGGGGCCCGCAGCGTTGATCACGCAGCGCGCGCGCACGCGCACGGTCCGACCCGTCTCGCTGCACTGCGCGCCGACGCCCGCCGCACGCGCTCCGTCGAGCAGCAGTTCGCGCACGCGCAGGCGGGAGAGCACGACGGCTCCTTCGCCGGCCGCAGCGCGCAGGTTGGCGAGTACGAGACGCGCGTCGTCGGTCACGTACTCGCGATACACCACGGCGTGTCGGAAGCGCGTGCGGTCGAGCAGCGGCTCTTCGCGCGCGAGTTCGTCTTCGGAGACGGTGCGATGCACGTCGCGCCCTTCGACCGAGCCGAGCTTCTCGTAGGTGGTGATGGCCGCGCGCATCTTCATCGCGCCGGCCCACGAGCGCGTGGGAACGATCATCCACTGCGGCTCGGCGAGATGCGGCGCGAGGCGATGGATCACCGTTCGTTCGAGCGCGGTCGCACGAACGGTCGCGACGTCGCCGAGCGCGAGATATCGCAACCCCCCGTGAATCAGTTTCGACGAGCGGCTGGAGGTGCCCGCCGCGAAATCGTCCGCTTCGAGCAGCGCGACCGAGAGGCCGCGCAGCGTCGCTTCCCGCGCGATGCCGGCCCCGGTGATGCCACCGCCGATCACCACGCAATCGAAGACTTCGCGATCGAGACGATCGAGCAGACGCGGGCGCTCGGTGGCCGACAGAGACGGAGCAGACATGAGACCCTCGCGGCGGTGGGCGAGGGGTAGCGAAGGGCGGGTGGCGAAGCAGCCCGCGCGAGATCTGGTTCGATCGCGAGGAAAGGGGGAAGGGAGGGGAGCCGCGCGCGTTTCGAGTCGAGACCGGAACGGCGGCCGGCCTGCTGGCCTGGCACGAGATTGCCGTGTCGATGCCGCAGGCTGCGGATTGCAGCGGCGGCCGGCACACGGCCCGCTTCGACGGTCGGGACGAGCGCTCTGGCCCCGCCCCCCTTCCAGCCCCCTTCTTATCAGGTTTCGCGGGCGCCGCGGAAGAATTCTTTCGGCCGGCGACGCGCTCGCGCGCTCGCGCCGCTCGACCTGCGTGCGCGCTGCCGGGTAGGATCTGCGTCCCTGCGCGAGGAGAGCGAACGAGGTGGGCAAACCCCGCAAGATCTGCTCACCGGCCGAAGCGGCCGCGCTCGTGCGACCGCGCGACTCGATCACGATGCCGCTCGGCCCCGGCCAGCCGCTCGCCTTCTTGCGCGCGCTCGGCGAACGCGACGACTTCGACGATCTGCGAATCGGCGCGTCGATTCTCGCCGAGCCGTTTCGCGTGCTCACGCGGCGCGGCGTCACGTTGCTTTCGTCGTTTCACGGGGCGGTCGAACGCGAACTGCGGCGCGGGGGGCACGACGTGCGGTTCATTCCCGGAGATTTTCGTCGCTTCGCGCCGGTGATGCGCCGGCTCGGATCGCGCATCGTCTCGACGCTCGCCGCGCCCCCCGATGCGAACGGCATGCTGTCGCTCGCGCTGCACGCGGGAGGCATCGTGCCGGAGTTGCTGGCTGCGGCGCGCGATCCCGATCGATTGCTCGTGGTCGAGGTGAGCCCGCAGCTTCCGCGAACCCGTGGACTACC
>CAZDHU010000159.1:0-7531 GCA_964505355.1 uncultured Myxococcaceae bacterium | reverse complement strand
ACGGGAAGCGCGCCGCGCGCTACCGCAGCTCGGCGACGACACCGTTCGAGGCGGGAACGCCGCCGTCTTCCGCGACGATCAGATCTCCGTCGTGCAGCAGCACCTGTTCGACGAGTGCATCGAGAACGTCGACCTGATCGGCCTCTCCGGTTCGTAGCCGGCCCGTCAACGGATCGAGTTCGCCGGCAATCTGCCGCACCGCATCGACGAAGAGCCGGCGCACGCGACCCGAAACCGCCGCGGCGGCCACGTCGTCCAGCAGATCGACCGCCTTTCCCGCGCGATGCGCACGCTCGCAGGCGGCGGCCACCGCGGCGGGATCCGCCGTGCGCGCCGCACAGACCAGCGGCCAGGCCCTTCGGTGCAGATCGGCGGCCGATTCGTGATCCGGGCTGCCGAGAAGAGGCTGCTCGATGAGCTCGCACAGCCGCAGCTTCGCGCGCAGTCCCGTCTGGTGAACACGATCCGAGGCGATCACGAGCGGCTCGGCGTCGTTCTCGAAGCGCTGATTCACCGCGGTCGCCAGCACGTGATGGAAGCGTTCGGCATCGATCTTTCGTTCGTCGTCGGCGGCGTCGTGCGCGTAGTACACCGGCGCCCCACCCCCGGCGCGCGTGCCGCGCATGCGGAGCTGCTTCTCGCTCTTCTCCGAACCGAGCGCGTCTTCGAGGCTCGCGGGCAACGCGCCGAGCGCGACCGGCTCGAGCCCGCGCGCGTCTCCCTCGTAGAGCGCCACACGCCCGACCGAGACGGCGAGCAGTCGATAGCGACCCTCGAACCGCAGCGCGTGAAGCAGCGGCCGCAGGGCGAAGTGTCGCCCGGCGCGAACGTCGAACGGCAACTGCGAGGCGAGCGGAATCACGTGCGCCGCAAGGCCGTCGTCGAGCACGACCAGCGTGCCGCCGGACTTCGACAGCGATCCAAACTCGCGCAGGCTGGATTCGAGGCGAGGCAGGCGCATCGCGATGTCGGCCGGGCCTGCTCCCGCCGCCTCGAGACAGCGCGCGGCCTCGCTGATCGCACGGCGCCGGAGCGGTTCGTTCTGCCGGAGTTCCGGCGGCGCGTGCATCGGCATCTGCACCGTGAGTCGGACCCCGCGCGCACTCGCCAGCAACGCTCGCAGCTCGTCTCGCACGCGATCGCACCGCACCAACGACGGCCCTTTGTTCGGCATCGACCACCTCCCAATGGGCAGTGATCCTGAGCAAACGGCATGCCGTCCGCGCGCGACCGCGTGAGTCCGCGGCACACCGCTCTGCGCCCCGAAGTCGCAGCGCCGGCGTCGCGGCGCGCCGCCGCGTCACATCCCACGGATCCGATCCACGCGGCCGCTCACCAAGTTCGGGCACGCGCGTTGCACTGCGGAGACGTAGCGCGCGCGTGCGCGCCAACGATCCATCAGGAGGGACGACCATGGCGAAGCAGACCGGACAGGAAAAGGAATCGAAGGCGGTCTCGGCGTGGGATCCGTTCGCGGATCTCGCACCCTTCGGACGCTGGCTCCCGTTTCGCGGGCTCGCGGAACGCGGGCGCCTCGGCCGGATGATGGAAGAGCTGATGGGCGAACACGGCCTCGGACGGGGCGATCTCGCACCTGCGATCGACATCCACGAAAGCGACTCCGAGTTCATCGCCACCGTGGAGCTTCCCGGAGTCAAGCGCGAAGACGTCACGGTGGAGCTGAACGAAGGCGTGATCACGGTGACCGGCGAAAAGAAGTCGGAACGCGAAGAGAAGAAGGAACGAGGCCGCTGGATCGAGCGCAGCTACGGGACCTTCTCGCGCAGCTTCTCGCTGCCCGCGAACGCCGCCAGCGATCAGATCGACGCGAGCTTCAAGGATGGCGTGCTGACGCTTCGGATCGCGCGCCTCGAGCAGAGCAAACCCACCACGATTCGCGTCAAATGAGCCCGCGAAAAGCGCCCGGGCGCGATCATCTCGCGCGCCGTGTCGAGCAGGTGATGAGCAAGGAACCCCGTTGTTGCCGATCGGGAGACGTGCTGAGCGAGGCGGCCCGGATTCTGTGGGAAGACGACTGCGGCGTGGTGCCCGTGATCGCGAGCGACGGTTCGAATCGGCTGATCGGGATCGTGACCGATCGTGACCTCTGCATGGCCGCGTACACGCAGGGACGAAGGCTCGCCGAGCTCCCCGTCTCGACCGCGATGTCGTCGGATCCCGTGACCTGCGCGCCGTCGAACACGCTGGAAGACGCTGCGGCGGCGATGCGCCGGGCGCAGGTGCGGCGGCTGCCGGTGGTGGACGAAGCGGGTCAGGTACTCGGGATTCTTTCGCTCGCGGATCTCGCGCGCGAGGCGGCGCGACGAACGGGAGCCAGCGCGCGAAGCGAAGCCTTCGCAAGCGTCGGCGAAACGCTCGGCTCGATCGTGCAGGCGCGAGCCGTCTAGCGCGACGCCCGTTCGCGAACCCGAAGCACGTGCCGCGCGCGCACGGGGCGGGAACTCCGTGCGCGTCCGGCCCGCGCTCAGCGCGGCAGATCGAGGAGGTGCCGGATGCGTTCGGCGACCTCGCGCAGCGCGAAGGGTTTGTGCAGAAACTCCGAACTTCCGGCCGGCTGTGCCGGCGTCCCGACGGCTTCTTCGGTGTATCCCGACACGAAGATCACGCGCAGCGCGGGACGGCGGCGGCGGATCTCGTCGGCGAGCGCCGTGCCGCGCATGTCCGGCAGTCCGAGGTCCGTCAACAGCAAGTCGATCGGAGCACGCTCCTGCTCGACCAGATTGAGCGCCTCCTTCGCAGTTGCGGCTGCGAGCACGCGATAGCCACGACTCTCGAGGTACTCGGGCAACAGCTCGCGCGCGGCGTCGTCGTCTTCGACCAGCAGGATCGTTTCGTTTCCACCGCTCGCGCCGCTCGCCCCCGCGCGTTCGGGCTCGCTTTCGAGGGCATCGTCGACGCGTGGCAACACGATCCGAAACTCCGAACCTTCCCCGGGCCGGCTGCGAACCTGAATCTCGCCGCCGCTCTGCTTCACGATGCCGTCGACGGTCGAAAGACCGAGTCCACTGCCGCGTCCGGCCGGCTTCGTGCTGAAGAACGGTTCGAAGATCCGCGCCACGGTCGCGGCATCCATTCCACTTCCCGTGTCTTCGATCGAGAGTGCGAGGCGCGCCCCGTCCGAACGATCGACGTTGTGCGTCGCGATCCGGATCCGTCCGCCGTCCGGCATCGCGTCGCGTGCGTTGACGACGAGATTCATCACCACCTGCTCGATCATTCCGGGATCCGCGCGCAGATGCCCGAGTCCGGGATCGAGTTCGAGAGCGAGTTCGATGTCTTCGCCGATCAGGTGTCGCAGCATCTCGACCAGATCGAGGATCAGCGTGTTCAGATCGAGCACGCGGGGCCGCATCACCTGTCGTCGACTGAACGCGAGCAGCTGGCGGGTCAGTTGCGCACCGCGCTCGGCCGCCTTGCGAATCTGATCGAGCTGCGGGCGAAGCGCGTCACCGGGACCGCCGGCCGCGAGCATCATCTCCGTGCGCCCGAGGATGGTGAGCAGCAGATTGTTGAAATCGTGCGCGACGCCGCCCGCCAGCAGACCGACGGCTTCCATCTTCTGCGCCTGACGCAACTGCGCTTCGAGTTCGTGCTGCTCGCTCAAATCGTGCAGCAGACAGAGGGAGGTCCGGCGGTGACCGAGCGGGACTTCGCTGACCGAGAGATAGAGCGGAAACGACGTGCCGTCCCGTCGCAGTCCGGTCACCGCGCGACCGCGTCCCGCAGGCAGGCCGCCCGCTGAGTCACGCGACAAATCGCGAAGCGGTTCTCGCGCGTTCCACCCTTCCCCCGGAATCAGGCGCTCGATCGGCCGCCCCACGATCTCGGCGGACGACCAGCCAAAGAGACGCTCGGCACCGCGGTTGAACGATTCGATCACGCCGACCTCGTCGATCGTGACGATGCCCTCGTGCGCGGAGTCGAGAATCGTCCGCGCGCGCGCTTCGGCCTCGCGCAGCGCGGCCTGCGCGCGGCTGCGCTCGGTCACGTCGGTAACGACTCCGATCACGCGCTCGACCGCTCCGCCGATCCGGCGGTGAGGAACTGCGCGATCTTCGACCACCACCCAGCGGTCGTCCTCGCGCCGCACGCGATACTCGAGCCGGAGCGCGTCGCCACCGGCCTGCAGGCGCGCGATCCCGGCGCGATAGGCGATCTGATCGTCGGGATGGATCTTCGAGATCCACGCCTCGAGCGGGTAGTCGCCTCCGGACGGCGCTCCAAACAGGCTGTCGGCAGCGCCGATCAGCGAAATCCGGTCTTCCGCGGCGTTCCAGTCGTAGAGAAAGACGTGGCTCGCTTCGCGCAGCGCGCTCGACCGATCGTTCCACGCGTTCGAATCCGCTTCCGCCAGCGTGCGCGCCGTCAGATCGCGCGCGACCACGAGGATGCCGTCGCCCGATTCGACGGGGATCCGCACCGCGGTGATCTCGACGTCGACGGCGCGGCCGTCGAGCCGCAGCACCCGCTCGTGACGCAGTTCGGTACGAGCGCCTTCCTCGAGAATCCGGCGCACGCGCGCGCGCACCCCCGGATGGCTGTCGGGATGGAAGATCTCGAAGATCGAGCGGCCGACGATGTCGTCAGCGCCGCCCGCTCCGAGCAGCCGAACGCCCGCCGAGTTGATGAACGCGATGTGCCCGCCGATGTTGACCCAGATCGCGTCGGGGCAGAGTTCGACCACCGCCCGATAACGCTCTTCGCTGCGCCGGAGCTGGCGCGCCGTCGGATCGCCCGCTCCGGTCGCGGTGAGCGACACCAGCACGGCCTCCGATTCTCCGAAACTCGCAGCGATTTCGGTGCGCGTGAGATCGAGCGGCAGGTCGAGCGCCGGTCGGCCGAGCAGCTCCGAGGGGCCAGCAACGCCGAGGCGCTCGGCGGCGGCCGCATTGGCGAAGACGATCATGCCTTCATGCTCGACCAGATAGGCGTCGGGCAGCCCCTGCAACATCCGAAGGCCCGCGTCGTCGAGACGAATCGGCGGGCGATCGGGGAATCGCGGTCGGGCTTTCTCGACGCCGTCCACCATCGCGCCTCTCCGGGCGGTTGACCCGTCGCATCATGCCACAGCCGAAACGCCCCTGCGGAATCTCGATTGTCGCGCCGCCCTGAAGAAGTTGCTTGATCCTGCGCGCGCTGCCGGGATATGGTCGGCGCCGATGTCGCTCTCCCGGCGGTCGTTGCGATGGATTGCGGTGACGGGCACGTGCCTCGTGCTGGTGGTGCTGGCGGCGAGCCAATTTGGCGGCGAACAGGACGCGGTTCCCGCGCCCGAACCCGCCGCCACCCCCGCGAACGTGGCGAGCCCTCCGCCGGACCCTGGACGCAATGCGATGAATCCCGCTCTCGACCCGGCCCTCCGGCCGGCGCGAGAGGCCGACGTTCCGCCGCAGTCGCCCGCCCCCTCCCCGTCGGAAGCAGCCTCTCCCGACAGCGAAGACGCTCCGGCCGGGCTCGCGACGGTCGACATGAACGCGGTCCGCGCCGCGCTGCCGGACAATCTCTACTGGAAGCAGGCCGCGCCGACCGACGACCCGCGACTGCTCGAAGAGCGCGAGCAGGAGAAGGCGCGTCGCAACGATGCGTATGGCAAGGTGCTCTCGGGCACCGGAAGCGACGAGGAAATCCGGGCCTACTACGACGAGCGAATGCACAGCTCGAGCGATTACGTGCGATTCGTCGATTACCTGCTCGACCACTACGGCGAGACGCTGACGGAACAGGATCTCGAACTGTTGCACGTGGCGAAGCGCATGCACCTCGCGCGAATCAACGAAACGCCCCGGCGCCTGCAAGAAGCGTTCGATCGAAAGAAGAAGCAGGACTCGGCGCGCGAGGCCTGGCAGGCGGAGCAGCGCGCGATCGAAGCCGAGGAGAATGCGGCGAACGAAGCGGCGCAGACGGCCGAGAGCACGGACGCCGCGGCCCCCTGATGTCCCGGCGGGCATCCGTCGGCCGCAGTGGGTCGAACGGTCGATTCGCCGCCGGAGCGGCGAAAACGACGGCCCTCTCCGCTCTCGGCGGCGCACTCTTCTTTCTCGGCTACGTGGGCGTCGGTCTCTGGCCCTGTGCCCTCGTCGCCTGGGCGGTGCTCTGGCACGCGCTCGAGGATGCGCACGAGTCGCGCCGGGCCTTCGCCGCCGCGGGTTTCGTCTTCGGCTGGGTCGCCCATGCAGGCGGCTACGCATGGCTCTGGCGCCTCGTGGACGTCTTTCTCGGCGGGAGCATGCGCATGGGCGCCGGGCTCTGGCTCGCGCACTCGATCTGGTTCGCCTTCGGCTACGCGCTGTACGCCCTGCTCTACCGAGCACTACGCCGGCGCGGCGCGCCGGTCGCGATCGCGGGCATCGCGCCGCTGCTGCTGATCGAGTGGCGCTATCCGCAGCTCTTTCCCGTCCATCTCGGTGATGTCTGGATCGATCACACGCTGCTCGTGCAGATCGTCGATCTCGGCGGCCCGCTGCTGGCCACCGCACTCGCACTGCTCGTGAATGCCGCGCTCTTCGACACTGGATGCTGGCTCGCCGGGCGGCGCTCGCGTCCGGCAGCGAGCTGGCTGGCCCTGCTGATCGCGATCGGCGGATCGGCCGGCTACGGCGCGTGGCGGATCCGCGAACTCGATCGAGCCATCGCGCAGCGGCCCTCGCTGCGCGTCGGCATCGTGCAGGCCAACGCCGGCGTGCTGGAGAAGCGGCGCGATCCCGAGGCGCTTTACCAGCGACATCTCGCGCAAACGCGCGAGCTGCTGGCGGCGGGACCACTCGATCTCGTGGTCTGGCCCGAGACGGTCTACTCGCGCGGCGTCCAGGGCCCCTTTCCGGTGTCGGGAACCCTGATTCGCGGCGACCACGACACGCCGCTTCTCTTCGGTGCGGCATCGACCCGCGTCGAAGAAGGCCGGCGCCGTGTCTTCAACTCCGCGCTGCTCGTTCAGCGCGACGGCACGATCCGCGAGTCGTACGACAAGAACCTGCTGGTCCCAATCGCCGAACAGCTTCCGTTTCGACTCGATCGCCTCTTTCCGCACGCACAGGATTTCGGCGCTTCGAGCGAGACACCGCCACTCACGCTCGATGGACTGCGGATCGCGACTCCGATTTGTTACGAGGCGGCCGTCTCGTCCTTCGTGCGCCGGATGGCACGACGCGCGCAGCCACATTTGTTCGCGATGCTCGCGAACGACGCCTGGTTCGGTGATTCCGCCGAACCGTGGATTCATCTCGCCGTCGCGCGGATGCGGGCCGTCGAGCATCACCGCTTCGTGATTCGGGCCACCAACAGCGGAATCAGCGCACTGATCGATCCGGCCGGGCGCATCGTCGCTCGAACGGGCCTGCTGACCCGCGAGAACCTGCGCGGCGAGGTGACGGGCCTCGACGGCGAGACGCTCTACGCCCGCACAGGCGACTGGGCGGGCTCTCTCGGAGCGATCATCACGCTGTTCGCTCTGCTGCGGCCCGCTTCGCGCGCGATCTAATCGGGTTGCCGGAACCAACGTGACGCGTGTCGG
>CAZDHU010000158.1:0-8297 GCA_964505355.1 uncultured Myxococcaceae bacterium | reverse complement strand
TGGTGAAAGAAGGCGATCGCGTCGAGCGCGATCAACCGATCGTCGAAGTGACGACCGACAAGGTCGATGCCGAGATTCCCGCCCCCGCGGCGGGTGTGATCGAAGCGATCCTCGCGCAGGAAGGCTCGACGGTGCCGGTGGTCCGCAACGCCGATCGTCTCTCGCTCGCCGGGCTCGCCGAGGCGGTGGAAGATCTCTCCGCGCGTGCCCGCTCGAAGAAGCTCTCGGCCGACGAGCTGAAGGGCGGCACCTTCACCGTCTCGAACCCCGGTCGCTTCGGCAATCTCTACGGCTTCGCGATCATCAACCAGCCGCAGGTGGGAATCCTGCGCATGGGCGAGATCGTGAAGCGTCCGGTCGTTCGATCGGTCGACGGAGAAGACGCGATCGTGATTCGTCCGATCATGCATCTCGCGCTGTCCTACGACCATCGTGCGGTCGACGGCGCACCCGCGAACGGGTTCTTGCATCGCGTGAAAGAACTGCTCGAAGCAGCGGAGTTCGATCTCTAGCCCCCCGGGTGATCCGACGTGGCCGACTCGAAGCTTCGGATCGAACGCAGCGGTCTCGTGCCCTTCGTCGAGGCGCTCGAAATGCAGCGCAAACGGGTCGAGTCCGTACGCGCCGGCGCGGCGCCGGACACGCTGTTTCTGCTCGAACATCCCGCGGTCATCACGCTCGGTCGGTGCGCGCGCGTGGCCCACGTCGTGGCCGATGCGACGACACTCGCCGCCCGCGGCATCGAGTGTCACGAGGCGAACCGGGGCGGTGACGTGACGCTGCACGCCCCCGGTCAGCTGGTCGGCTATCTGGTCTGCGATCTCGAAGCGCGCGGGGCGGCCGACGTCTCGCGATGGCTGCGCGGCATCGAGGCCGCACTGATGGCGGCGCTCGGTGAGTGTGGCGTTTCCTCGATCACCCGGCCGGGAAGAACGGGTGTGTTCGTGGGCGACGGAACGCGAAAGATCGCGTCGATCGGCGTCGGGCTGCGCGCCTTCGTCAGCTTTCACGGGTTTGCACTCAACGTGATCAACGATCTCTCGCTCTTCGAAACCATCGTGCCCTGTGGCCTGCACGACGTCGCGATGACCTCGCTCGCACGCGAGCGCGGGATCGACGGCGTCGGCGACGCGGCGACGGTGCTCTTCGCGCACGCCCGCGAGCGGGTGGCGAGCGCGTTCGAGGCGTGGCTCGGATGAGCGGGCCGGGTCCGCGTCCGGCCTGGCTGCGGGTTCGCGTGGTCGCGACGCCGGAGCTCGACCGGGTGGCCGCGATCGCCTCGCGCGAGCGGCTGCACACCGTGTGTTCGTCGGCCTCCTGTCCGAATCTCGGCGAATGCTGGTCGCGCGGAACCGCGACCTTCATGATTTGCGGCAACCACTGCACGAGGCGCTGCAGCTTTTGCGACGTTCCGACGGCGCGGCCGGCTCCGCTCGATCCGCTCGAGCCGGAGCGAGTGGCGAAGGCGGTGGCGGCGCTTGGAATCGGGTTTGCCGTCGTGACGGCCGTGGCGCGCGACGATCTGCCCGATGGCGGTGCGGCGCAGATGGCCGCGACGATCACGGCCCTGCGGGCGGCGTCTCCGGCGACCGGCATCGAAGTGCTGATCCCCGACTACAAGGGCCGCGAGGCGGATCTCGCAACGGTGCTCGCGGCCGGGCCCGATGTGCTCAACCACAACCTCGAAACCGTCTCGCGTTTGCAGCGCGCGGTGCGACCGGCCGCGCGCTACGAGCGATCACTCGCATTGTTGCGGCGAGCGGGCGAGCTTCGCTCCGCTGTGGCCGTCAAGAGCGGGATCATGCTCGGCCTCGGTGAGTCGGATGCCGAAGTGGAAGAGGCACTCGCCGATCTTCGAGCGGCGGGCGTCGCGCTGCTGACCATCGGCCAGTACCTCCGGCCTTCGCCCGCGCATCGAGAGGTGGCGCGCTGGGTCACTCCGGCCGAGTTCGATGCCTGGGCGGTTCGAGCCCGCGCGCTCGGCTTCCGCGACGTCGCGTCGGGTCCGCTGGTGCGCAGCAGCTATCACGCCGAGCGACTCGCCCGGCCCGGACGGGCCGAAACGGTCGAAATTCATCGCGTCTAAGCGGCTGCTCCTGCTGGCCCGCGCAGCGCGCCTCTCCTATGCTGCGCCGCGATGCCGGGGAAAGTGTTCGTCGTCGATCGTCGTCAGGCGTCGAGCTGGGCTTCGCGCCTGTATCTGCCTGCGATTCTCCATGGCCTGCGACTCACCAGCCAGCGCTTCTTTCGGAATCTCGCGGACCTCGTCTCGGGGCGTCGCGAGAAGGTTTTCGTGGTCGAGTATCCGGAACAACGGGTCGACCACGCCGACGCATTCCGAGGGATGCCGGTTCTCGTGCAGCTCGACGACGGCCAGTCGAAGTGCGTGGCCTGCGGGCTCTGCGAGTTCGCCTGCCCGACCGATTGCATCACGATCGTTCCCGGCGAGATCGATACGGCCCACATCGAGCGCTACCCGGTCGAGTTCGACATCGACATGTCGCGCTGCATGTTCTGTGGCCTCTGCGAAGAGGCGTGTCCGGAAGAGGCGATCGTGATGAGCCGCGAGGTCGAGATCGCGACCTACGATCGTGGCTCGCTGCTGTTTTCGAAGAAGGATCTGCTCGTGCCCGAAGCGATGCTCGAGCGTCGGATCGGCTTTCTGCGCCGCGAATACGATCGCCCCCACGCCCCCGCAACGCGCCGGCCGGCGGGAGGAACTGTGTCGTGAAAGAGAGCCACGGTTCGGTGGCGTTGCAGCGGCTGCTCGATGCGCTGCCCGACGCCGTGCTCGAAACGCACGCGCAACACGGCGACGCGACGGCCATCGTCGAACGCACCCGGTTGATCGAGGTGATGCGCCTGCTGCGCGACACACCCGACACGGCGTTCGAGATGCTGGCCGATCTGACCTGCGTGGATCATCTGCCGGCGTCGCCGCGCTTCGAGATGGTCTATCACCTGTTCTCCCTTTCCCGGCGGCATCGCGTGCGGATCAAGGTCCGGATCGACGAAGCGGACTGCGAGGTCGACACGCTGATTCCCGTCTGGCCCTCCGCGAACTGGCTCGAGCGCGAAGTCTGGGATCTGTACGGCGTCCGGTTCCGAGGTCATCCCGACCTGCGCCGCCTCCTGCTCTACGAAGAGTTCGAGGGCCATCCGCTGCGCAAGGACTATCCGAAAGAGAAACGCCAGCCGCTCGTCGGGCCGAGGAACTGAGCGATGACCGAACGGCATTCCCTCACCGAACGCCCGCCGGAAACGCGTGACGACGATCTTCAGCACGATTTCCACACCGAGCATCAGATCCTCAACATGGGGCCGTCGCATCCGGCCAGCCACGGGACGGTGAAGTTCGTGATCGAGCTCGACGGCGAGACGATCGTCGATCTCGATACCCAGGTCGGCTATCTGCATCGCGGCTTCGAGAAGGAATGCGAGAGCGGGACCTGGTACCAGGCGATCCCGTACACGGATCGCCTCAACTACAACTCCGCGATCCTCGCGAACCTCGCCTACTGCATGGCGGTGGAGAAGCTGATCGGTGTCGAGACGCCGGAGCGCTGCCAGTATCTGCGGGTGATGGCGGGCGAGCTGGCGCGGATCGCCGATCACCTGACGCGAACCGGGGCCGCCTGTCTCGAAATGGCGGCGATGACGCCGTTTCTGTTCGGGATCGAGTCGCGCGAGCTGACGTGGGATCTGCTCGAAATGCTGTGCGGCGCTCGCGTCACGTCCAACTACGTCCGAATCGGCGGCGTGAAGCACGACATGCCGGCCGACTTTCCGGGGCGCTGCCGCGACAGCATTGGGAAGATTCGCGCACTGATGAAAGACTTCGACGGCGTGGTGACGGCGAACCGCATCTTCGTCGATCGCATGCTCGGAACCGGCGTCGCCGGCAAGGACGAACTGATCGCGTACGGGGTCACCGGACCGCTGCTGCGCGCCGCCGGAGTGCCGCTCGATCTGCGCAAGGACGAGCCGTATCTCGTTTACGATCGGCTCGACTTCGACGTCCCGGTCGGCTCGGTCGGCGACAACTACGATCGCTATCTCGTCTGCGTCGCCGAACTGCACGAAAGCCTGAGAATCGTCGAGCAATGCGTCGACTGGCTGGAGAAGACGGGCGCGGGCCCCGTCAACATCGACGATCCGCGGGTTCGCTGGCCGGCAAAGGGCAGGGTGTTCGGTCGCATGGAAGAACTGATCCAACAGTTCAAGTCGGTCACCGAGGGGCCGCGCGTTCCGGCCGGCGAGGCGTATCACGCGATCGAGAGCGCGAACGGCGAGCTCGGTTTCTACGTCGTCTCCGACGGATCGGCCGTTCCCTGGAAGGTGCGCTGCCGGCCACCGAGTCTGATCAACCTGCAGGTGCTGCCGTCGATGGTGCGCGGCTTCTTGCTCGCCGATCTGATTCCCACCTTCGACTTCATCAACATGATCGGCGGAGAGTGCGACCGATGAGCCGCAGCGGCACGCGGTCGCGCGCCGAAGTCTGGAAGGAACACGGTGCGCCGACCGATCAGATCGGCAGCGTGAACGACCCTCGAACCCACGAAGAACACGGCGTGCGCTGGAACGAGAAGTGGGTCTACCGCGGGCCGGATGGCGCGAGCATCGAACGCGTCGTGCTCTGGCATCGCTACGACCTGCTCGGAATCTTCCCGGCCGACGAGAGCTGAGACGCGCGTTCTCGACGTTTGTGAACGCGTGACGATCACACGGGCAGAAGGCCGCGCCCAATCCGCGCCGCGATCGCCACCGCACCGATGCCGCCCGCGACGCTCGCCAGCACGTAGATCGAGGCAAAACCGGCCTGCCCTGCCTCCCACAGGCGAATCACGTCGAGGCCGAAGGCCGAAAACGTGGTGAAGCCGCCGAGCAATCCGGGGATCAGAAAGAGCTGCGCGCCCGCGGGCAACACGCCGCGCGCCGCGAGCGCACCGCCGAGAACGCCGATCAGCGCGCAACCGGCGAGATTCACGACCAGCGTGCCCAGCGGGAAACCGCCGTCGCTCGCGCCTTGCACGGCGCTCGCGAGGACGAAGCGCGCGATCGCGCCGAGCCCGCCGCCGAGAAATACCAGAAGCCACGTCACGCCCGCAGCCTATCACGACCACGCAAGTCGAGGGTTGCCCGGCACGACGCTCTCGCCGGCGCGCGATCGCCTGCGTGCGGCCGTCGCCCGGCCTCGAGTCGAGTTTTCCGCACGCAGCTTTGCGATTGACGACCTCGCCTCACCGGTCTAACTCTCCCCACCCGGCGCGCGCCTGCGCGCCGTTCGGCGGCGTAGCCAAGTGGTAAGGCATGGGACTGCAAATCCCTGATCCCCGGTTCGAATCCGGGCGCCGCCTCCATACGATCTTGTACGAGAGAGCACGTTAGTCTACGAAAAAGCTAGCGTTTCCGGCTTTCTGCGGGTGGCCGGGGAAACGAGCCTTGTACGCTCCAGCCCCACGAAATACGCTCCGATTCGATCGAAAATGGTGTCCCGTGGTGTATGGCGGTGTACAGCCGGTAATCCCCACGGTGGGCGCCGACGAGCGAAGGGGGGCGTCGATGACCGAATCGGGCACGCGCAGCAGGCGCCGCAACGCTGAAAAGCGGCGCCTCACGAAGCGGTCGGTCGAAGCCGTTGCACCGCCGGCGAAGGGGCTCGCGAGCCTGTGGGATGACGCCCTTGCGGGCTTCTGCGTGCGCGTCACGCCGGCAGGCGTTCGAACCTACTGGTTCCGCTATCGCGTCGCCGGGCGTGCGGGATGGATCCGCCTCGGCCGGCACGGCGACGTCACGGTCGACGAGGCCCGGAAGCTCGCCGAAGGCTTCCGCGGAGACGTCGTGCGGCGCGTCGATCCGCTGGCCGCACGCGACCGCGACCGCGCGAGCCCGACGCTCGATTCACTATTCGAGCGGTACTGCGCGGAACACGCCGACGTGCACCTGAAGGCGTCGAGCGCTGCGACCGATCGGCGCCGCTACGCGAAGCACGTTGCGCCCGTGCTCGGATCGCATCGCGTCGCGGAGATCGGCCCCGACGACGTGGCCGCGCTGGTGCACGCACTGCGAGCGAGCCCGGGCTCGGCGAATCGCGTGCGCGCGCTGCTCTCGATCCTCTTCGCGAAAGCAATCGAGTGGGGCCTGCGGCCAGAAGGATCGAATCCTGTCTCGCGCGTGAAGCGCTTCGGAGAGCGACCGCGCGATCGTCGTCTCACTGACGACGAGTTGCAGCGGCTCCACTCTGCACTCGACGAGCTCGTGAGCCCCGACGGCGCTCGTCGTGCTGCGATGATTCCGGCCGCGGCTGCCGCTGCGATTCGGCTTCTTCTCTACACAGGGGCACGGCGCGGCGAGGTGCTCGGGCTTCGCTGGAGTGATCTCGACTTCGACCCGAATCGCAGCGTTGCGCACCTGCGCGATTCGAAGACGGGGCCGCGCGACGTGTCGATTCCCGAGCAGGCGCTCGCGGTGCTCGAATCGCTACCGCGCACGAGCGAATGGGTATTCCCGACGCGTCGCGGTGACGGCCCGATCTCGCTCTCGAAGCCGTGGGAGCTGGTGCGTCGCGCCGCACGCCTTCCGGGCGTGCGCGTGCACGAGCTGCGGCACTCGTTCATTTCGACTTCCGCCGCGCTGGGCGTGCCGCCTTCGATCATCCAGCGATCCGTCGGGCATGCACGCTTCGCGACGACGGAGCGTTACATCCACCACACCGAAGACGAAGTTCGCGCGGGCGTGAACCGCACGGCGAAACGAATCGCCGAGATCGGCGCTGCACGCGCGAAGGTGATCCCGCTGCGGAGAGGGAACGCCTGAAAGCGCACGCCTGCGAGGTTGCCGACGCCTCGAGCGAGCGAGCACGAGCACGAACGTGACCGAGTAGGATCCGAACACGACGCGGCCAGGGATTGCAACCCGAAGAGCCCGACCGCACGGGCCTGCCGCGCAACCCTTCTATTTGCCGCGCGATAAGCGAGCGAATGACGCCACGCGCACGCATTCGGTGGCGCTGCGCCACGCTCCCCGTCGATGCGCCGCACGCCGCGGCGCGACGGAGGGACACGATGGGATCGACGACGACGGCCGGCGAGGTGACGCCGGCGTACTACGACACTCGGGCTGCGGCCCGATATTGCGGGATCTCGCGGAGGACGCTGGAGTCGCTGCGCATTCGCGGCGGCGGGCCGCGGTACTGCCGCCCGCGCGGGCTGTCGCGCGTGGTGTACGCGGTCGCCGATCTCGATCGGTGGCTTCGGGACGGCGAGCGCACGTCGACGAGCGACGCGCGATGACCCCGCGAACCGAAGCGCCCGGCCGAGGTGGATCTCGGGCCGGGCGCATAATCGAACGAAAAAAAGACGACGCGACCCACTCTACGCGGCGCCGCGGCTTCTCGCTCGCGCTGGCTGCCGCCCTGCGACGCGCTGCGGATCGGATCGAGGCGCGCGCGCTCATGACCGCGCGTCGCCGTCTACTGCGCGCGCTGGCGCTCGACGGCGCATTCAGTGGCCCGGTGCTGCCGCGACACGCGGCCGCGTCGCGCCGGCTCGATCGCCTCGATGAGCGTCTCTGCGCGCTTCGGGAGGCGCGATCATGAGCGTCGCGAATCTCGACGCGGCACTCGGCTACGCGGCCCGCGGGTGGCCCGTGCTGCCGTTGCACAGCGTGCGAGCCGGCGCGTGCTCGTGCCGGAATCCCGACTGCGGAAAATCGCGGGGCAAGCATCCGCGCACGCCGCGCGGGCACGACGACGCGACGATCGACGAGACAACCGTCCGTCGATGGTCGGCGCGCTGGCCCGACGCGAACCTCGGCATCCGCACCGGGCGCGCGAGCGGACTACTCGTGCTCGACGTCGACCCCCGACACGACGGCGACCGATCGCTCGTCGAGCTGGAGCGGCGTCTCGGCGCGCTCCCCGCGACGCCCCGCGTGCTGACCGGCGGCGGCGGGCTGCATCTCTACTTCGTGCGCCCGGGCGCCCCCCGCGTGCAGAGCCGCAGCGCGCTGCCGGGCTACCCCGGCCTCGACGCGAAGTGCGATGGCGGGTTCGTCGTTGCGCCGCCGAGCCTGCACGCGAGCGGGCGACGGTACACGTGGGCGCCGGGGCTCGGCCCGGACGAGATCGCGCTCGCGCCGGCGCCTGCGCGTCTCGTCGCGCTGGTCGCAGCGTCGGCGCGCGGGAGCGAGGGCGTCGCCACCTACACGCGCGAGACGTCGCACGGGCAGGGCGTGGCCCCACGGGTGGCGCGCGCGATCGAGCGTGACGCCATGATCCGACGCCGCGCTGCGCGCGA
>CAZDHU010000157.1:0-2944 GCA_964505355.1 uncultured Myxococcaceae bacterium | reverse complement strand
TCGCGCTGATCCATCGAACAGCGCACGGCGTCACTCCGGGCGCGCGGGTTGCCGGGGCGATGCGTGCGCCCGTCAGTCGAGCGGCGCGTGGCGAGCGAGGAACTCCAGCACGGTGGCCCGATAGGCGTCGCGCGCGTCGTGCGCCAGACGATCGTGCTGGCCGCCGGGCACGAGCCAGAGCGTCCTCGGTTCGCCCGCGCGATCGAACAGCGCTTCGGCGGCCGAGGCGGGCGTCACACGATCGGCGCTGCCGTGAACGAGCAGCAAAGGTCGTGGTGCGATCTTCGCGACCACGTCGATCGGATCGATCCGCTGCGCGACGCCCGCGCGCCAGTCGACGACGCGAATCACGGCGCTCGCAAAGAACGCCGGTACGCCGGGAATCGCACCGAAGCGCGCGAACGCGCTCTCGGCAATCACCCCGTCGATGGCCGGATCGGACGCCGCCGCGACGATTGCGGCCGCGCCGCCGAGTGACTGGCCGAACACGATCACCCGCTCGAAACCACGTTCGGCACGCAGCCAGCGCGCCGCCGCGACGATGTCTGCCGCCTCGCGCGGGCCAAAACTCGGCCCGCTGCGTGCACCGTCGCTCGTACCGTGTCCGCGGCAATCGAAGAGCAGCACCGGATAGCCCGCTTCGTGCAGCGAAGGGAGACGGGAGAGAAACTCGCGCCGATCGAGCCAGGCCCCGTGCACGGTGAGAATCGCGGTCTTCGCGCTGCGCGAACCGGGCACGAACCAGCCCCGCAGCGTCGCGGCTCCGTCCGTGAACAGGCTCACGTCGTCGAAAGCGAGACCGAGCGCGGCGGACGGATCGCGATCGAGCCCGTCGAAGCGCTCGAGCACCGAAATCCCGCCGTCCTGCGGTGCGTCGTCCACGGCCGGTAGTGCACCGCCCGGCGCCCCGGGGTGGTAGTGCAGCGGCCGCAGCACACTCGTCGAGGCCATCCAAACGATCGACGCGAAACTCATCACGAGCAGCGAGATCGGCGCGAGGATCATCCGGAGCCCGTGTCGCCGTGTGACGGACGTGTTCATCGCCTCGCGCGTGTTCACGGTGCCGACTCCCATCGATCGCAGCGCTCGCCGCTCGACCGCTTGCTTCGCGTTCCGCCGGCGCTCGGGCTGCGCGCGTCTTGCGCGTCGCCTGCACCGGCGATTTCGGTGCGCAGCAGGCCGGCAACGTACGCGCGCCTTGCGCGCGCGACCAGGCGGGAAGCCACCGGTTCTCCCACTCGCACGAACTCGCATTCGAGAGGGCTGCGAACGGGTTTCTTCAGGCCCTCGTGCGGCACTCCGATGCGAGGTTCGTGAGCGCCCCTGCCGAGACGACCCGATCGATCGTTCCGCGTGTCGTGATCATCGACGACGGCACGCTGCAGGACGTGGCCCGTGCGGTCGGCGAACCGGGCATCGAGGTCACCTTCGTTTCTCCGTCGGAGATTTCTTCGCTGTCGCTTCCGCCGGGCAGCATCGTGATCTCGAGCGGCAGCCGCGCGCTCGAGATCGCTCGGGGTCCGGCCGGCGCGCGGTCGGTGGCACGGGTCGCGGTGATCGACAATCGCTCGCGGACGACGCGCAACGCATTGCGCCGCGCCGGGATCGACTACCTCGTCTGCCGTCCCGTCCATCCCGAAGCATTGCGACTCTTCTTTTCGCGGCTGCTCTACCGCGGCCCCGAACGGCGCACGACCGGTCGCATCGCGATCGGCGTGCGCGTCACCTATCGCTCCGGGCTTCGCCGCCGGGCAGCGACGCTGATCGAAGCGTCGCCGACCGGTTGCCGCGTGCTCACGCCCGTACCGCTTCCGCACAAGAGCGTCGTGAAGCTCTTTCTGCCCGAGGCCGAGAGCGACGAGAAGTTCTCGCTGCGGGGGCGGGTGGTGCGCGTCGTCGCCGCGGACGCGGCCGCGGGAACGCCCGCATGGAACGAAGTCGGCATCACGTTCGAACGCGTCGATGCGGTCGTACGCGCGAAGCTCGATGCGCTGCTGCGCCATCACGGCGTCGGTCCCGAGCGCTGGCCGGAACCGATCGAGTCCCCGGACTCCGGCGCGCCGCGCAATCGTCGCCGCGCCGATCGACACGCCTTCCCGCGCCGCGTGGTCGCGCTCGGCGACGACGTCGCGCGGGTTCTGATGGCCCGCGATGTCTCGATGAACGCGCTGCGAATCGAACCCTGCTCCGCACTCGCGCCCGGGCAGACGCTGTCGCTCGCGCTTCACGGGGGCAGCGAGACACCGATCGTGATTCGGGCGCAGGTGCTCCGTCTCGATCGCGGCGGTGAACGCGTGCTGCGCTTCGTCGACCTCGACGCGGCGACACGCGAGAAGCTCGAAAAGCTGATCGCTTCGCAGCCCGAGATCGAATCCCTTCAACCAGCCGCGGCCGGGGGGACGCGACGCATCGTGACGGAGATCGTTTCCGGCGGCTGAACGCGCCGGTCGACACCCCCCATGCCCCCTTCCCCGCGCTCGCCTCGCGCACGGTTCATGCCGTGCATCGCCCTTTGTGCGCTCGTGCTCGGCGCCTGTGGCCCCGGGCCGAGCCTCTGGCATCAGATCACGCTGGTCGCGCCGGGCTGCACGGCGCGCAACTTCCGGCAAATGGACGGCGTGTTTCCCGCTCGCGTCGTGTCCCGTGGCGCGACCGTGTCGGAGTTCGAACGCACGCCGGCGCGGCCACGAGCGTTCGCGCAGCTCGCCGCCGTCGAGGTCGAATCGTCGAACGAGTTCGGCCTCGCGGTGCCGGTGGCGGTGAAGACGATCGAGGTCGATCACAGTGATCTCGACGCCCTTCCGGCCGGCGCGTCCGACTTTCTGACGCGCACGCAAACCACCGGCCTGCTCGTGCTGCAGGGGGATCGGATCGTCTTCGAACGCGCCTTCGGCGAAGCGACCACCGATTCGCGTTTCACCTCCTGGTCGATGGCGAAGTCGGT
>CAZDHU010000156.1:0-7828 GCA_964505355.1 uncultured Myxococcaceae bacterium | reverse complement strand
GAAATGGCGCTCGACTACGACGCGCGCACGGCGCTCAGCACCGACCGCAATCTCGGTTCGATGGTCGGCCTCTTCGTCGCGATCGCGATCCGTCCGTTCGCCGAGGCGCTCGGCGGCGGCGCCGCGGGGTTCGCGATGGCGGGCGGCATCGTCGGCCTCGCGCTCGCCCCGCCCTGGATCCTCGTGCACCGCGTGAGCTTCGAGCGTCCCGATCTGCAGCGCGCCCCCGAACATCTGTCGATGCGCGACGGACTGCGCCTCATGTCGCGCAACGCCGCCTTTCGCCGCTTGCTCGTGATTTTTCTGACCGGTCGGATCGCGATGGACCTGACCGGCGCACTTCTCATTCTCTACGTCACGTTCTGGCTCGGCCGCTCCTCGGACTTCGAGCCCGTGATGCTGGGCTTCCTCTTCACGGTCGTCCTCGTCCTGCCGTTCTGGCTGCGCCTTTCGCGCGGCCGCGAGAAGCATCACGTCTTCGCGGTCGCCTCGGTGATGTGGATGGGCGCCGGCTTTCTCTTCCTGCTCGCTGATCCCGGCTGGTCGACGGGCGCGGTGGTCGCGCTCGCCTGCGGCTCGGCGCTCGGCTACTGCGCCGTCGACCTGATGCCATGGGCGATGCTCGGCGAAGTGATCGACGCCGACGAAGACATGACGGGTGAACGCCGCGACGGCCTCTACAACGGGTTTTTCACGTTCTTTCGAAAACTCGCCGGCGCGCTCGGCGTCTTCGTCGTGCTCTCGCTGCTCGACGTGCTCGGCTTCGAAAAGGGAAGCACGCAAACCGAAACGGTTCGCGAGGCGATCCGCTGGATGACCTTTCTCGCGCCCGGCCTCTGTCTCGCGGTCGGGTCGGTGGCGACGATCGGCTATCCGCTGACGCGCGCCTCGCACGCGGCGCTCGCCGCCCGGCTCGCGGAACGGCGCGCGCTCCGCGCACTCGACGACCGCGCGGCAACGCCTGCGCCCGACGATTCGGCGCTCTCGTGACATCGCACCTTCACCAACGCGTGCAGATCGCCCTCCGCATCGGCGTGCTGCTCACGAGCGCGCTCGTTGCCGTGCCTCTCGCGTCCGCGCAGCCCGGCGACTCGCCGCCGGTCGTCGAATATCTCTGGATCGATGCCAACGAAGGAGGCGCGGCGGGCGGTCACGTCGCACTGCGCATCGACGACGTCGTCCATCACTTTCATCTCGAGACCGGCGGCCTGCTGCGTCTCTACCGGGAAGACGTCGCGGGCTTCGAGCGTCTCTACACGCACCGGCGCAATCGCACGATTCGCGCGGCACGGCTCGACGTCGGCCGCGAGACCCGCGATCTGCTGCGCGCAGGTTTCGAGGGCTACTTCGCCGAACAGGAAGCCGCAGCCGCGCGCGTGTCCACCGCGCGCGAAGACGCGACCTGGCTCGAGCGACTGGCCGAAATCGCAGTCGCCCGTGAGCACGCGGCGGCGCACACAGAGCCGGGGGCCCCGGGCATCGCACTCGACGGACTCGGTTTCTTCTTCGAAGACGGCGCGGCGCCGCTGCGTCCGGGCCCCGAGACCGAGACACGGTCGATTCGCGAGGTCGCGCGGCGCGTCGTCACGCGCGCGGGAGCATCCGTTCTCGACGCGCACGCGCGCGATCTGCACGCGCAGATCGCCGGGCTCGACAGCGCGCCCGATCCGCGGCCAGGACGCGCGGCCGAGGTTCACGCGCGCTCACTCGCGCGACGGCACGGCGACCGGCTGGAGATGCTCGCCGCACTCGACGTGCTGCGGATCGCTCCGTCTCTTCGCAAAGACGCCGCGCGAGACGCCGATGCCCCCGAGCTCGCGCTCTCGGACGAGGATCGCCCCGCACTCGAAACGGAGCGCGAACGGTGGATCGAGCGCGCAACAAACGCCGCGATTCGCGCCGAGGCCGGCGAAGGCTTCGCGGTACTCGTCGCGCTGGCCCGGCTCTGCGCGATCGATCGCTCGCTCGCGAGCGGCCGGCTCGTCGTCCTCGACGCGTTCGCGGCGCAGCACGATCTGCTCTCGCGCGAGGATCTCGCGGCCGACGACGCGCACACCGAATCGCTGCGCAGCGAGGCGTATGCCGCCTTCGTCGCGGCCCGCAAGGCCGTTCGCGCGTCGTCCGCGACGCGTGCCCGCAGCACCTCGGCGGAAGAACTCGCGAGCGGACCCTGGGCGCGGCTCGAAGGCGCCATTAATCGCTGGCTCGAACTCGAAGAAACGCTCGCCGGGCGACGTTCGCTGCGCGTCAACTCGGGCCCGCTCCTCCCCTCGCGCCGCGCGGTGCGCAGCGATTTCGCGCTGCCCGCGGCCTCGCCCGAGCGACTTCGCGCCGCCGCCGAGCGTCTCCGCTTCGATTCCGATGCGAACGCACGCCGGTTTCGCGCGGACTACGACTACGATCTACTGACACGGAACTGTGTGACGGAGATTTTTCGCATCATCGACGCCTCGCTGATCGGCCGCACCTCGCGCGTTCTCACCGACGACGAGAGAGCGCGGGCCGCGCAGCAAGCGAAGACGAGACTCGGCGGCTTCGTCGACGCGGGAAGTGGCTTCCACTTCGTTCCGCACCGCGCCTTCGCCGCCGTGCTCGCGCACTGGAAGGTGGGTTCGACGCGCGAGCTACCGGCACTCCGGCGCCAGCGCCTCGCCGACCTCGAACGCGCGGGTGCGAGCACGGCCGGCGAGCGCAGCGTGCTCACCTCGTCGATCTACCAGGCGAACGACGACGATTCGCTCTTTCTCTTTTTCACCGACGACGCCTTCGCGGCCCGCCCGCTCTACGGGCTCGCCAACCTGCTGGTCGGCTTCGGCGGCTCGCTCGCGGGCCTGCTGAGCACTCCATTCGACGGCGGCCGGCTGCTCGACCGCGCGACGCGCGGCATCGTCTTCAGCCTGCCCGAGCTCGCCTTCTCCAACATCCGCAAGGGCTCGTTCGAAACGCTCGCGGCCGACGACGCGGTGCTCGGCCTCGCGACTCCGGTGGGTGCGACACCGAACGGTGTCGCTGGCGAGGGATCCTGAGCGATGCGTCGCGCATTCTTCGGCGTTCTCGCGATCGCGTTCGCGTTCGTTGCGATCACGCTCGCGGCGCTCGAATCGGGCGGGGTCGCGATCGTCCGCACGCGCGATGCCTCCGGCGCGCTGCGCTCGACGCACGTTTGGTACGTCGAAGCGGACGGTGAACTCTGGATCGAAGCCGGCACACCGGAGAATGGCTGGTATCGCGACGTGCAGCAAAACCCCGTTCTCGAGATCGAAGTCGACGGCGTCCGGCGACGCCGCCGCGCCGAGCCGCTCGACGACGGCACGGCCCACGCGAAGCTCCGAACGCGGCTGCGCGAGAAATACGGGATCCGCGACCGCTGGGTCGGCCTGCTCGTCGACACCTCGCGCTCGATCGCCGTGCGACTCGCCCCGGTCGCCGACGGCGAGCCGGCGCACCCCTGATCGAATACTCCCGGCGACCGCGCCGGCACGATCGAACGCGGCCGGTAGCATGCCGGCCCGAGGAGGATCCGATGAGACTCGACCGGCCGCGACTCGCCCCGCTCTCCGACGCCGAACTCGACCCCGAAACGCGCCAGCGCTTTGGGAACGGGCCGATGCTCAACATCTTTCGCACGATCGCTCACCATCCGAAGTTGCTGAAGCGCTGGCTCGTCTTCGGCAACCACGTGCTCGCGCACTCCACGCTTTCGCCGCGCGACCGCGAGATCGCGATTCTGCGCATCGGCTGGCTCTGCCGCTCGGGCTACGAATGGGGCCAGCACGTCGTGATCGGGCGTCAATCGGGCCTCACCGAAGAAGAGATCGCGCGCATTCCCACCGGCCCCGACGCGCCGGGCTGGAGCGACGCCGAACGCGCCCTGCTCCGCGCCACCGACGAACTGCACGACGACGCGTTCATCAGCAACTCCACCTGGGCCGCACTCTCCCGGCACTTCGACACGAAGCAGGTGTTCGACCTGATCTTCGCCGTCGGCCAGTACAACCTCGTCTCGATGGCCCTCAACTCCCTCGGCGTGCAGCCCGAGCCGGGACTGCCGGAGTTGCCGGAGTGAGGCACCCAACCGCGCGCTCCGTCTTCCTCACACCCCCCGTCGCCCCACCCGCGGCGCCGGAGGCGTTGCGCGCAGCGGATCTTCCGGCCAGGCGTGGCGCGGGTAGCGGCGTTCGAGGGCGCGACGCAATTCGGTGTAGTGGCGAGACCAGAAGCCGGCGAGGTCGGTCGTCACCTGAAGTGCGCGGCCGTTCGGGGCGAGCAGGTGAAGCACGAGCGGCACGCGGCCGCCGCCGATGCGAGGTCCGTCGGCGCTGCCGAAGAAGTCTTGCAGGCGTGACTCGACGAAGGGCGGCGCGCCGGGCGGGTAGTGGACGCGCAGTTTGCGTCCGCCCGCGAGCGCCACCGAGGACGGCGCCAGCAAGTGCAGGCGCGACGCCGCGGAACCCAGGCGCGCTTCGAGCTGGCCGAGCAGATCGGCTTCGCGCAGTTCGGCGAAACGGCCGCGGCCGGTGCAGAGTTCCGCGAGCAGGGTGCGTGCCGCCGCTTCGTCGAGGGACGGGATCGCGGGGTCGATCGACGCCGCGAAGGCAACGCGCGCGAGCCACGCTTCGAGTGCGCCCGGCGGATCGACGAACGAAGACGGGCCGGCGGCGAGTGCGGCGTCGCGCAGGACGTCACCGGCTTCGGCGGGCAGCGTGCGCAGCGGTGTGTCGTCGAGGACGAGGCCGTCGTAGCGCATGGAGGCGCGTCCCTCGACGCGCTCGCGCACGGCATCGAAGTGCAGTTCGGTGCGCTCTTCGATCCGATCGGCGAAGGCTTCGAGCAGCCACTCCGGTTCGATCGCGGCGGCGCTTCGCACGAGGACTCGCCGCCCGCGCGTTCCCTCGGTGCGTTCTTCGGTGACGAGCGCCACGATCCATTCGGCGTCGCGCACGCCGCTTTCTCGCGCGAGGGTTGCGCTGCCGCCGCCCGCGAGAGCGAGCGTGCGTTCGCCCGTCGCATCGGTTCGTGCGCGCGCGACACGATCGGGAAACGCGACGAGAAGCGCCCGAGCCAGAGACTCTTCGTCCGCAGCGGCACGCACCGCTGCATCATTCTCGCTGCTCGCAGACGCGGCGCCTTCGTCGCTGCGCGCGCGCGGCCGCGAACCGCTCGGCTCCGCAGCGAGCATCGCGCGAAACTGCCGCGTTACCGCGCGCAGGTGAGCAGAGACGCCCGCGCTGCGCCCCGCGAGCATGGTCTCGGCCTCGCGCGCGAGATCGCAGCGCGTCCAGAGCGTTGCGTTCCCTGCGCGCGATGCGCTGCCGCGACCCTCGGCGAGGAGCGCGGCAGCGGCAGCACCGAGCTCCGGAACGCCGAGCCGCTGCGCTTCGATCAGCAGGCGCGCGATGCGCGGATGCGCGGGAACCCGCGCACACGAGCGGCCGATCTCGGTCATCGCTCCGCTCGCATCGAGCACGCCGAGCCGTTCGAGCAGCACGGCTCCCGCCACGAGCGCAGCGGCGGGCGGCGCGTCGAGCCAGTCGAGCGCGGCAGGATCACGCACACCCGCCGCGTGCAGATCGAGCAGCAGCGGCGCGAGATCGAGGCGCGCGATCTCGGGCCGCTCGCGCTCGGCACGCGCCGCATGATCCTCGCGCGTGTAGAGCCGGAGGCAGAGTCCCGCGCGCGTTCGCCCGGCGCGCCCCGCCCGCTGCGCGCACGACGCGCGATCCACCTTCGCGAGTCGAAGCCGCGGCAGGCCGCTTCCCGCGTCAAACTCCGGCACGCGGGCGAGGCCCGAGTCGATCACGGCGACCACACCGTCGATCGTGAGCGAGGTTTCCGCGACGTTCGTCGCGAGTACGAGACGCCGCGCCACCGACGGCGCGAGCACGCGCGCCTGCTCGGCGAGCGAGAGTTCACCGTGCAGCGCACAGACCTCGAGGCCCTCGGCCGCAGCGATCGCGGCGCAGGCCTCGCCCGTCTCGCGGATCTCTCGCGCGCCGGGCAGGAAGATGAGCAGATGGCCGTCCGCGCATTCGCGCAACACGCTGCGCACCGCGCGGGCGACCAGCGCCGAGAGTGCATGCGGCGCTCCCGCACCGCGCGGACGCAGTTCGTCCGGTGCGAGATGACGGATCGAAACGGGATGCTGCCGCCCGGGCACCTGCAGCAGCGGCGCCGAAAGCGCCTGTGCGATCGCGGCGCCATCGATCGTCGCCGACATCAACACGAGGCGCAGCGGTCGATCCGTCGCGGCACGCCTCGCCTGTGCGCGCCGCAGCAGCGCAAGGGCAAGGTCGGTCGCGAGGTGGCGTTCGTGTGCTTCGTCGAGCACGACCACGTCGGCCGCGAGTAGATCGGGATCGTCGCGCAGCACGCGCGCGAGCAGGCCTTCCGTTTCGAAGACGAGGCGCGTCCGCGGCCCGGCCTGCGCCTCGAAGCGCACGCGATAGCCGCAGCGCTCGCCGACGGATTCGCCGAGCAGGCCGGCGACGTGGTGTGCCGCCGCGCGGGCCGCAATGCGACGCGGCTCGAGGACGCGAATCTCTCCGTGAGTCGCGAAGCCGTGCTCGAGCAGCGCGAGCGGTAGCCGCGTCGTCTTGCCCGCGCCTGGCGCGGCCTCGACCACCAGCGTGCGGGATTCCGCGAGCGCACGAAGCGCATCGGGAATCGCAGCGTCGATCGGCAGCGCGGGTCGCGGAACGGAAGGCGTCACGGCCCTCACCGTAGCGACGCGCGCCAGAACGCAATCGCCCCGCTTCCCTCGCCGAAGCGAAGAAAGCGGGGCGTTCGGTTCGGGAATGGAACCGTGTGTGTCAGCCTCGGGTCGGCCGGCGCAGCTTCGTCACGACGACGAGCGCGCCGAGCGCGAACGCCGCGAAGCCCGTCGGCTCGGGCACGCTCGGCGTGAAGATCTGGCCCTGTCGCACCGCGCCGGTCGCGTCCGTCAGTCGCAGCAGAACGGTGCCGTCGGTGCCGTTCCAGAAGCTCGAATCATTCGCACGCGTGAAGGCGAGCTCTTCGCCCGCGCTTCGTGCGCGCGCAAACGAGATCGCACCGAGCGTCGCCGGCTGATCGAAGACGTTGCTCCAGATCGCGAGCTGTACGCCCGAGGCCGCGTCCGCGATCGAAATGCCGAGGCTCGACGCCATCTCGCCGATGTTGTTCGCCCAGCGGTGCGCGATCTGCGCGGCTTCCATGTAGGGCGCCGAAAGCGCTTCGATGGTCGCGTTGAACGTGCCCGGCACGGCGAGCGAGTTGACCACGTCGACGCAGAAGCTGGTGCCGGCGACTCCGTCGAGCGTCCCCTGGAAGCCGACGACGTAGACGTTGTTCGTCACGTCGGGCAGCGGCGAGGGGCGATCGAGCGTGTACTTGATCGTGTTGGCCGAGCCGAGGCCCGGAATCGTGCCCGTCACCGAGAGAGTGGCGGCACTTGCGACGTGCGCGCTCGCGGCCAGCGCAACGAGAGCAAGGGCAAACGAACGGAGCGATCGGGACCAGGACGACATCGACGGTTCCTCCAGCGGGCAGCCCGGCAGGGGATCCCCCCGCCCTTCCCGTGTCTGCATTTCTCGAGTCTGCGCTTCTCGAACCTGCGCGCTTCATTCCGGCGCGCGGCGCTTCACATCGTTCACGGTGCGTCCCGCCCCCCGCGCCGCGGCGCTCGTACCGGGCACGAAACGCGCGACGCCTCGTCTCCGGGGCGAGACAGACCGCAGATGAGTGGCTTCGAGCAAGGCGTTGGTGTCAGCCGGCGGCACCACTCGGGCGTGAAATTTCATTGCCCGGGGGGAGAACCGGCAACTTCGGCGCAACCTCCGCGCCGAAGTCG
>CAZDHU010000155.1:0-1575 GCA_964505355.1 uncultured Myxococcaceae bacterium | reverse complement strand
GAAGGCGTCGCCCGTCTTGGTGCGCGTGAGCTTGGCAACCACGCCGATGTCGCCCGCGTGCAGCTTAGTCACGGGGATTTGCTCTTTGCCGCGCATGAGCATGAGTGAGTTGAAGCGCTCTTCTGCGCCCTGCGCCACATTCCACGCGCGCGTTTCGTTGGTGACGCTGCCGGAGAAAATGCGGAAGTAGTTGAGCGTGCCCACGAAGCGGTCGTTGCTCGTCTTGAAGACGTATGCCGCCAGCGGACCCTCGTCTTTCTGCGGCGCGGTCAGGAATCCCAGTTCGCCATCCGGCTGGCGCACCTGCACGCGCCGATCCGACGGCGGGCTGACGTAGACGATCATGGCTTCAAGCAGCGGCACGGTGCCGATGTTCTTCGTCCCGGACGAGACAAACACGGGAACGGTCTTGAGGTAAGCATCACGGGCGGCTTTGCGCATCCCGTCGCGGATTTCGTCGTTGGTGAGGTTGCCCTCGGCAAAGTACTTCTCGATCAGCGCGTCGTCGGCTTCGGCGGCGGCTTCGACCAGCACGGTGCGCGCGGCGTCCGCCGTATCCTGCATGTCAGCAGGCAGGTCAGAACGATCCGCACCGGCGTCGTAGTAGGCTTTCATGGTCAGCAGGTTGACGACCCCTTTGAAGCTGGCTTCTGCGCCAATCGGGATCATCACCGGGATGAACTTGTAATCGGGGAAATGCTCGCGCAGGCTGTTCAGCGCGTTCTCGAAATTGGCGTTTTCACGATCCATCTTGTTGATCGTGACGATGATCGGCTGCTGGTAGGCTTCAGCGTAGCCCCACGCCAGCTCGGTGCCGACCTCGACGCCGGACACCGCATCGACCACGACCAGCACCGAGTCGGCGACGCGGATGGCGTTTTTGACTTCGCCCTGAAAGTCGGTGTAGCCGGGCGTGTCCAGCACATTGATTTTGGTTTCGTTGAATTCCACGGGGACGAGAGAGGTGGAGAGGGATAAGCCGCGCTCTTTGGCGTCATCTTCCCAGTCCGAGACGGTGTTTTTCTCCTCGATCTTGCCGAGGCGCGTGATCGCGCCGGTGTTAAATAACAACGCTTCCACCAGCGAGGTTTTGCCAGAGCTTTGATGCCCGACAAACGCCACGTTCCTTAATTTGTCCGTCGTATACTCTCTCATAATTGGGAACTCCTCAAAATAACGGCTCAATTTATGCAGATGCGCCTATCGCATACCTGCCGAAGGACGCCTATTGTGGCGGATTTTAAGGCGCGGTTAACTGATTGTCAAAAGCTCATGACAATCGTCAGAGGGGTAAGATTACATCAGTCTGTGATAAACTTTTGACGCGTGTGTAAGACACTCTCTTCACATGCACATCTCTGAGGAAAGGAGGAACAACCGGATGCTGTACATGCCACGCGAAGAAGGTCAGGGCTTGGTGGAATACGCCCTGATTCTGGTGCTGGTCGCGGTCGTCGTCATCGTCATTCTGGCGCTGCTCGGTCCCGCCATCGGCAACATCTTCTCAAATCTGGTGAACACGCTCTAGTCATTGCACTTGGCAATTTGTCTTTATCAAAAACCTCGCCGGCGCGG
>CAZDHU010000154.1:0-16557 GCA_964505355.1 uncultured Myxococcaceae bacterium | reverse complement strand
ATGCGAAATGAAGCTGAAGTCCCTTGCCGTAGCTCTCGCGATCGTCGGATTCTCCACCGGCGCGATGGCCAATGACGTCACCAACTCGATCACGGTGACGGGTGGCGCGACCTATTTCGGGGCGTTGCACACCGATAGCCTCCCCTTCACCGACACCTTCAACTTCACCAACGTGATCGGCGCGGTGCTGGCGAACGCGAGCATCGTGACCATCGGATTCACCGCCGGGCAGAACATCGACTTCACGTCGGCCTCGCTCAACGGCCTGCCGCTCACGCTCGGCCCGACGGGCGTCATCGAGGCGGCGTTCACGCCCGCGCAGTTCTCGCTGACCGGCCCGCTGCAGTTGATCGTGACGGGTCTGACGGGTGCGGGCGGCGGAGTCGCCTCGTCCTATTCCGGCACGCTGAACGTGACCGCGATTCCCGAGCCCGGCACCTACGCGATGCTGCTGGCCGGGCTGAGCGGTCTCGGGTTCATGGCCCGCCGCAAGCGAGCCTGATCCGCCTCTCGCTGCAAGGTCCTTTCTGGCTGCCCGTTCTGCGAGTGCGACTCGCGGGGCGGGCAGTCGACGTTTTGGGCTCGCGCTGCGAACGCGCGTGGCGTCAGGGATGAAGCGCCCGCCTCCACACGGTCGCGATCGCGCGGAGTTCGGCCCGCCACGGCACGTCGGTGCGCAATACGGCTCTTCGCGCGCGAGGCCACTCCTGCGGCGACTCGAACAAGGCCGCGTGCACCGCGTGAAAGTCAGGCCCTGCGTCCGACGGATCGATACCCGCGACCCGCCGCGCGGCGAGGCGAGCCCGGGTCGTCGCGGGAGCGCACCTCGTTTCCAGCAGCAACGCGGGCACGCCGAGTGCGCGCGCAAAGCGCAGCGCCTTCGCCCGTCGCGCCGCCGTGTCGAAAGTGGCGTCGAGCACGACGGGCCTTCCCGATCCGACCACGGCAGCCGCGCGTTCGAAGATCCCGGCGTAGACGCGATCGCGCCCTTTTCGCCCGTAGGCGAGCCGGCGTCGCAGGTCGCGCTTTCGCACCCGATCGGTGGCGATCACGGGCGCGTCGAAGGCATCGCCCAGCACGCGCGCGGCGCTGCTCTTCCCGGTGCCGACGATGCCGCAGGTGAGGATCACCGCCCCGCCGCTGCGGGGCCGAAGCGCACGGGCGGCGAGCCCGAGATGACGACGCGCGCTGACGATCGCGGCGCTTCGCTGCGGCTGCGCAATGGCCGGATCGGCGGCCGCGACCGCGGCCACTTTCGCACGCACGGCCGCCCGATATCCGATGAAGAGATCGACCACCGCGTAGAGCCCGAAGTCGTCGGCCGCTTCCGCGTAGCGGCGCAGGAAGCGCGCGGCGAAGCGATGAGCGCCGCGGTACGCGAGGTCCATGGCGAGAAACGCGACCTCCGACGCCGCGTCGATCCGGCGCAGATCGTCGCGAAACTCGAGACAATCGATCAGCAGCGGGGGGCTCTCGTCGCGTTCGAACCAGACGTGTTCGAGGTGAAGATCGCCGTGACCGTCGACCGCCCGCCCCTCGCGAAGACGCGCGATCAGCGTCGGCGAAAGCCGGCCGAGCGCGGCCTCGTTCGCCGCGCGCAGCGCGTGCAGCGCCTTTGGCGAGACGAACCGCTGCTTCGCGCCCGCGCTCTCCAGCGAACTCGCGAGGCTCTCGAGATTGTCGAGAATCGGCCGCCGCACCTGCGCCAGCCAGCGCTTCGGCGTCGTGCGCACGGGATGGGTCGCGCGACTCGTGGCGTGAATCTGCGCCAGCCGCCGCGCCACGGCGTCGATCTGTTCCGGCCGCACGCGCCGGCGTGCGAGCAGCGTGCGCAGGTCGCGTCCCTCGGGCAGACGGCGCATGACGACCGCGTGCTCGGGGGCGCCCCCCCCCGGATCGCGTGCGAGCGAATCACGCAGTGGTCCTGCCGTCCATCGCAGGCGCCCGCCCCGCTTCACGCGTCGGAGTGGCGCGAGGCCGAGATAGAGATCCGGCGTAAAGCGGCGATTGAGCCGCAGCTCGCGCAGCGAGTCGCGATTGCGCAGCGCGCGGGTCGCGAAGCAGACGAAGCCGAGGTCGACGGCCTTGTGGACTTTGTAGACCCGACCCTCACCGAGAAAAACGTGCGAGAGGTGGGTCTGCAGATGTTGGATTGGGCGCCGCCCGAACGCGGGATCGTCGGGATACGCATCCCCTCGCTGCAGCGCCTGCAGCAGCGAGGGTTCGAGCGGTTCGAGCGATCGGGCACGACGGGAGGGCACGGGCCCGAGAGTAGGTGAAGGCCCGGGATCGGCGCCGCTCGGGTAGAGTGCGCGGGTCGACCGGAGGGGGAATGGAAACGGCCTCGGCCTTGCTGGTGATCGCGATCTGCCTCGTCTTCTCCGCCTTCTTCTCGGGCAGCGAGACCGCCCTGCTGCGCCTGCGCGCCGAAGAGCTCGAACAGGATCTCGCGCAGCAAAGCGGTCCCGGTACCGTCGCGGCGCGCGAACTGCTGGCGAGCACCTCGCGCCTGCTGATCACGATTCTGATCGGAAACAACATCGTCAACATTCTCGCGGCGACCGTCTCGTCCGCGCTCGCCGTGCGATTGCTCGGCGAGGGACCGGGCCTCGTCGTCTCGACGGTCGTCGTCACCGTCATCGTGCTGATCTTCTCGGAGATTCTGCCCAAGGCGATCGCCGCGCGGATCCCGCGAAAGCTCGCCTACGCGGTTTCGCTTCCGCTCTATCTGATCCACCAGGTGATGCGACCGATTCACGTCGCCTTCGATCTCTTCATCGATCCGCTGCTGCGCCGGCTCGGCGGTGCGCACGAGGTGACGCCGCTGTCGACCGCCGAAGAGATCCTTCGCTATGCGCGCGAACTCGAGACGGGCAGCGGGCCGGAGGGCGCGGGGTCGCCGATCGGCATCATCGCGGGGGCAGCGCGCGCGGCGGAGATGACGGTCAGCGAAATCATGGTGCCGCGCACCGAGATCGTCGCCTTTCCGATCGACACGCCTCCCTCGAAGCTCCTCGAAGAGATGCTCGAAGACCGCTACACGCGGGTGCCGATCTTCGAGGGTTCGATCGACACCATCCTCGGCATCGTGCACCTGAAAGACCTCGCGAAGCTGACGCGCGAAAACGGAATCGATTTGCGTTCGATTCTGAAGCCCGTTCTGCGGGTGCCCGAACGCAAGGCGATTCTGCCGCTGCTCGCCGACATGGAGCGTGCCTTCGTGCATCTCGCGATCGTGAAGGACGAGTTCGGAGTGACCCAGGGCATGGTCACTCAGGAAGACGTGCTGGAGGAGATCGTCGGCGAGATTCGCGACGAGTTCGATCGTGAAGAACTGCTCACGATCCGTCGCCTCCCGGACGGAAGCCAGCAGGCGGTCGGCCGGGTGAAGGTGATCGACTTCAATCGCGAGACGGGCTGGACGCTGCCCGCCGAGCCGGGCGACACGCTCTCCGGCCTCGCCTTCAACACCCTCGGCCATGCACCCCGAAAAGGGGATCAGGTGGTGGTCGGCGACTATCTGCTCACGGTCGTCGACGTCTCGGGAACGCGCATCGCGGAGGTTCGCGTGCAGCAGGCTCCGCGCGAAGACGCCGGCACCGAGGGCGACAGCGCGGGCGCATAGGCCGGCCCGCCATCGGTGCGATCAGAGACCTTCGCGGAAGTCGTGCACCACTTTCGAAAGACTCTCGAGCGCGCTTCGCACCGGCGGTCCGGGCGGCGCGGGCGGTTCGGTGCGCCAGGCCTCGGCGGACAGCGGAGAGCGATCCTGTCGCGCGACGAAGTGTTCGATCAGGGCGTGGACCGCGTCGACCGAAAGGCCATCGCGCCGCCGGCGCAGAATGCGAGCCGTGGCGTGATCGATCGCATCGCCCGTGATTCGGTCGGGGCGATTGAGGATGGCCGAGCGGCGTACGATGTCGGCGAGAAGCGACGGAACGTCCGTTTTCGTGCACTCGGCGGCCACGCGCACGAGCGCCATGTAGGCGCGCTGCAGTTCGATCGTCTGCCGCGCACGGGCGGGAGTCACCGCGCGATCGCGGCGCGACGCATAGCTCGACGCCATCAGCGCGATCAGCTCCTTTGGATCGAGCCAGCGCAGCTCGCGCAAATAGCGCACGGGCAACTCGCGCAGCAGATCGCGCATGCAAAAGATCGCGTTCCACGACAGGCCGTCGGGCACGGGATGCGGGCCGCGCGCAGAGCGTGCGCGCTCGAAGACTTCGAAGGCCCGCCGAAAGCGGTCGATCGCGGGGCTCGCCTCGGCCAGCACGGCGGCGGCGATCCGGGGCGCGAGACCGAGCTTCGCCAGCAGCAAGCGCCGCCGCGTGCGCTCGAACTCGGCGTCGAACACGCCGAGCACGGGATCGTGGCGAAAGTGTGCGAGCGGGCGCTGGACTCCGGTTTCGAGCGCGTCGCGAATCTGGGCGAAGCACTGCACGATCCCGCGCGCCTTTCGGCGCTGCTGGGGCAGCGTGGTCGACCAGCGCGGGCCGTCGTCGAATCGATACTCGCGGTGATAGAGACCGAACTGGCGCACCGATCCGTAGTCGATGATGCCGCCGTCGAGCAGCACGTTGTCGCCGTCCCAGTCGAGCCAGCAAAAGATGTATTCGCTTTCGAAGGTGGCGGTCGCCCGACCGAAATCGCGGGCCACGTCTTCGGCGAGCTTCGCATAGCGCTGCGAGCGCAGCGCGCCGCGCCAGCGACCGTTCGCGATTCGCCGCTCGATCGCGAGGTCGGCGATCGCACGCAGCGAGACGAGGTCTTGCCGGCGCAGATGGACGAAGAAGTGCGAGGGACGCAGCAGGCAGGGTGCGGCGCGCACGTGGATGGCGGTCCCGTTCGCGAACTCGATCACGGCCAGCACGCGCTCCGTGCCGACGCCGTTGCGGTGAAAAATCTCGCTCATCAGCGCGGCCGAGAATCCTTCGTCGATGCCCGCCGTTCCGCAGCCGTACGAAGCATGACGATTTCCCGTCTTGAAGAAGCGCTTCTCCTGCGCGGTGGCCGGACACAGACGCGTCACGCCGGTCCCACAACTCGACACGTCCCAGGTGACACCATCGTGCGTCACCCGGCCGTTCCAGACGCTGCGTCCGTCGCCCGAGGTCGCGCCGCGCCGGCCGGGATGCTGCAACTGCAGGTAGCGCGTGGCCATGTACGAATGGGCGAGCCGGTCGCGGGCCGGGATCCGCGTTCCGTGCTCCTGGTCCCACTCGTTGATGATCTGAATCGCGAAGGTCCGAAGAATCGCGCGAGAGAGAGCCGCCGAAAGACGGTGGGGATGATCGGCCGCGATCAGGCCGAGTCGTTTGGCGAGTTCGAAGTTGAACCACGCCACACGACCGTGGCTGCGCCGGCGCGCGGGATAGAGCACGCATCCGTTCGGAACCGCTCGCTGGAACGGATGCCGTCCATCGAGCACGTCGAAGGCGGCGTACCGAGATCCGTCACGCGCACGAGCAGCACGTCGTCTCGGTGACAGCGCAACGTGCCGGCGTCGCGCCCGCGCACCCGGCGCCGGCGCGAGCGATTCGACGTCGCGGGCGCGCGAGCCGCTGGCAGCCCCCATGCCGATCCCCCTCGCCGGGCCGATCGGCGGTGACCCGCGGGCGCTTGAGTACGGGCTCGCCGCGCTGCGCCACGGCTCCCACGAAATCGGCAACGACGACTCGATGGAAGCCCGCAGACGATTCGATCGCGCGCTCCGCGGCGAGCGAGTTTGTGCTACCTGCGACGAGGATGACGCTCCGAGACCGAAGGCAGCCGCACGACTCGAACGATCGTCGCGCGACGCCGGATGCAGCGCCCCCCGCGGCGCACGCCGGCGCCCCGAACGCGCTGAAGTACGTCGTCGCGGGAATCGCGGTTTCCGTCGTTGCCGGCGCTCTTTTCCGCGAACACGCCGGGATCGAATGGACGCCCGACTCGCTGCGTGACCTCGTCGAGCGCGGCGGCCCGTGGGGCCCCGCGCTGTTCGTGGCGCTGGTCTCCGTGCGGATGGTCGTGATGATCCCCGGCGCGCTGCTGCTCACCGCCGCCGGCCTCCTGTTCGGCACCGTCGGCGGTTCGATCTACGGCGCCGCCGGGCTCACGCTGACCGCGATCGGCGCCTTTGGACTCGTGCGCGGCGCGGGGCCCGAGCGGCTGCGTGCGCACGTCCCGGCACGCTGGCATCCGCTGCTCGCGATCGGTCGCACCGGCGCCGGCGCTGGCCTGCTCGCACTCGTGAGCGGCTACCCGATTGGGCCCTCGGTTCTCGCCCAGGCGGGCGCCGCCGCGAGCGGCATGGCGCTGCTGCCGTTCGTGCTCGCGGTCGGGGCGGGATCGATCGTGCGCGCAGCGGGTTTCTCGTACTTCGGAAACGCGATCGCCGAAGGCGAAGGGCTGCTCTTCGCGGGGGGGATCGTGGCCGCGTTGCTCTCGCTGCCGCTGCTGCATCCGCGCTCGCGGCGCGTGTTGCGCGAGGCGCGCACGAGCCTGTTCGAGACACCTCCCGCGACCGACCACGACACTGCGGCGGATCGTTCGCGACGATGACCCGCACCCAGCCCGAGAAGTTGCGCGAGCTGATCGAGCTCCTCGATCTCGAGCGCATCGACAACGATCTGTTTCGAGGTCGCAACGAGCCGGGCCAGCGGCTTCGCCTCTTTGGCGGACAGGTGGCCGCACAGGCGCTGGTGGCGGCAGGCCGAACGGTTTCGCTCGGCAACGCGCATTCGCTGCACGGCTACTTCCTTCGGCCCGGCGATCCCGCGACGCCGGTCATCTACACGGTCGAGCGATTGCGAGATGGACGCTCGTTCGTCACGCGTCACGTCGTCGCGCGACAGCACGGGCAGGCGATCTTCGATCTGTCGGTGTCCTTTCACACGCCGCAGGAAGGCTACGAACATCAGCAGCTCGCGATGCCCGACGCGCCGGATCCCGAATCGCTGCCGACCTGGACCGAGCGCGTGGAGGCCGCTGGAGATCTGCTGCCGGCCGAAGCGCGAGACTGGGCGGCCGAGCCGCGACCGATCGATCTGCGCCACGTCCTGCCGCCCACCTTCCTCGGCGGTGAAGCCCGCTGCGGGCCGAGCCTCGTCTGGTTCCGCGCGAGCGGCGACGTTCCCGCCGATCCGTTTCTTCACCAGTGTCTGATCACCTATGCGAGCGACATGTCGCTGCTCGACAACGTCGTCCTGCCGCACGGCCGGCGCGGCCCGCTCGGGCCACTGATGCTGGCGAGCCTCGATCACGCGGTCTGGTTTCACCATGCCGTCCGGGTCGACGAATGGCTGCTCTACGCGCAGGACAGCCCGGTGGCGGCCGGCGCACGCGGATTCGCCCGCGGCACCATCTTCACCCGCGATGGACGGCTGGTGGTTTCGGTGGCGCAAGAAGGACTGATGCGCCCGGCGGGGCGCGCGGAAGACCGATCGCAATGACGGGCGCAGCCACGCTCGACTTCGGCGCGCCCGTATCGCAGCCCGGCCCGGAGGATCGAACCGGAGATCGAGCAGCTCGTCACGCGGAATAGAGCCGCGCGCGCAGTCGCCTCATGCCGGCGAGCCAGCGGTCGGTGTCGCCGGCGCGGCGCGCGTAGTAGGCGGCGGCTTCCGGGTGCGGGAGGATCAGAAACCGCTCTGCGCGCAGCCCCTGCACGACGGCCTCCGCCACGGCTTCAGCGGAGATCGCATCCCCGACGAGGTGCGCCGCGAGGCCCGTGCTGGCCACCGTTTCGAGCATCGGCGTTCGCACTCCCTGCGGACACAAACACGAAACGCCGATGCCGTCGTCGCCGTAACGGATCGAAAGCCATTCGGCGAAGGCCACCGCAGCGTGCTTGGTGACCGAGTACGCGGCCGACGCGAGATCGGTCAGCAGGCCGGCGGCCGATGCGGTTTGCAGCAACCAGCCGCTTCGACGCGCGAGCATCGCGGGCAGCACTGCGCGCGCCGCGTAGACGTGCGCCATCAGGTTGACGTCGAAGCTCGCGCGCCAGAGGGCATCGCCGGCGAAGGGACCATCGCGCAGCGGATCCTGTCCGGTGCCGAGTGCGACGCCTGCGTTCGAGCAGAAGAGATCGATCGCGCCGAATCGTTCGCTGGCCTGCGCCACCAGCGATCGAATCGCGTCTTCGCTCGCCACGTCCGTCTGCACCCCGAACCCGCCGATCTCGCGCGCGACGCGATCCGCGCCTTCGAGATCGCGATCGGCGACCACGATGCCCCGCGCGCCCTCTTCTGCGAATCGCCGGCAGAGCGCGGCGCCGATGCCGCTCGCACCTCCCGTCACCACGATGTGCCGGCCGTTCAGCTCCACGAATCGCTCACGCGATGGCTTTCTGCGTCCGGAGCCGGTGAATCTCGTCGTGCGTGAACCCCCAGTCGGCGAGTGCGGCGTCCGTCTGCTGGCCGGCGTGCGACGGAGGCGTCGGCGTCGCGGTGGCCGTCCGCGAGAATCGCGGAGCCGGGGCTGCCTGCAGCGTGCCCGCGACGTCGACGAAGGTGCCGCGCGCCGCGAGGTGCGGATGATGGGGCGCCTCCGCCTGCGTCAGCACGGGGGCGAAGCAGACGTCCGAACCCTCCATGCGCTCGCACCACTCCGCGAGCGTTCGGCGACGAAACACCTCGGCAAAGCGTTCTTTCATCTGCGGCCAGTGAGCGCGGTCCATCTGCCGCGGAAGCGGCTCGTGATCGAGCCCCATTCGCTTCAAGAGGTCCGCGTAGAACTGCGGTTCGATCGATCCGATCGCCACCCAGCGGTGATCCGCGGTCTCGTAGACGTCGTAGAAATGCGCTCCCGTATCGAGCAGATTGGTGCCGCGCTCGTCCTGCCAGAAGCCCGCGCGACGCATGCCCTGAAAGATCGCCATCAGCACCGCCGCACCGTCGACCATCGCCGCATCGACCACCTGCCCGCGACCGGATCGGCGCTGCTCGAGCAGCGCGCAGACCACGCCAAACGCGAGGAACATGCCGCCGCCACCGAAATCTCCGACCAGGTTGAGCGGGGGCACCGGCGCCTGCCCGGCGCGCCCGATCGGATCGAGCGCGCCGGCGAGCGCGATGTAGTTGATGTCGTGTCCGGCCGCCTGCGCGAGCGGCCCCGCCTGCCCCCAGCCCGTCATCCGTCCGTAGACGAGCGCGGGGTTGCGGGCGAGGCAGATCTCCGGTCCGAGACCCAGTCGCTCCATCACGCCGGGGCGAAATCCTTCGATCAGCGCATCGGCCTTGCTCGCCAGCCGAAGCACGGTCTCGACGCCTTCGGGATGTTTGTGGTCGACGCCGATGCTGCGCCGGCTGCGATTGAGAACGTCGAACGGCGGATGGGCGGGATCACCGCCGTGAACGTTCTGTGCGCGATCGATGCGCAGCACTTCGGCGCCCATGTCGGCCAGCATCATGGCCGCGAAGGGGCCGGGGCCGATGCCTGCGATCTCGATCACGCGCACGCCTTCGAGCGGTCCCACCTTCGTCCTCCCTGCGTTTGGCCGCGCAGCATAGCCACGCGCGGCGAACGCGGCGCGCGTTCGGCCCGGCACGTCAAGCGCCGGGCCCGAACGACCGACCTGCCCCGGGGAGGAGGTCGCCCGATGAACCCCGCCGACTGGATGGTGCTCGGAATGACGCTCTGCTGCGTGTGCTTCTTGCTCGCCGGAGCCCACCTGCGTTTCGATCTCGTGCGGATGCGCTGGATGGCGCGGGCACGCGCGATTTCGCGCCCCGGCCACTCGCGGCGGCGTGCGAGCGCGCGCCGGTGAGAGTCGTCGGATCGATCCTCGCCCGACTCGGCAGCAAGCGACTGGCCTTCAAGAATCTGCTGCCGTTCGAAGGCACTCCGATGCTGGTGCGCGGCATTCAAACGCTGCGTGCGGCGCGCCGCGTGGACACAATCGTGGTCTCGACCGAAAGCGAGCTGGTCGCGCGCATCGCAGCGAGTGCGGGCGCCATCGTGCTGCGCCGGCCCGAATCGCTGGCGGAGGACACGACGCCGTCGGTGCCCGTCTTCCAGCACCTCGTCGAACACTTTCCCTGCGACGTCCACGTCAATCTGAACGTGAACTTCGCGCGCTGCGAGGCAGCCGTCGTCGACCGCGCGGTCGAGCTGGCGGCGCAGCACGGCGAGTCGCTGTCCGTGCCGCACGCCGTCTGGGCGCAGACGGCAGCGTGTTTGCAGCAGTACGGAAACCCGTGGGAGATCACGGCGACTCGCTTCGACGACGCGCGGGCCGGCGACCTCGACATTCACACGCTCGATGACTGGCTCGAAACGCATCGCCTCGCGCAGGGAGAACTCGCGGGCTGGGACGAAGGCATCGTCGCACCCCGTTGCACCGTTCCGCGCTGGTGATCGCTCGCACGGGATCCGCGCGCCCGGGCTATCGGCCGCGACCGCGGGTTCGTATGCTGGCCCGCGACGCGGAGCCGGGCCGGGCTTCGGTCGTCGAGGATCGGAGCCGAGCTGGATCACGCCTCCCCGCCCACCGCCCGCTGGTTGCGCGCACTGATCGCGGTGCTCGCACGGTTGCCGCTGCACGCGCTCTCTCGCTGCGCGGGCCGGATCGCGGACGTTCGCTGGCCGGCCTGGCTGGCGCCGCATCTCGTGCGCGGATTCGGGCGCATCGTCGGCGTCGATTTTTCGGAAGTGCGTGACCCGATCGAACGGTTCGATTCGCTTCAGTCGTTCTTCACCCGCGCGCTTGCTCCGGGCGTGCGGCCGATCGATCCGGCACCCGACGCCTTCGTCTCGCCCTGCGATGGCGCGCGGGGCGAATCGGGCCGGGTGACCGCGGGCCGACTGCTGCAGGTGAAAGGACGGAGCTACGCGCTCGCCGAGCTGCTCGGCAGCACCGGCGATGCGGCGCGATTCGAGGGCGGTCACTTCGCGACGCTGTACCTCTCGCCGCGCGACTATCACCGCTTTCACGCACCCTGCGATCTGCGCGTGCTGCGTGCCCGCTGGCTCCCCGGCGCACTCTTTCCGGTCAACCGGATCGGGGTCGAGGGCGTGGAGGCGCTCTTCGCGCGCAACGAACGCGTCTGCACGTTCTTCGCGGCCGGACACGGCGACCCGTCCCCGGCGGCTCCGCCCGACCTCTGCATCGTCGCCGTCGGCGCGACCCTCGTCGGCCGCGTGCGCGTTTGCTTCGACTCGCTCGTCACGCAGAACCACGGCGGGCGCGTCGAAGATCGCGACTACGGGGCGGCCGGGGTGAAGCTCGCAAGGGGCAAAGAATGGGGGCGCTTCGAGTTCGGCTCGACCCTCGTCGTCGTCTCGGCCCCGGGGCTGCTCGAACTCGACCCCGCCCCGCTCGGAGGGCCGGTCCGGCTCGGCACGCGCCTCGCCTCCCTCCTCCGCACCTGAGAGCCGGTGGAAGATTCGCCTCGGTCGCCGGGCTTGCGCCGGGCTCGTGGGCCGGCCGGCTCAAGGGACGGGTCCGTCGAAACGATGAGTTGCAAAGCGCACTGCGTGCGCACGGGGCGGCAGTTCGACGGGGAGGCAGGCATGGGGCCGACGCTGCGCTGTCAGCTCTGCGGAGCGCAGGAACTCACGCTCGTTCACTGGCAGCCGGGGATTCGCGTGGTCGCGGCGGCCGTCGACGAGCGCGTCGACGTGGCGACGCATCTCTGTGCGTCCTGCGGTCTCGTGCAGACGCTGCCGCAGCCCGATCCCGCGCTGCTCGCTCGCTTTTATGCCGGACAGCATCGCGACCTCTTCGTCGACGACGGTCGCGGGACACGAACCCCCGGCGAGGGCAGCCGGCGCGATCAGCTGCGCTGGCTGCATCAGCGGCTCGGCAACCTCTTCGGCCTGCGTGTCCTCGAAGCGGGTTGCTACGACGGCCATCTGCTCGAGCTGTTCGAAGAGCAAGGCGCGCTCGGGGTCGGCGTCGAACCCTGCGTCGCGGCTGCCGAGTTCGCGCGCAGCCGGCGCGGGCTCGACGTGCGCACCGGACGACTCGAAGACGTTTCGCTGGCGGACGGAAGTTTCGATCTCGTCGTCCTCTCGCACGTTCTCGAGCACGTGCTCGATCCGCGCAGCACGCTGGAGCGGTGTCGCAAGTTGTTGCGCGACGGCGGCACGCTGTTCGTCGAGGTGCCGAACGTGCTCCGGCCGCGCGTCGAAAGCGCGGTCGATTTCTTCACCTTCGATCATCTCTTTCATTTCTCGCCGGCCACGCTGTCCCGGCTCGCGCGGCGTGCGGGCTTCGAGCGCTGGCTTTGCGACGAAGAGTTTCCCTTCCCCGCCTTTCGCTGGCTCGGTCGCGCGGGCGCCGCCGGCGACGACGCAACCAATGCCGCGCCGGTCGTCGAACGAACCCGCGCCGAGATCGAGCGCTGGGCGTGCGAGCGTGAATCGTTTCTGCGCGGGCTGCGCGAGCGAATCGATCGCGATCTCGCGCGCTGGCGCCGTGAATCGCGGCGGATCGCCGTCTATGGAGCGGGCGCGCACACCGAGGCGCTGTTTGCACACACCGCGCTGCGCGAGGCGGCGCCGATCGCCGTCGTCGACGGCAATCCCGCCAGGCAGGGAAGCCGGTTCGAGGGCCTTCCGATCGTTGCGCCGGAGCGCCTCGTCGAGCTCGCGGTCGACGTCGTCGTGGTGTCGAGCTTCGACTTCCAGCAGGAGATGGTCGCCACCGTGCAGAGCCTCGGCCTGCTCCCGGCGCCCGAAATCGTCACGTTCTACGAGAATCCGAGGGCGTTCAGCAACTTCGTGCGACACGCCAGCGAGGAGTCCCGATGAGTGCGCGCCCGCGTCCCCGCCCTGCCAGCCCGCCGGCGATCACGCTGCCCGCGACCGCGCCGATCACCGGAGCGCAGGCCTTCGCGCGCCGCCTGCTCGCGCACGGTGTACGCCGCATCTATCTCTATCCGGGCGGCACGATCATGCCGCTGCTCGACGCCTGCCTCGACGCGGGCATCGAATACGTGGTGGCGCGGCACGAACAGGGCGCAGGATACGCGGCGCTCGCGGAGGCGCGCCTCACCGGCGAGCCGCAGGTCGCGATGGTGACCTCCGGCCCCGGCGTCACGAACGTGCTCACCGTCGTGGCCGATGCGCACTACGACTCGACTCCCCTGCTCGTCGTCACCGGGCAGGTCGGCACCGCGGATCTGCTTTCGCGGCCGCACGTTCGGCAGCGTGGCTTTCAAGAAGTGCCCACGCCGGACCTCGTCAAACCGATCGCCAAGGCGTGCCTGCGGCCGATGCTGCCCGACGCGGTCGCACCGGCCTTCGAGCGCGCCTGGAGAATCGCTTCCGAGGGACGCCCCGGACCCGTGGTGCTCGATCTGCCGATGGATGTGCAGCGCCAGACGCTGGAAGACGACGACGACGAGGAAGCGAAGCTCGAATCGCCGCCGCCCGAACTCGATGCGGGCCGCATCGAATCGCTCTCGGACATGCTGCGCCAGAGTCAGCGCCCCGTGCTGCTCGCCGGCCAGGGCGTTCTGCAGGCGCACGCGACCGAAGCGCTGCGCGCGATCGCCGAGCGATTGCAGATCCCGGTGGCGAGCAGTCTGCCGGGCGTCGGCGCGCTGCCGGGCCGACATCCGCTCTGCCTCGGCTACATCGGGCACACGGGCACCGGCTGGGCGAATCGCGCACTCCATCACGCGGATCTCGTGGTCGCGATCGGTGCGCGGCTCGACGTGCGGCAGACCGGAACGCGTACCGAGGATTTCGTGCCGCGCGGGCGCGTGGTGCGGATCGACGTCGATCGTCACGAACTCGAGGCGAGTCGCGTTCACTCCTACCTGTGCATTCACGCCGACGCGCGCGAAGCGCTCGAACTGCTCGACGAGTGTCTGCCGGCGAGCAGCGAGGGGCGTACCGCCGCCTGGCTGGAGGACATCGAGCGCTGGCGCAGCGAGATGCCGCTCGACGATTCTCCGGCCGGCGCCGGTTGCCACGCCGCAGCGATCCTGCGCGCGATCGACGAGGCCACGGCCGATCGTGCGATGGTGTGCGTGACGGGCGTCGGCCAGCACCAGCAGTGGGCGGCGCGCCACCTCACCTTCGATGCGCCGCGCCGCTGCCTGCTCACCTCGGGCGGCCATGGCGCGATGGGCTACGACCTTCCGTCCGCCGTCGGTGCGGCGTTCGCCCGTCCCGACGATCTCGTGCTCTGCGTGGTCGGAGACGGCTCGTTTCAGATCAACATGCAAGAGCTCGGAACGATCGCCGAATACGGGCTGCCGGTGAAGGTGGCCGTTCTCGACAACCAGCGGCTCGGGATCGTTTCACAGTTTCAGAACGTGACCTTCGGCCGGGATCCCTCGACCGGTGCGCGCGCGCCCTTCGACTTTGCCGCCTTCGCGCGGCTCTACGGCATCGACGGCTTCACGCATCCGGCGGGCGCCCCCGACGGCGCCTTGATCGCGCGATTTCTCGCGACACCGGGCGCGGCGCTGCTTCACGTGCCGATCGACCCTGCGCTCGACGTCGAGCCGATGCTTCTCGCCGGACAAACGCTCGACACCATGTGGCCCCGGCATCGGCCATGACCGCGGCTCGGGCGGCAGAGCGGGTCGCGCTCGTCACCGGTGCGAGCCGCGGCATCGGTCGCGCCGTCGCGCTGAGGCTGGCCGAGCGCGGCCATCCCGTCGCGCTCACCTATCACGAGCGTGCGCAGCAGGCCGAAGAGGTCGCGCAGACCATCGTCTCTCGTGGTGGCCGCGCCATCGCGCGGCCCTATCGACTCGGTGATCGGGCTTCGGCGCGAGCGCTGGTCGACCAGACGCGACATGCGCTCGGTGAGCCGCTCGTGCTGATCAACAATGCCGCGCGCCTCGTGCAGCGGCCGTTTCTGGCCCTCGATGACGCCGACTGGAGCGCGATGCTCGCCGCGAATCTGCAGGGCCCGTTTCAGCTCGCACAGGAATGCCTGCCCGCGATGCAGCGCGCTCGCTGGGGACGCATCGTCAATCTCTCCTCGATCGGCGCGCAAACCGGCGGCACGCTCGCGGTGCACTACGCGGCCTCGAAGGCCGGACTGCTCTCGCTCACGCGCTCGCTCGCTCGCTCGTTTGCCGCGGACGGGATCACCTGCAACGCGGTCAGTCCCGGACTGGTCGACACGGAGATGATCGCCGGTGAGCTCGCGACCGAGGCCGGGCGCGAGAAGTGCGCGTCGATCCCGGTCGGACGCATCACGACACCCGATGAAGTGGCGGCGTGGATCGCGCTGGTTTGCGACGATGCCGGCGCCACGGTGACGGGCCAGACGCTCGGCATCAACGGAGGCCTTTTCATCGCATGACCGTCGCCGAGCCCCTTCCTCTCGCGGAACGAGACGCCGTCTTGCTGCTCGGGGGCAGCGCCGACCAGTGCCCGTTGATCGAGGCCGCGCGGGCTCGCGGCCTCGCGACGGTCGTGGTCGATCGCGATCCCGAGGCACCCGGGCTCGCGATCGCCGATCACCCGGCGATCGTCAGCACGCGCGACGTGCCGGGTCTCGTCGCACACTGTCGCCATCTACTCGCGCGCGGCATTCGGCTGCGCGGCGTCAGCGTGATGGGCAGCGACGTTCCGCACGTCGTCGCGGCGGTGGCCGAAGCGTTCGGCTGGGTCGGACCCGACCCCGAGACCGCTGCGCTCGCGACGCACAAGCGGCGGATGCGCGAGTGCTTCGCGGCCTCCGGTGTCGCCGTGCCCCGCTTCGGGGTCGCGCGCACCCCCGACGACGTCCGTCGATTTCGCAGCGCGGCGCGCTGCGAGGCGGTCGTGCTCAAGCCCGTCGACAGTGCGGGCTCGCGCGGCGTGCGCGTCGTTCATGGCGATGCAGGCATCGAAGCGGCGCTCGCCGACGCGCGCGCGGCAGCGACCAGCGACGAGGTGCAGGTCGAGGAGTTCGTCCCCGGCCTGCAGATCAGCACGGAGACGCTGCTCACCGAAGCTCACGCCGAAACGCCCGGCTTCGCCGATCGGAACTACGCCGACACCGTATCGTGTCACCCGATCGTACTCGAGAACGGTGGCTGGATGCCGAGCGCCCTCGCGCCAGCGCAGCGTGCGGCGGTCGAAGCACTCGTCGTCCGCGCCGCCCGTTCGCTCGGCATCGTGCGGGGCGTCGCCAAGGGAGACGTGGTCGTCCACGAAACGCGGGGGCCGATGCTGATCGAGATGGCCGCGCGTCTCGGAGGCGGCGACTTCGCCTCGTCGCTGGTGCCGCTTTCGACCGGTGTCGACTACCTCGGCGCGGCGCTCGCGATCGCGCTCGGCGACGAGCCGGACTGGGCCGCGCTGCGCCCGTCGCAGCAGCGCGTGGTGGCCAACCGCTACCTCTTCGCGCCGCCGGGCCGACTCGACGAAGTGCGCGGGCTCGATCTCGTGCGGAGCTGGCCGGAGACACGGAAGCTCGAGCTGTTCGTCCACCCCGGCGAAGTGCTCGCTCCGATCACCCACCATGGCTCGCGAAGCGGCGTCTTCGTGCTGGCGGGCGCGTCTCGCGCGCAGATCGTCTCGCGCATCGCCGAGGCCTACGCGGCGATCGAGTTTCGCGTCGACGGCATCTGGCGTCACGCCGCCCCGCCCGATCTCGATCCCCTTTCGCGCTGATCC